>NZ_JAMYNR010000009.1:0-267414 GCF_040319155.1 Mesorhizobium sp. M0954 | reverse complement strand
CACCGGGTAACACGAGTCCAGCGGTAGTGATTGGAGCTTTGTGAACTTAGCAATCGCTTCCGCCGGCAGAAAGGCGCTGCCACCGAAGCTGCCAATCTCCCCCCTCGTGGGGGAGATGTCCGGCAGGACAGAGAGGGGCGCTGTCCCGCCGACGTCAGGCTGCAAATAAAAACCCGCCACTGCGGGCGGGTCGCTGGAGCCAATTAGCACCATACCCAAATTAGTAGCATAGCTGCCGGCACAAAGCAAGAACAAAATACGGCGCGACGGGGAAAAATGCGAATTCCTCGCGGCCTCGCCTTGTCCCTCCTCCACTGAGCGTGCCCAACCAATTGCAAGGTCGCGTTCCTTCGCGCCCCCCTCTGTCCTGCCGGACATCTCCCCCATGAGGGGGGAGATTGGCCATCATCTCGGCTTTCGCCAATTTCCAACGTTGCAGGAGCGAGCTGGGCCCCGAAGCTGCCAATCTCCCCACTTTAGGGACACTTGAGGGGGAGATGTCCGGCAGGACAGAGGGGCGCGCTGTCCCGCCAACTTCAGACAGAGCGTCGAGGGCGGGTCCAACCTCACGCGAATTCCATGATCACAGCATCGACGGCAAGGCTGTCGCCGGGCTTGGCGTTGAGCTTCGAGACGATGAGGTCGCGCTCGGCGCGCAGCACGTTTTCCATCTTCATCGCCTCGACCACGGCCAGCGTCTCGCCGGCCTTGACCTCCTGCCCCTCGGCAACGGCAATCGACACGACGAGGCCGGGCATCGGGCATAGCAGCATCTTCGAGGTATCCGGCGCCACTTTTTCCGGCATCAGCCTTTCGAGTTCGGCGGTGCGCGGCAGCATGGCGCGGGCTGTCACCGAGATGCCTTTCCAGGCGATGCGGAACCCGTTCAGCACCGGCCTGACTTGCGCCGCGACCTTGCGGCCGCCGACCGTGCCGCGCCAGATGAGATCGCCCGGCCGCCAGTCGGATGCCACCGTCAGCGGTTTGCCGCCGTCGATTGTGAGGTCGAGCTCCATCGGAATGGAAATCATGCCTTCGACGATGGCAACCGAAAGATAATCCCGGCCGATCTTCACCACCCAATCGCGTTTCAAGGCGCCCGAATGCGGCGCCAGCCGCCCGCCCAGCCGGTCGAGCCGGTCGCGGCGCAGCAGTTCGACCGCGGTTGCGATCGCGGCCAGCACCGCGTTTTCTTCGCTGTTCGGCACAATGGGCGCGAAGCCGTCGGGATATTCCTCGGCGATGAACGCCGTCGATAGCCGCCCTTCCCGCCAGCGCGGATGCTGCATCAGCGCCGCCAGGAACGGTACGTTGTGCTCGATGCCGTCGACGACGAAACTGTCCAGCGCTTCCGACATCGCGTCGATTGCCGCCAGCCGTGTCGGCGCCCAGGTGCACAGCTTGGCGACCATCGGGTCGTAGAACATCGAGATTTCCGAGCCTTCGGTAACGCCGGTATCGTTGCGGATGACGATTTCGCCGAATTTTCCCTCTTCCGGCGGCCGGTATTTCGTCAGCCTGCCGATCGACGGCAGAAAGTTGCGATACGGATCTTCGGCATAGAGGCGGCTTTCCACCGCCCAGCCGTTCAGCTTGACGTCGCTCTGCTTGATGGCGAGCTTTTCGCCGGCCGCCACGCGGATCATCTGCTCGACCAAGTCGATGCCGGTGACGAGTTCCGTCACCGGATGCTCGACCTGCAGCCGCGTGTTCATTTCCAGGAAATAGAAGTTCTTGTCGCTGTCGACGATGAACTCGACCGTGCCGGCGCTCTGGTAGTCGACGGCCTTGGCCAGGGCCACCGACTGCTCGCCCATGGCTTTGCGGGTCTTGGCGTCGAGGAACGGCGACGGCGCCTCCTCCACGACTTTCTGGTTGCGGCGCTGGATCGAGCATTCGCGCTCGCCGAGATAGAGCGTGTTGCCATGCGCGTCGGCGAGCACCTGGATTTCGATATGGCGCGGATCGACGATGAATTTTTCGATGAAGACGCGGTCATCGCCGAACGAGCTTTTCGCCTCCGACCGCGCCCGGTCGAAGCCGTCGCGCACCTCTGCCTTGCTCCAGGCGATGCGCATGCCCTTGCCGCCGCCGCCGGCTGAAGCCTTGATCATCACGGGATAGCCGATTTCGCAGGCTATTCTTTCGGCATGGGCGGCGTTTTCGACGACGCCGAGCCAGCCGGGCACCGTCGACACCTTGGCCGCATTGGCGAACTTCTTCGATTCGATCTTGTCGCCCATCGCCTTGATGGCCTTGGGCTTCGGGCCGATGAAGACGATGCCTTCCTGCTCCAGCGCTTCGCAGAAGGATGCCCGCTCGGACAGGAAACCGTAGCCGGGATGCACGGCCTCTGCTCCTGTGGCCTTGCAGGCGGCGATGATCTTTTCCGCGACCAGATAACTTTGCGCAGCCGGCGAAGGCCCGATATGCACCGCCTCGTCGGCCATTTCGACATGCACGGCGTCCCGGTCGGCGTCGGAATGGACCGCGACGGTGGCGATGCCCATCTTGCGCGCCGTCTTGATCACGCGGCAGGCGATCTCGCCACGGTTGGCGACCAGGATCTTTGTGAACATGCAGGCCTCGTCCCTCGGCTGCCCTTCTTTTACGGGCTTCCCGTTTTATGGGCTTCAGGGGGCCGGTCAAGGCAAAGTCGGAGCCTATCCCGCATGCAAATCGGCGGGCGCTGACGAAAATCCGGGGTCACAACGTCGCTTCGTGCATAGCGCAGAGCTGAATGGTAAGTTAAATCTAACCTGGATTGCAGAGTGCCTTGGGAGGATTGCCTGATGAAAACGCGCGCCGCTGTCGCCGTTGCCGCCGGAAAGCCGCTGCAGATCATGGAGGTCGACCTCGAAGGTCCCCGCGATGGCGAGGTGCTGGTCGAGATCAAGGCAACCGGCATCTGCCACACTGACGAGTTCACGCTGTCGGGCGCCGACCCGGAAGGCCTGTTTCCGGCGATCCTCGGCCATGAGGGCGCCGGCATCGTCGTCGACGTCGGCAAGGGCGTCTCCTCGGTCAGGAAGGGCGACCATGTCATCCCGCTCTATACGCCGGAATGCCGGCAGTGCCCGTCCTGCCTGTCGCGCAAGACCAATCTGTGCACCGCCATCCGCGCCACGCAGGGACAGGGTTTGATGCCGGACGGCACCTCGCGCTTCTCGATCGGCAAGGACAGGCTGTTCCACTACATGGGCTGCTCGACCTTTTCCAACTTCACCGTGCTGCCCGAGATCGCCGTGGCCAAGGTCAATGCCGACGCCCCGTTCGACAAGATCTGCTACATCGGCTGCGGCGTCACCACCGGCATCGGTGCTGTGATCAACACGGCCAAGGTCGAGCAAGGCGCGACGGCGGTCGTCTTCGGCCTCGGCGGCATCGGCCTCAACGTCATCCAAGGCCTGCGCCTTGCCGGCGCCGACATGATCATCGGCGTCGACCTGAACAACGACAAGAAGGAATGGGGCGAGAAATTCGGCATGACGCATTTCGTCAATCCGAAGGAGATCGACGGCGATGTCGTGGCTCATCTCATCAACATGACCAAGCGCGGCGCCGACCAGATCGGCGGCGCCGACTACACGTTCGACTGCACCGGCAACACCAAAGTCATGCGGCAGGCGCTGGAAGCCTCGCACCGCGGCTGGGGCAAGTCGGTCATCATCGGCGTTGCCGGCGCCGGCCAGGAGATCTCGACGCGGCCGTTCCAGCTCGTCACCGGCCGCACCTGGATGGGCACCGCCTTTGGCGGCGCGCGCGGCCGCACCGACGTGCCGAAGATCGTCGACTGGTACATGGCCGGCAAGATCGAGATCGATCCGATGATCACCCACACGCTGAAGCTCGAGGACATCAACAAGGGCTTTGACCTGATGCATGAAGGCAAGTCGATCAGGAGCGTGGTGGTTTACTGACGAGGAGAAAGCCGTCGGCTAACCAGCCAACGGCCGAAAAATGCAGATGTTCAACCAGGGAGGAGACAAAAATGCCGGAAAAACTGCATCCTAAAATCGACAATGGACTGCCACGGGAAAAGGCCGACTTTGCCGGCGGCACGCTGGTCTGCGCCTGCACCAGCAACCCGGTCAAGGTGAAGGTCAAGGGCCAGATCGCCCACAACCATGCCTGCGGCTGCACCAAATGCTGGAAGCCGGAAGGCGCGCTGTTCTCGGTCGTGGCGGTCGCCGGTACAAACGACGTGACGGTGACCGAAAACGGCGACAAGCTGAAGATCGTCGATCCGGGCGCGCTGATCCTGCGCCATGCCTGCACCGGCTGCGGCGTCCACATGCACGGCCCGGTCGAGCGCGACCACGCTTTCAAGGGGCTGTCCTTCATCCATCCCGAACGCTTCCAGGAAGACGGCTGGGCGCCGCCGGGCTTCACCGCCTTTGTCTCGTCGATCATCGAGTCCGGTGTCGATCCAAGCCGCATGGACGGCATAAGGTCACAGCTGAAGTCGATCGGGCTCGAACCTTATGATTGCCTCAATCCAGGACTGATGGACTATATCGCCACCTGGACGGCCAAGCGGTCCGGCGCGTTGCCGGCCTAGTAGCCGCTCGACTATCATCGATCGAGCCGGGCGACGCCGCCCGGCTCTTTCACATTTGGAACAACGATGCCCGCACCTGCTATTCTCGTCGATGCCGACGCTTGCCCAGTGAAGGCCGAGGTCGAAAAAGTCGCCGAGCGGCACGGCATCGTCGTCACCTTCGTCTCCAATGGCGGCTTGCGTCCGTCGCGCGATCCGATGATCCGCAATGTCGTCGTCTCCAAGAGCGCCGATGCCGCCGACGACTGGATAGTCGAAAATGCCCGGTCCAACGATATCGTGGTGACCGCCGATATCCCGCTTGCCACGCGCGCGGTGGCGCTTGGCGCCCACGTACTTGGTCCGACCGGACGCCCGTTTACGCCCGAAACGATCGGCATGGCGGTGGCAATGCGCGATCTCAAGCAGCATCTGCGCGAGACCGGCGAAAGCAAGGGCTACAATTCGAGCTTCGCGCCGCAGGACCGCTCGCGGTTCCTCGGCGAGCTTGACCGCATCCTACGGCGGGCGCTGAAATCCGCGTCTGCGGACTGAAGGCCATGGCGACTGGTACCCCGACCAAGATGCCCATGCGACGCCACACGCCGTTCGCGGTGTCGGCCTGCATCGGCGTGGCAGCCTTTGGCGCCGCGCTGGTCTGGCGTGCGCCGCTTGCCTATTCGATCGGCGCCAATGTGTTCTTTGCCGCCTATCTCGTCCTTGTCATCGCCCATATGCCGCGGCTTACCGGCAGCTATCTGCGCAAGAATGCAGGCGACACGGACCTGCCGGTACTGGCCATCTTCGCGGTCACGCTGATTGTCGTCGCTATTGCCATCATGTCGTTGTTTCAATTGATCAACAGGGAGAAGAGCGCGGACACCGTCGAGCTTATGGTGGCGCTGCTGTCTATCCCGCTTGGCTGGTTGACCATCCATGCGATGGCCGCACTTCACTACGCGCATATCTACTGGTTGGATGGCGATGCGATGGATGGCGACACAAAAAAGAAAATTCCGGTCGGCGGCCTCGACTTCCCGGGCGGCAAGCGGCCGGAAGGCTCGGATTTCCTCTATTTCGCCACGGTGATCGGCATGACGGCGCAAACCGCCGACACCAACATCACGACCTCGCAAATGCGCCGTGTCGTGCTTGTGCATTCGATCCTGTCGTTCTTCTTCAACACGGTCATCGTGGCAGCCGCGGTCAACCTCGCCGTCAGCCTCGGCAGTCCGTAATAAATCCGTGATCGGGTGAAACATCGCTTAGGCTGGCGACGTATTGGGAGGAGAAGAGATCTGACGAGGCCGCGGAACCGCTTGGCAGGGAGGCACGGAAAATATGGAATCAGTTGCCAGAGACGAAGCCAGCACCGGGGCAGATAGCGCTGCTTCGACGGATGCGACGCTGATCTATCGGCAGTCGCGCTGGACGCGGCTGACGCATTGGCTGTGGGCGATCGCGCTGTTCTTCATGCTGCTTTCCGGCCTGCAGATCTTCAACGCCCGCCCGCAGCTCTATATCGGCAAGGAGTCGGGTTTTGGCTACAACAACACCGTCTTCGCCATTGGCGCCGAGAATACGGCGACTGGCCCGCGCGGCTATACCGAAATCTTCGGCAAGCGCTTCGATACCACTGGCGTGCTCGGCTGGTCGGGTCCGGCCGGCCAGGAGACCTCCCGTGCCTTCCCGTCCTGGGCGACGATCCCTTCCTATTACGATCTCGGCACCGCGCGCGTTGTTCATTTCTTCTTCGCCTGGGTGCTGACCACCACGCTGCTGGTCTGGCTGGTCGCCAGCCTGATCAACGGCCATTTGCGCCGCGATCTTGCCCCGCGCCTCGATGATTTCAGGCGCCTGCCGCGAGACATTGTCGAGCACGCCAAGCTCAGGTTCCATCACACGCGCGACTACAACACGCTGCAGAAGCTGGCCTATGGCGGCGTGCTGTTCGTGCTGCTGCCGCTGATGATCATCACCGGCCTTGCCATGTCGCCGAGCATGGATTCGGTGCTGCCGTTCCTGAATGATCTGCTCGGCGGCCGGCAGACGGCGCGCACCATTCATTTCACGGTGATGCTGCTGCTCGTCGCCTTCTTCATCATCCACATCCTGATGATCCTCGCCGCCGGCCCGATCAACGAGCTGCGCTCCATCATCACCGGCTGGTACCGAACCGACACGCCGGCGCATGGCGACAAAGCGCCAGAGAGGAGTGCCTGACATGGCGAAATTCGAGATCAGCCCCAAGCTACAGATAAGCCGAAGAAAGTTCCTGACCTCGGCCAGCCTCGGCCTTTCCGGCATCATGCTGTCGGGCTGCGACGCCTTCGACAGCCAGCTTGGCGTCGGCAACGGCCTGCGCAGCTTCCTCGAAAGCGCCAATGGCCTGACCTGGCGGGCGCAGCGACTGCTTGCCGGCCGTGACACGCTGGCGCCGGAGTTCACCGAGGCCGACATTCGCCAGCCACAGCGGCCGAACGGTGTCACCGCACCGGACGACGATTTCTACAAGGGCCTGCTCGCCAGCGATTTCGCCGACTGGCGGCTGGAGGTTTCAGGCCTGGTCGAAAAACCGCTGTCGCTGAGCCGCGAGCAGCTGATGAACATGCCGAGCCGCACCCAGATCACCCGTCACGACTGCGTCGAAGGCTGGAGCTGCATTGCCAAATGGACCGGCACGCCGCTGTCGCTGGTGCTCGACCAGGCAGTGGTCAAGCCGCAGGCGCGCTACGTCATGTTCCACTGCCTCGATACGATCGACCGCAGCCTGGCCGGCGATATCAAATATTACGGCTCGATCGACCTGATCGATGCCCGTCATCCGCAGACGATCCTTGCCTATGGCCTCAACGGCAAGCCATTGCCGGTCGAGAACGGCGCGCCGCTGCGCGTCCGCGTCGAGCGCCAGCTCGGCTACAAGATGCCGAAATACCTCTACAAGATCGAGCTGGTCGACGGCTTCGCCAATCTCGGCGGCGGCAGAGGCGGCTATTGGGAGGACAATGGCTACGACTGGTACGGCGGCATCTGACCGAAACCTGACCTAAGCTTCATCTAACTGTCGTCGTCGCTGTCGTCGCCGTCGCTGCGCAGGGCCGGATTCAGGTCAGGATTGTCGTCAGGGGTGACAAGCTTGCCCAGCCCATGCGGTCCCTGGTAGTTGCCGTGGGTATCGAAGTTGGGGTTGCCCTGATTGTCGAATTGCGGCGTCGGATCGATCCATTGGTCGTAACGGCGCGGGCGCGGCTTCGGATAGTAATTATCGGAATGATGGCGATGCGAATTGCCGTTGTCGAGAATGGCGCCTACCACGCCGCCGACGATAATGGCTGCGGCGACGTCGCCAGCAGAGGGATTGCGGTTGGGGCCGGCGACTGCGAATTCGGCCGAGCAACCATTGTCGACCCAGATGCCGCCGCCGTCATAGCCCCAGCTTCTACCGTATACGCAACGCGCCTTCGACAGCCTGGAGGTCAACTGCACGCCCCGGCGCGTATCGACCCCGCAATAGGAATAGCGGTAGTCGGCGCTGGAGCAGACCACGCGTTTTGCCCCCGCAGCCTGCGCTGCCGCCGGCAGCAGCGAAAGCTTCGCCGGATTGCCCAGGAGGCAAACCAGGAACATCATCGAACCGGTAACCGCCATCCGTGCCGACATCGCAACTCTCCATCAGGGTCCGCTATCGACAGAATGGCACCTCTGTGTAAATCTGACAACCGGACGGGCTCAGCGAGGTTATATTAATGCGCGCTAAGATGATCGCCACAACTATACTTGCCCTTTCTGCCTGGTTGGCTTTGTCGCTGCTGCCAGCCCGGGCGGACGACAGCCTCAAGCGCATCATCGACCAGAAGACACTGACGGTCGGCGTGGCGCTCAACCCGCCATGGATCCTCAAGAAGGCCGACGGGAAGTTCGCCGGCTATGATGTCGACCTGACCAGTGCGCTGGCGTCTGATCTCGGCGTCGACCTGAAGCTGGTCGAGGTGCCCTGGAACGACCTCAAGACAAGACTGCTCAAGGGTGATTTCGACATGATCGCGGCGGGCTACGCCAGCACGCCGGAACGCGCACGCGAGGTGGTG
This sequence comes from Mesorhizobium sp. M0954, assembly GCF_040319155.1. Lineage (NCBI taxonomy): Bacteria > Pseudomonadati > Pseudomonadota > Alphaproteobacteria > Hyphomicrobiales > Phyllobacteriaceae > Mesorhizobium > Mesorhizobium sp. M0954. The sequence continues at coordinate 258,786 of NZ_JAMYNR010000009.1, read as the reverse complement.
TTCTCCAACCAGACCGGTACCGCCGATATCCGTATGGTTGCGACGATCGCCAGCCTTGGGAAAAGGCCGGGAAAGGCAGTGGCGGCGCCGGGATACAAGATCGCCGTGCTGTCCAATTCCACCGATGAAGCCGCCGCGAAGGAAGCTTTTCCCAAGGCGACCATCCTGTCTTTCGACAATACCTCAGATGTTTTCGCCGCGATCATCGGCGGCGACGCACAGGCGATGGTCGCGACGTCGCCGACGCCGCAGATGGCCGCCAGGCTCTATGACGCGAAGTTGACGATGGTGGGCGGCCCGCTGTTGCGGACGCCGGAGGCGTTTGCGATGCGCCCGGACGATGTCCGCCTCATCCAATACGTCAACAACTGGATCGGCGCGCGTACCGCCGACGGCACCATAGGCGGCGTGCGCCGCTACTGGTTCGGCAGCTTCAAATGGATGTCGCGGTTCGACACCAGCGCCAAGCCGGAGCCCGCCAAACAGTAGCGTCGCGCGACTGCTTATGCGACCTTGTCGATCAGCGGCTTCAGCGCCGGGTGGATTTCCGGCGAGGCGTGCTTGATCAGCGTCAGCAACGCGCGCTCGTTCTCATGCAGCGGCCGGTCGCCGATGTGTTCGGCGAGCCACTTCGCTTCGCCGGCATCGACCGTCTCGGCGCGGCGGGCCAGAGCCTCGGCTGCCTTGTTCTTGGACTCCCATTCGGCTTCGATATCGCCCGGTGAGCGATAGGCTTCCATGATGCCGGACAGGCCACCCGACACCATACGGCTGAAGAAACCGCCGATCTCCGGATCGGCCTGCTCGTAGAACGAATCCCGGCGCAGCGCCACGTCGCGCACCGGCGGTTCGTAGCCGGCCGAACACATGACGAAATTGGCGATCGCCTTGACGAACAGATCGTTCCAGGACGGATCGTTGTCGCCCGCCGCTGTCCGCTCGTTGATCTCGAACAGCACCTCGGCCTCGGCGCGGCTGATGGCGATGTTGCCATCGCCGCCGTAGGCGTAAAGGATGCGGCGCAACAGCTCGACCTCAGCCTTGGCAATCGACCCAGGGATAAGCCTGCCACCGGTCATCAGCGGCCCCTTGCCGTCCACGACCGCATGAGCGACCTGCTCCAGCGCATAGCTGGAAAGCGTGCTCGGCGATGATTTGGCAACTTCCAGCACATGCACCAGCAGCTCGAGTTCGGTCTGGCTGTCGACCATGCCGTCGCGCGAAATCGTCCGGATCAGCCAGTCGGCATTGTCCTGCGAAACATAGCCCGCCGGCTTTTCCTGGTGGACGATGAAATCGGTGACGGCCTCGACGAAAAACTCAAGCCATTCTGCGCATTTGTCCCTCGCCGTTGCATCCAGCGCAAACAGCGCCTCGGCCTCGCCGCGCGTTACCACGCCGTCGCCGAACACTTCGCCGCGCAGCATGACCACGTCTTCCGCCGTGATCCGATTTTTCGAGGTCAGCCCGGCCACCGGCGCGCTCATGATCAATTCGCCCATTCTGTTCCCCGCCCGCCGCCGGTAATTGCCGGCCCTTATGCGGTATATCGGCAAGGTCTTGAGAAACCGGCAAGCGGCGTGGTTAGCGAAGGCTTGCCTGTAAAGAAGGCCCGCAGAAGACCTGGCAGTAAAAATGTCGCCGGCAGGTGACAAGGTGTCGTCCACGGGCTATGGATGACGAGTCGAGGGCTCCTGACCGAGTCCTACCTGTTTGTGGGAGAGAGCAGCGAGAGCTGCCGCCGAAGGGGAAATCGCCCGAAATCTCTCAGGCAAAAGAACCGTAGACGGGAAAGACACTCTGGAAAGTCGGGGCTTGCCCCCGCGCCGAAGGTGTAAGCGCTGCCGACAGAGTTACGGGGCGCGAGTCTCTCAGGCTTCAGACAGAGGGGCACGGACTGGTCGCCATTCGCGGCCGCTTGCGTGCGACTCTGGAGATGACATGACGGGCGACGATACCAAACACCTTCCCCTCGAAGATCTGCACATGGCAGCTGGTGCGCGCTTTGGCGCCTTCGCCGGCTGGTCGATGCCGCTGACCTATCCGGCCGGCGTGATGAAGGAGCACCTGCACAGCCGTGAGCATGCCGGCCTGTTCGACATCTCGCACATGAAGCTGTTCGAAATCAGCGGTACGGGGGCAGCAGCGCTTCTGAACCGCGCCTGCCCGTTCGATGCCGGCGCACTTGAGGTTTCCCAGTCCAAATACACGTTCTTCCTCAATGAGGCGGCCGGCATTCTGGACGATCTGATCGTCACCAGGCTCGGCGCCGAGCGCTTCATGATGGTCGCCAATGCCGGCAACGCCGCCGCCGACGAAAAGCATCTGCGCGCACTGGCCAAAAATTTCGATGCAGAGGGCGATTTCGATGTAAAAGTGGATGCGCTCGACCGCGTCTTCCTGGCCATACAGGGCCCCGAAGCGTGGGCTGCCCTTTCCCGCGCCGGCATCGAGACCGGTTCGCTGGTGTTCATGCACGGCATCGAGCCGCGCGAAAAATGGTTCATGAGCCGGTCCGGCTATACCGGCGAAGACGGCTTCGAGATCGGCCTGCCGGAAGCGGATGCAAGAAACCTCGTCGCCAGGCTGCTCGAGGACGAGCGGGTGATGTGGGTCGGCCTTGCCGCCCGCGACAGCCTGCGGCTCGAAGCCGGACTGTGCCTGCACGGGCTGGACATCACGCCGGAGATCGATCCGGCCAGCGCCGGGCTGATGTGGGCCATCCCCAAGGAGGTTCGCGCCTCTGGCGCCTTCATCGGCGCCGATGCGCTGCGCGCCATCTTGGAGCGCGGCCCGGCGCAAAAACGCGTCGGCCTGAAGCCGGAAGGCCGCCAGCCGGTGCGCGCCGGTGCTGCCCTTTTCGATGCTGACGGCAACCCTGCCGGCCATGTCACCTCAGGCGGCTTCGGCCCCTCGGCCGGTCATCCGGTCGCCATGGGCTACGTCCAGACGCCGCTTGCCAAATCCGGCGCAAAACTGTTCGCCGATGTCCGCGGGACGAAAATCCCGGTCGACATCCACCCCTTGCCCTTCACGCCCCATCGCTACCGCAAAGGATGATTTCAATGGCAAAGACCTATTTCACCGAAGATCACGAATGGCTGCGCGTCGAGGGCGGCATCGCCACGGTCGGCATCACTGACTACGCGCAGCAGCAGCTCGGCGACCTCGTCTTCGTCGAACTGCCGGAACTGGGCAGAAAACTGGCCAAGGGCGACACCGCCGTGGTGGTCGAATCGGTCAAGGCCGCATCGGACGTCTACGCGCCCGTCGACGGCGAGATCACCGAGGCCAACACCTCGCTGTCATCGGATCCTTCGCTCGTCAATTCGGCGGCAACCGGCGACGGCTGGTTGTGGAAGATGAAGCTGGCCAATGAGCGCCAACTCGACGGACTCCTCGATGAAGCCGCTTACAAAGCCCATATTGGTTGATAGCAGGACCAGGAAGATGACCGCAGCACCCTACCCCTTCTCGGCTCGCCATATCGGCCCGGGCCTCCATGACGTCAGAGCCATGCTGGCGACGATCGGCGTTCCTTCGGTCGAGACCCTGATCAGCCAGGCAGTGCCGAAGTCGATCCGGCTCGACCGGCCGCTGGCCCTGCCCGCGCCCGCAAGCGAAGCGGAAGCGCTGGCCGAGCTCGCGGCGACGATGGCAAAGAACACGGTGCAGAAGAGCTTCATCGGTGCCGGGTATCATGGCGTCCACGTGCCGCCGGTGATCCAGCGCAACCTGTTCGAGAACCCGGCCTGGTATACGGCTTACACGCCTTACCAAGCCGAGATCAGTCAGGGCCGGCTGGAGATGCTGTTCAACTTCCAGACCCTGGTGACGGAACTGACCGGCCTGCCGGTGGCATCGGCCTCGCTGCTCGACGAGGCGACGGCGGTGGCCGAAGCGGTTGGCATCGCGCTGCGCCATCATCGCGACAAGCGCACCAAGGTGGCACTGGCCGGCACGCCGCACCCGCAGACGCTGGACGTCGTGCGCACGCGCGCCGAGCCGCTTGGCATCGAGGTCGACGGCGAGGTGATCGACGACAACACCGCCGCCCTGTTGGTCTCCTGGCCCGATACGTTCGGCGTCTACGGCAATCACAAGGCAGCAATCGACAAGGCCCGCGCGGCCGGCGCGCTGGTCGTCTTCATCGCCGACCCGCTTGGCCTGACGCTGACCGATGCGCCGGCCAGGCTTGGCGCCGACATCGCCGTGGGCCCGATGCAACGTTTTGGCGTGCCGATGGGCTTTGGCGGGCCGCACGCCGCCTATTGCGCCGTCTCCGACAGGCTGACGCGGCTGATGCCCGGCCGGCTCGTTGGCCAGTCGACGGATAGCAAGGGCCGTCCTGGTTATCGCCTCGCTTTGCAGACACGCGAACAGCATATCCGCCGCGACAAGGCGACGTCCAACATCTGCACCGCGCAGGCGCTGCTCGCCAACATGGCGACGGCCTATGCGATCTGGCATGGCCCTGCCGGGCTGCAGGCGATTGCCGGCCGCGTCCACACGCTGGCCAACCGCCTGGCTGCCGGCCTCAAGGCAGCGGGCGTTTCGGTGCTCGGCGACAGCCGCTTCGACACTGTGACCGTGGAAGTGAAGGGCAGAGCCGGCGCGATTGCCGCCGCCGCAGAAAAGACCAGCCGGCTGCTGCGCGTCATCGACGCCGACCATGTCGGCATCAGCTTCGACGAGACCTCCACTGAAGCCGATCTGGAGGCAATCGCAGCACTTTTCGGCGCTAAGGCCGTCGTTGTCGCCGGCAGTTCCATGCCCGGAAAAACGCGCGGCAAGGAGTTCCTCACCCAGCCCGTCTTCCGCGAAAACCACTCGGAAACCGACATGATGCGCTTCCTGCGCCGGCTGGCCGACAAGGACCTGGCGCTTGACCGCGCTATGATCCCGCTCGGCTCCTGCACCATGAAGCTCAACGCCGCCGCCGAAATGATGCCGGTGAGCTGGCCTGATGTCGCCAACCTGCATCCCTTCGCGCCGGCAAACCATTCGATAGGCTATCGCGCCATGATCGACGAGCTGGAAGGCTGGCTGGCCGAGATCACCGGCTTCGACGCGGTGACCCTGCAGCCCAATGCCGGCAGCCAGGGCGAATATGCCGGGCTGCTCGCCATTCGCGGCTATCATCTGTCGCGCGGCGAAGGCCATCGCACCGTCTGCCTGATCCCGTCCTCGGCGCATGGCACCAATCCGGCAAGTGCTGCCATGGCCGGCATGAGCGTCGTCGTCGTGCGCTGCACCGAGGACGGCAATATCGACATGGAAGACCTGCAGGCCAAGACGGCCGAGCATGCGTACAATCTTGCGGCGCTGATGTTCACCTATCCTTCGACGCATGGCGTCTTCGAGGAAGGCGCGCGCGACCTTTGTGCCCTCGTCCACAGCCATGGCGGCCAGGTCTATTTCGACGGCGCCAATCTCAACGCGCTGGTCGGCCTCGCCCGTCCCGGCGATATCGGCGCCGATGTCTGCCACATGAACCTGCACAAGACCTTCTGCATCCCGCATGGCGGCGGCGGCCCCGGCGTCGGCCCGATCGGCGTCAAGGCGCATCTGGAGCCATATCTGCCCGGCCACGTCACCGAAGGCTCGGCCCATGCCGTGGCGGCGGCACCGTTCGGCAGTGCCTCCATCCTGCCGATCACCTGGATGTATATTCGTATGATGGGCGCTTCCGGCCTGAAGCAGGCGACCGAGACGGCGATCATCTCCGCCAACTATGTGGCGACGCGGCTTGGCGAGTATTTCCCCCTGCTTTACAAGGGGCGCAACGGACGCGTCGCGCATGAATGCATCCTCGACACCCGCGTGCTCAAGGACAGCGCCGGCATCAGCGTCGACGATATCGCCAAGCGGCTGATCGACTATGGCTTCCACGCGCCGACCATGTCGTTCCCGGTCGCCGGCACGCTGATGGTCGAGCCGACCGAATCCGAGCCCAAGCGCGAGCTGGATCGCTTCTGCGAGGCGATGATCGCCATAGCCGGCGAGGCAGCCAAGGTGGCGAAGGGCGAATGGCCGTTGGCCGACAATCCTCTAGTCAATGCGCCGCACACCGCCGCCGAGGCGTTGGCCGGCCAGTGGACCCATCCCTATTCGCGCCTGGAGGCGGCCTACCCCGCCGGCGATGCCGACACGGCGGCAAAATACTGGCCGCCGGTGTCGCGCATCGACAATGTCGCCGGCGACCGCAACCTTGTCTGCTCCTGCCCGCCGCTGTCGGAATATCTGGGTGCGGCGGAATAGATCATGATCCCGAAAAGTGGAATCCGGTTTTCGGACAAGATCATGGGTCTAACAAGAAGATAGAAACCTCAATCAGGCAGAACGCAAGGCCGGCCCGTCGGCCTTGCTCGCCCGGTCCCGGACGACGACGCGATTTCGCCCGGCGCGCTTTGCCGCATAGAGTGCTGCGTCGGCTTCGGCCAGCACATCGTCGAGACCGGTGCCGTTTGTTCCGCCAAAGCCGATGCCGCCGCTGACTGTGCTTCGCAACGGACCGAGTTGGGTGGCCACGACTTCCGTGCCGAAGGCGACGCTGATCTTGCTCGCAATGTCATAGGCCTTCTCTTCCGTCATCCGCGATATGACGAGCACGAATTCCTCGCCGCCCAACCGGAAGGCGTCGACGCCGGTCCGGGCGTATTTCCTGATGACGGCGGCAAAGCGGCACAGAACCTGGTCGCCGACCGGGTGACCGAATACGTCGTTCGTCCTCTTGAAATGGTCAAGGTCGAACATGGCAACGGACATGAACGGACCGAAGACCCGCTCGCCGTAGAGTGCCGTCAACGCCCGCCGGTTCATCAGCCCGGTCAATGGATCGGTCATCGTCTCGGCCTTCAATTCGATCTGCGCCTGCAAATGGTGCAGGGAGAGCGTCAATGCGCCGAGCCCGGTCATGCAGGCGACGGCCACGACGGAATTCACCCGCTCGGCCCAATTGTCCGGTGCTACACCCAGCACCCATTGGCCCGTGACCAGCAGGACCGCGCCGCAAAGTCCGAACGACAGCGCACAGACGCCGCTCAGGAACGAGACGACCAGCAATATCCGGCGATCGTGACCACCCTCAATCCAGAACATCGCCCCGATGAGCGAGAGCAGCGCCGTTACCGTCGCGTAGGTGACAATAAAGCCGACACCATCAAACCCGAGATACGTCGCGCCCGCGCAGACAGCCATCGCAACCAAGGTCGGCAAGATGGCTCGCCTGTAGTCGCCTGTGCCGAGATATTGCATGGCCGACAGGCAGATGATCAGGAAGCCGAGGCTGAGAAGCACAAGCACGATCTGGCAAAGCCAGGGGCTTGGATCTCTTGCGTAATGCCAAAACAACACGACATGTGCGACCAGCACGAGAATGCCGCAGGCCACCGTCAGCACAAAGCGTGCCTGTGGCGCGCTGAACCAGATCGCAAACATGGTGATGCTAAGGCACGTGCCCGACAGCGCCGCCGCGAGCAGAAGCGAACTGTAATCCAACATGCTTAAGCGACAGCCTCTTGAGGGTTCCACTGCATTCTAGGTCAGCGACAGTTCGCGGATATCGTTTTTCAGCCAACCTTGCGGCGTAACCTTCGGACAAGGTTTACAAAGCGTCGATGCCCCAAGCTTCGACCCCATTTCCGCCGCTTGGCTGTCGAATGGTTTTGCAGTAAGAGGCTCTATCCTCGAACGTAACAGGAACCTCCGTCGCCTGCCCGCCAAAAGCGTGGCAGTATCGGGTGGTGATTCGCAGCATCGGAATCCAGGATCGGCATGGACGACAATAACGATCTTTTCGCCAAATTGGACAAGCAGCCGCAACCGGCTCGCGCCGCCGCGCGCCCGGCCGACCCGCTGGTGCAGGCGGCGAAGCGGCCGGCGCCCCGCGACGCCAGCGAGAGCTATAGTGCCGCCGACATCGAAGTGCTGGAGGGGCTGGAGCCGGTGCGACGGCGCCCGGGCATGTACATTGGCGGCACCGACGACAAGGCGATGCACCATCTGTTCGCCGAAGTCATCGACAATTCGATGGACGAGGCGGTCGCCGGCCATGCGACCTTCATCGATGTCGAGCTGTCCGCCGACGGATACCTGTCCGTCACCGACAACGGCCGCGGCATTCCGGTCGATCCGCACCCGAAATTCAAGAAGCCGGCGCTCGAACTCATCATGACGACGCTGCATTCAGGCGGCAAGTTCGACAGCAAGGTTTACGAAACGTCCGGCGGCCTGCACGGTGTCGGCGTTTCCGTGGTCAACGCGCTGTCCGACCATCTCGAGGTCGAGGTCGCGATTGGGCGCAAGCTCTATCGCCAGCGCTTCTCGCGAGGCGTTCCGGTGACCGGCCTGGAGCAGCTCGGCGAGGTGCACAACCGCCGCGGCACGAAGATCCGCTTCCATCCAGACGAGCAGATTTTCGGCAAGGGTGCTGCTTTCGAGCCGGCGCGGCTCTACCGCATGGCGCGGTCAAAGGCCTATCTGTTCGGCGGTGTCGAAATCCGCTGGACCTGCGATCCGTCGCTGATCAGGGAAAAGGACACGACGCCGGCCAAGGCAGAATTCCATTTTCCAGGCGGCCTCAAGGATTATCTGAAAGCCTCGCTCGGCGACGAATTCCAGGTGACCCGTGAAATGTTTGCCGGCAAGAGCGAGAAGCAGGGCGGTCACGGTTCGCTCGAATGGGCGGTAACCTGGTTCGGCGGCGACGGTTTTATCAATTCCTATTGCAACACCATCCCGACCGCGGAGGGCGGCACGCATGAGGCCGGCTTCCGCAACGTGCTGACGCGCGGCTTGCGCGCCTACGCCGACCTGGTCGGCAACAAGCGCGCCTCGATCGTCACTTCCGAGGATGTGATGATCTCGGCGGCGGGCATGCTGTCGGTGTTCATCCGCGAACCGGAATTCGTCGGCCAGACCAAGGACAGGCTGGCGACGATCGAGGCGATCCGCATCGTCGAAAGCGCCATCCGCGACCCGTTCGACCATTGGCTGGCCGACAATCCGCAGGAGGCTTCGAAACTGCTCGAATGGGTGATCGCGCGCGCCGACGAGCGGGTGCGCCGCCGCCAGGAAAAGGAAGTGTCGCGCAAGAGTGCGGTGCGCAAGCTGCGCCTGCCCGGCAAGCTCGCCGACTGCACGCAGAATGCCGCCGCCGGTGCCGAGCTGTTCATCGTCGAGGGCGATTCGGCCGGCGGTTCGGCAAAGCAGGCGCGCGACCGCGCCAGCCAGGCGGTGCTGCCCCTGCGCGGCAAGATCCTCAACGTCGCCAGCGCCGGCAACGACAAGCTTGCCGCCAACCAGCAGATATCCGACCTCATCCAGGCGCTTGGCTGCGGCACGCGCTCGAGATATCGCGACGAGGACCTGCGTTACGACCGGGTCATCATCATGACCGATGCCGACGTCGACGGCGCCCATATCGCCTCGCTGCTGATCACCTTTTTCTACCAGGAGATGCCAAGCCTGGTCCGCGGCGGCCATCTCTATCTGGCGGTGCCGCCGCTTTATTCGATCCGGCAAGGCGGCAAGGTCGCCTATGCCCGCAACGATGCGCACAAGGACGAACTCCTGCGCACCGAATTCACCGGGCGCGGCAAGGTCGAAATCGGCCGCTTCAAGGGGCTGGGCGAAATGATGGCCGCCCAGCTCAAGGAAACCACCATGGACCCGAAAAAGCGCACGCTGCTCAGGGTCGACGTTATCGATGCCGAGGCGGCGACCAAGGATGCGGTCGACGCATTGATGGGGACCAAGCCCGAGGCCCGTTTCCGGTTCATCCAGGAACGCGCGGAATTCGCCGAGACGGAAGTGCTGGATATCTGAGCTCCCGCCGCTAGCTTGGCCTTCTGAGCTGGAGACGAGCACTTGACCTGGGCGCGGCTGAAGGACGATATCGGCACGCGGATCGCTGGCCTGACGCGGCCGACGCGCTCGGACTGGATCTTTGCCCTGCGCACCGTTTCGGCCGGCCTCATCGCGATTTTGGTCGCCTATGCGCTGAAGCTCGACCATCCGCAATGGGCGATGATGACGGTGTTCATTGTCGCACAGCCGGTCGCCGGCATGGTGCTGGCGAAGGGGTTTTATCGTCTCCTCGGCACGCTTGCCGGCGCGCTGGCGGCGATCGGCATTACCACTGTTTTCGATGCCAACCCGTGGTTGCTGGTTGCAGTTCTTGCCGTCTGGATCGGCATCTGCTCGCTGGTCTCGTCGCTGCTACGCAATCCGGAAGCCTATGGCGCGGCGCTTGCCGGCTACACCGCGATAATCATCGGCCTGCCGGCTTTCGGCCAGCCGCACCTCGTCATCGATCTCGCCGTGGCGCGCTGCGCGGAAATCGTGCTTGGTATCGTCTGCGCTGCGCTGACCAGCCGGCTGATCCTGCCGAAACTGGCCGCCGACGCCATCATCTCAAGACTGAAACGCAGCATTCTCGACCTGGCGGCCTATGCGGACGGCGCTTTTTCCGGCGGCGATGCGGAAAAGCTTGCCGGGCTGCACCGCAAGCTGATCGGCGACGTCCAGACGCTCGGCGAGATGCGCACCTACGCAAGGCTGGAGGGGCCGAGCCTCGCCACCCGCGCCTATCCGGTCCGGCGTACCATCGGCCAGCTTCTGTCGGCCCTGTCGGCGGCGCGTGCGCTGCATGCCCACGCCGCGCCGAAGAATGCAGCCCTCATCCCAGTTCGCGCCGAGTTGCAGGCCGTTGTCGGCGAACTGGTAGCCAAGCCGGGCGCGCTGGACGATACGGCGCCCTGGGTGGCGCGGCTCGACGCAATCGCCGGCAAGGCACGGCAGATGCCTGACATCGCGGCCGGGCAAGACATTGACTGGGCTGGCACTGTCACCCGCCTAACCATTGCCGCCGACTTCGCCGAGGCAATGCAGCAAGTGCTGCGCGGCCTGGATGCACTCCGCTCTCCCCCGTCTCGTGCCAGTCGCGAACGGCGGCAGCCAGCGCTGGTGGTGCACCGCGATTACCGTGCGGCATCGCGCAATGCCGTGCGCGCAGCTATTGCCACGCTCCTGGTCGCCGGCTTCTGGCTGGCGACGAAATGGTCGGACGCGACGGGCACGGTCATTCTGGTCGCGGTCGTCTCCAGCCTGTTCGCCGCTCGCCCCGATCCGATCCGGTCGGCATGGAACTTCTTCGAGGGCACGTTACTCGCCCTGCCCTTTGCGTTTCTCATCGGCCAGTTGGCGCTTCCGGCTTTGCCAGGCTTCGGATGGTTCATGGTCTTTGTCGTGCCGATCCTGGTACCAGCGGCACTGGGCATGGCCAATCCGCGCTATGTCGGCGTGGCAACGGCCTTTGCGATCAATTTCCTCGCCTTCCTCAGCCCACATCAGGCGATGACCTACGATCCGTTTCCGTTCTTCGCCAATTCGGCATCGGTCCTGGTCGGCATTCTTCTGGCGATCGGCGTCTTCGCCACCGTGCTGCCCGCCGACCCCTGGGTCACCGTCAACCGCATCCTGCAAGCCATGCGCGAAGATCTTGCCCGCCTTTGTCTGCATGAGCGCATGCCGCGGCGACTGGCTTTCGAGAGCCTTGCCTATGATCGGGTCAACCAGTTGATGCCGCTGCTGCAGAACGCCGGCGAGAAAGGCGACGCCGTTCTCGACGGCGGCATTGCTGCCGTTACTGTCGGCCTCGAAATCCTGCGGCTGCGCAACGCGCAACAGAGTTCCGCGATCCCACCTGAAACAGCACTTTCCATCGCCAATTTCCTGCGCGGTCTGGCACGCGAGCTGCTGTTCAGGCGGCCCGGCGAGCCGCAGACGGCGACCGTCGCCGTCGCCAGGCAATATGCAGCTGGCATCGCGGAGCGAAGCGAAGCAGCCGAAATGCTGCAGATCGCCGCCTCGCTGCGCATCATTGCCGCCGCGATCGAGGATTTTCCGGATTTTTTCGAGAAAGACCGGGTTTAAGCAGCGGCGATCGCCAGCGCGTGCCCGCGTGCGTTCTCGCGCAGCGCGTCGAGATGGATCGATTTGACCAGCCCGGCGAGATCGCCTTCGGCGGACTGTCCGCCCAATTCCTTCAGCATCAGCCAGCTGACTTCCTGGACGCCGGCGAGGCGTTTGCCATTGGCGACCTCGCGCCAGACCTTCAGCGCGCGCAGAATGATGGCGTGGGTGGCGGCGGCAAGCCCGGCGCTGCGGAACAGTGCCTGCAGAGCCACGTCATGGCCGCCGGCCAGCAGTGCTCTCACCCGTTGTTCGGACTGTTGGCTGAGCGCGACCAGCGCCGAACCAAAGAAGTCGACCTTGCCGTGCGCAATGGTGCGGACGACGAAGCTTGCGGTCAGGTCGCCGCGCAGGCGCAGATGTTCGACAAGTGCGGTATGTTCCTCTGTCCGCGTGCCTTCGATCAGCGTCACCGAAGCCTTGATGCAAGCATCGCGCGTGACGCGCTCGGCCCTGGCGGCGCCCATCAGCGCCAGCACCAGCGGCGACCCCTTGAGCATCTCCCCGAGCTTGACCAGCAGCATATGCCGGCAATCGGCGGGCAGCCGGGTGTCGGCGATCAGCGCCTCGCGCACCAGAGGCAGATGGCCGTGCCGCTCGGCCATGCGGCGAAAGCTGACGGATGCGATATCGGCGCCGCTGTTGGCGAGCAGCGTGGTGCAAGCCTCCGGCTCACCGATCTCGGCGATCGCCGCCGCAACCGACATCGAGACACGCGGCCGGTCGGCGATCACCTTCTGCGTCGCTTTCTGGCCGCCGGCAACCCGATCAATCAGGTCGGCATCGGTAAGCAGCGGCGAGCGCGCCAGTACCAAAGCGGCCACCTCGGGCTGGTCCGACGCCAGCGCGCTGACGATCTGCGGCGGCGCGTGGTGGCTCATGGAAAGCGCGTCGGCGATTGCCAGTCGCACCTTCGACGATGCGTCGTCGAGCAGCAGCGTCAGCGCCGCCTCCGCAGCGCAGCGGTCCTCGAAAGGCAGGTCCGAGTCGACATAGGCGCGAGCCAGCGCGCTTGCCGCCGCAGCACGCTCCGACACCTTCGCCGTGTGGATCCATTTCAGGAAATGCGAAACGACCATGTCGCCTGCTTACGCCCTTTGCCAGAAGGTTTCTGGTCCCTGTCGAGACCGTAGGCACAAATGGTTTATGAACGGTTCACCATGTTCGTTAACTGGCTTGCGAGCCCGGTATGCAACGCCTATCAACCCTTAAGCAGCGGAGGAGATCGACCATGGCCGGACTTTACCTTGAGGAGTTCGTTGTCGGCCATGTGTTCAAGCACACGCTGCGCAAGACCGTGACCGAAGGCGACAACATGCTGTTTTCGGTGATGACGCTGAACCCGCAACCGCTGCACATCGATTTCGACTTCGCGGCGAAGAGCGAATGGGGCAAACCGCTGGTCAATTCGCTGTTCACACTGGGCCTGATGATTGGCATTTCAGTCAACGACATCACCGTCGGCACCACTATCGCCAATCTCGGCATGAGAGAGACGGTGTTTCCGCACCCCGTCTTCCATGGCGACACCATTCGCGTCGAGACCACGGTGGTTTCGGTGCGCGAATCCAGGTCGAAGCCGGACCGCGGCATCGTCGAGCTCGAGCATCGCGCCTATAACCAGAACGACGTGCTGGTTGCCAAATGCACGAGGCAAGCCATGATGATGAAAAAGGCATAGCCGATGCGTTCTCTGCTCTTCGTTCCCGGCGATTCGGAAAAGAAGCTGGAGAAGGGCTTTGGCGTAGGCGCCGACGTGGTCATCGTCGACCTTGAGGATTCGATTGCTGCGCAGAACAAGGGGTTGGCGCGCGACACAGCGGCGCGTTTCATCGCCGAGCACAGGCACCGGACCAGCTCCGCGATCTATGTGCGCGTCAATGACCTTTCGACCGGACTGACCGACGACGATCTGGCGGCGCTCGTGCCAGCAAAACCAGACGGCATCATGCTGCCTAAGTCGAATAGCGGACTGGATGTCCAGCATCTCTCGGCCAAGCTCAGGGTGCACGAAGCCGAAAGCGGCCTGCCGGATGGAGCGATAAGGATCCTGCCGATCATCACAGAAACGGCTGCAGGCGTCTTGGCCGCAGCGACCTACGCCCGTGCAAGCGCGCGGCTTGTCGGCGTCACCTGGGGGGCGGAAGATTTGTCGGCGGCGATTGGCGCGCGCGCGACGCGCGACGCGAATGGCCGCTACACGGATGTGTTCCGCCTCGCCCGCACCATGACCATGCTTGCCGCAAGTGCCGCGGAAGTCGCGGCAATCGACACCGTCTTTCCGGATTTTCGCGACATGGCCGGCTTCGAGGCCGAATGCGCCGAGGCCGAGCGCGACGGTTTCACCGGCAAGATGGCGATCCATCCGGCGCAGGTGCCGGTTATCAACGCCGCCTTCACGCCTTCGGCGCAAGCGGTGAAAAGCGCCCTGGCGATCGTCGAGGCGTTCGAGGCGGCAGGAAATCCCGGGGTCGTTGGCATGGATGGCAAGATGTACGACCGGCCGCATCTCAAGCTCGCAGAGCGGCTCCTGGCGCGAGCCAAGGCATCGGAGCTTGATCCTTAGGGGGGGCTGTTCCGCGCCGAAATTATCCCACCCACGGCCCCGAATAGTCGGCATAGAGTTTTGCCGGATCGGGCCGCGGTCGTTCCGGCGCTGGCCCCTGGTAGGAGCCGATATGGACGAAGCCGACGACCCGCTCATGCGGCGCCAGGCCGAGGATCGCCCTGCCCTCGGGCACGTCGGAATACCAGTTGCTGACCATGTTGGTGCCGTAGCCCAGCGCATTGGCGGCAAGCATCAGGTTCATCGCCGCCATGCCGCCGGACAGGAACATCTCCCATTGCGGGATCTTTGGGTTTTCCCTGGGGATAGAAATCACGCCGATGACCAGCGGCGCGCGCGAAAAGCGCGCCAGTTCCTGGTTGCGGCGGCCTTCCGGCAGCGGCCCTTCGCGCTGTTCGGCAAGTGCTGCCAGCTTCTTGCCGATATCGACGCGAGCCTCGCCGCGATAGAGGATGAAACGCCAAGGCTCCAGCCGGCCGTGGTCCGGCACCCGCGAGGCGGCGGCGATCATCGTCGCGATCTCCGCATCGCCCGGTGCCGGTTCTTTCAAATCCGGGATCGGCGCGGAATTTCGGGTCAGCAGAAAATCGATGATCGGCGACGCCATGGGCGCAAGTCTCCTGGAATTTGAGCTGAAGCGCACCATCGGGACATCGGGCGGCTTGGGCATTGGCGCGGCGCGCCGGACAAAGAGCCCTGTAGCAGAAGCCGACCGGACTCTTAAGCCTTGAAATTGCCACCGCCTTGGGCTTCAACGCAAGGCATGTTTGAGGGGACATTGCGTCTTTTCCTGATATGGCTCGCTGCCGCACTGTTGATGGTGCCGGTTTCGCTTGCCGTCGCCCAGGATGTGGACGGCCTTGGCGAGCTGAAGCTTCCCGGAATTTCGGGCTATGCACCTCCGAAAAGCGAGACATCGCTGGCATTGGGCAGCAGCGGGGCGATCACGCTGTCGGCGCAATTGACCGACAAGGGCGCCGACATCACGCGCGGCATAGTCTGGCGCGTCTTCAAACCCGAATCGGCCAGCGACGGCAAGCTGACGATGGTCGCCTCCTCTCATGGCGGCACCGCCATATTCCAGCTCGAGCCGGGTTCGTATCTGGTCCACGCCTCCTACGGGCGGGCCGGCGCCACCAAGCGCATCACCGTCGGCAAGGAAGCCAAGCGCGAGAGCCTCGTGCTCGATGCCGGTGGCCTCAAGCTCGATGCAGTGCTGTCCGGCGGGGTACGCATACCGCCGAAGAAGCTGCGCTTCTCGATCTATGAGAGCCACGCCGCGGCCGATGGCGATCGCGCCCTGATCATACCCGATGTCGAGCCGAACAGCGTCGTGCGGCTCAATGCCGGCACCTACCACGTCGTGTCGACCTATGGCGCGGTGAACGCGGTCATCCGCTCCGACATCCGCGTCGAGGCCGGCAAGCTGACCGAAGCGACCGTCGAGCACCGTGCCGCCGAGATGACCATGAAGCTGGTGCGCGAACCAGGCGGCGAGGCGATCGCCGACACCTCCTGGTCCCTGCTCAACGAATCCGGCGATCCGATCAAGGAAACCGTCGGCGCCTTTGCCTCGATGGTGCTGGCCGAGGGCGACTACACCATCATCGCCAAGAACCGCGACCGCATCTACCAGAAGGATTTTACGGTGGTGGCTGGGCACAACCAGGACATCGAGGTTCTGGCCACCGAGGCTTCGGCCATCGATTCCGAGGAAGGCGCCGACTGAGACGCGCCCCTCTAAGCTGCCTTGTGCATGGATCGCGCCAGCGCGTCGCCGACGCGCACGTCGATCGATTTGCCAGATAGGCGTGCGGCGTGACAGGCATACAAAATATAAAAATGGCGGTGGATCGCTCCACCGCCATTCATTGCTCGTCGACTGGTTCAGGCCGCGCGGCGCTTGCGGTCGGGTGTCACCGCCTCGTCGGCAAGCAGCCTCACGGCGGCTGCGAGGCCGAGTGATTCCTGGTCACGCGACCCGAGACGACGGATATTGACCGTTTCTTCCTCGGCCTCGCGCTTGCCGCAGACGAGGATGACCGGCACCTTGGCCAGCGAATGCTCGCGGACCTTGTAGTTGATCTTCTCGTTGCGCAGATCGGCTTCGGCGATCAGCCCCGCCGCCTTCAGCTGCGCAACGACCTTCTGGGCGTAATCGTCGGCATCGGAAGTGATCGTCGCCACCATCACCTGCAGCGGCGCGAACCAGAGCGGGAAATGGCCGGAATAATTCTCGATCAGGATGCCGAGAAACCGCTCCATCGAGCCGCAGATGGCGCGATGCACCATCACCGGCTGCTTCTTTTCCGAATCCGAGCCGATGTAGAAGGCGCCGAACCGTTCAGGCAGGTTGAAATCAACCTGCGTGGTGCCGCATTGCCAGTCTCGGCCGATGGCGTCCTTCAGCACATATTCGAACTTCGGCCCGTAGAACGTGCCCTCGCCCGGATTGACGCCCGTCTTGATCCGGTTGCCCGACCGCGCCGCGATCTTGTCGAGCACGTCCTGCAGCACGCCCTCGGCATGATCCCACATCGCGTCGGTGCCGACCCGTTTTCCGGGGCGGGTCGCCAGCTTGACGGTGATTTCGTCGAAGCCGAAATCGGCATAGGTCGAGAGGATCAGATCGTTGATCTTGATGCACTCGTCGGCGAGCTGTTCCTCGGTGCAGAAGATGTGCGCATCATCCTGGGTAAAGCCGCGCACGCGCATCAGCCCGTGCAGCGCGCCGGACGGCTCATAGCGATGCACATTGCCGAATTCCGCAAGTTTTACCGGCAGATCGCGGTAGGATTTCAGCCCATGCTTGAAGATTTGGACGTGACCGGGGCAGTTCATCGGCTTCAGCGCAAACACCCGGTCGTCGTCGGTGTCGTCGCCAGCAACGGTCACCTTGAACATGTTGTCCCGGTACCAGCCCCAGTGGCCTGACGTCTCCCACAGGCTCTTGTCGAGCACCTGCGGCGCGTTGACTTCCTGATAGCCCTGCTCGTCGAGGCGGCGACGCATGTAATTGACCAGGTTCTGGAACATCCTCCAGCCCTTGGCGTGCCAGAAGACGACCCCGGGGCCCTCCTCCTGGAAGTGGAACAGGTCCATCTCACGGCCGAGCTTCCTGTGGTCGCGCTTCTCGGCCTCCTCCAGCATCGTCTGATAGGCTTCGAGCTGCGCCTGATCGGCCCAGGCCGTGCCGTAAATGCGGGTCAGCATCGGATTGTTGCTGTCGCCGCGCCAATAGGCGCCGGCGACCTTCATCAGCTTGAAGGCGCTGCCGATCTGGCCGGTCGCGGCCATATGCGGGCCGCGGCAGAGGTCGAACCAGTCGCCCTGTGCATAGATCTTGAGATCCTGGTCCTCGGCAATGGCGTCGATCAACTCGAGCTTGTAGCGCTCGCCCTTGTCGGCAAAGATCCTTTTCGCCTTTTCGCGCGACCAGACCTCCTTGGTGAACGGCTTGTTGCGTGCAATGATCTCGCGCATCTTCTTCTCGATCACCGGGAAATCGTCGGGCGTGAACGGCTCGTTGCGGGCAAAATCGTAGTAGAACCCGTTTTCGATCACCGGCCCGATGGTCACCTGCGTTCCCGGCCAAAGTTCCTGCACGGCTTCGGCCAGCACATGGGCTGCATCGTGGCGGATGAGCTCCAGCGCACGCGGGTCCTCGCGGGTGATGATCTCGACTTTGCCCGATCTGCCGATCGGGTCGGAAAGATCGCGCAGCGTGCCGTCGATCGAATAGGCAACGGCCTTCTTGGCCAGCGACTTCGAGATCGATTCCGCCAGGCCGGCGCCGGTCATCGCCGCGTCGTAATCGCGAACGGAACCATCGGGAAATGTCAGGGAAACGGAATTCAGCATAAGATTCTCCTATCCAGTCCCGCAAACGAGCGCGGGTGGTAAAATGCATGTCGCCCAAGACTGCTTAGCGGTTTTGGCGCTACGACATGCATCAGTAAGAGCCGGATGCGTCCGGCGGCGAGCGGTCTTTTATGGGCAGTTTTCGGCGCCGTAAAGCCGGATGTAGGTCACCTGAGGAGATTCGGCAGATCTTTCAGGAACATCGCCCGCGTCTTGAGTCCCTTTGGCGTGTCGGAACGTTTCGTATCGACTACCAGGCGGGCAAAGACGATCTTGCGAGCATCGGTCTGCGCCCAGCCGACAAACCAGCCAAGCGAGCGCTTGTCGGCGCTGTCGCCGAGCCTGGTCGTTCCGGTCTTGCCCTGCACCGTCCAGCCGCCTGCCCGGAAGGTCGGGACAATCGCGCTGGTCATCGCATGGGCCTTGTCCGAAACCGGCAGTTTTCGCGCCAGCAGCTTGCGCAGGAAATCGACCTGCTCGACCGGCGATATCTTGAGCGAAGAATTCACCCAGGAATGGGTGAGGCCGTCATTCTTGCCGGCAGTGCCGGAGACTTCGGTGTTGCCATAGTCCAATCTGGACACATAGCCGGCAAACTGTTTGCTGCCGAGCCGGCGCGTAATCTCGCGTGAGAACCAAAGGACCGAATCCCTTTCCCAGATCGTCGGGTCGACGGTCTTGCGGTCCCGTTTCGGGGCATTGAACTCCGCCTTGTACTCCCAGCTTGGCGTATGCTCGTCGCTCAGGATTCCAGCATCATAGCCGATCAGCGCCAGCGGAACCTTGAATGTCGAGGCGGGGCTGAAGCGCTGATCGCAGGTCCCTTGGCGATACAGCGTCTCGCCGCTTGCGGCGTCGACGATCAGCGTGCATTCGACGTCCCCGAGCGGCGCCGATTGCGCACGGATCGGAAAACCCACCAGCCACGCCAGGACATAGAGAACCACGGCGAAAATGAAGGGAAGTCGGTCTATCCGGCGCATTTGGTAATCTCTCCTGAAGGGTGTCAGGAGCGGCTTAGCGAGGTGTCTTGTCTCGATTTTGTCTCAAATGCGCTATGTCAGCGCAAGCTGCGGTTAACCCTACCAGATCGTAAAAAGCGACCCCTCTGTGCACCGCACAGTTGCGGTCAACTGTCCAGGTCGCCACGTTTTTTCCCGATCCGCCAGTACCGCCATGGCGTGAACCAGAGGTAGCGATCAGCCAGTGCCTCAGGCACCCGGTCGATGCCGTGCGTGCCGAACGGTCCGCAGCGCAGCACCCGGAAAAACCCCATCCAGCCGCCGGCCCACAGCCCGTGGCGGGCGATCGCTTCGTACGCGTATTCGGAACAGGTCGGCAGATGCCGGCAGGAATTGCCGACGAAGCCGGACAGCGTCAGCTGGTAAAGTCGGACAAGCGACGTGCCGAAGACGCGGCCCGGCGTCTTGCGCCACGGGCCGGACCAGTTGCGTCCTTGTCGAATCGGCCTGGCGCCGTGCGCATGCCGATGTTGGCCGACCACCGCAGTCTCCACATCGCGTTTCCCTACGCGATAGATGTGCGCATCGGGCCAGGAACGCAATGCCGTTCCGGCAATCCCGTCATGGCCTGGTAGGGCGAACCGGATAGCGGTCGGGCGTCGGCCTTCGGCATACGGCGACGCTGGTCGGCGGCCTCTCCTCGCACCAATCCCTATGCGGTTTCTCGTCGTACCATTGAAACGTCGCGATCCGCATCACATCGCCCAGAATGTTGAGAAACTGGATCATGGCGGCACTCCTTGAGCACCGATTAGAGCGCCGCTGGCCTTGCTCTTCAAACGAGTATAACGTCCACGTCAGATAACTCTGAGTTATGCGAATGAAGCGCGGACACCTCCCCCTGACGGCTCTGAGAAGCTTCGAAGCAGCCGGTCGTCACCTGAGCTTCAGCCGTGCGGCCGAGGAGCTTTATGTTTCGCAGGCGGCGATCAGCCGACAGATCCGCGAGCTCGAAACCTTCCTGCGCCAACCTTTGTTCTTCCGCCATCATCGCCGCGTCGAGTTAACCGACACCGGCCAGCGGCTGCTCGACCAGTTGGTCAGAAGTTTCGAGGGCATCGACAGGCTGCTTTCGGAATTGACGGCGGCCCCGACGCAGTCCGTGGTGCGTGTCAGCGTCGAGCCATCGCTTGCATCCGTATGGCTGGTGCCGCGGCTCAACCGCTTTCGCGAGTTGCGACCCGACATCGACGTTTCCCTTGAGGTCGACCCGAGATTGATAGAGTTTCGCAGCGATCAGCCCGAACTTGCCCTGCGTTTCAGTGCGCACGCCACCTCATGGCCACGCAGCGAAGCCGAACAGCTTGCCGCGGTCGTCGATTCCCCAGTTCTGTCGCCGGCACTTCTTGCATCCGGCCCAGCTCTGGAAAAGCCGATCGACCTTGGTCGCTATACATTGCTGCACGAAGAAAACCGTCAGGCTTGGGCGCGCTGGTTCGAAGCGGCGGGCGTGACGGCTGATGCCGTGCCTGCGCGCGGCCCGATGCTGGCCGATGCTTCGCTTTCGAAGCAGGCAGCCTTGCTTGGACATGGTGTCGCGCTGGGCGATCTATTGCAGATCGGCGAAGAACTTGCGTCCGGCGCGCTGATCAAGCCTTTCGACATCGACGTCGCGTCGGGCGCCTATTGGCTAGTGGCCAGAAGGCTGAATGACCTTTCCGAGCCAGCCAGGGCTTTTGCCGACTGGGTCCGGGCGGAATTCGCCGAAAGCCGGCGTTTTCTCGCCAAGGTTTAAGCTGCCTCTTCCGCCCGCTTCTTCTCGATCTGGCCGATGGCGTCGACCACTGCGTCGAAGGTCAGCATGGTCGAGGCGTGGCGCGCCTTGTAGTCGCGCACCGGTTCCAGGTATTTCAGGTCGGCGAAGCGGCCTTCGGGCGGCGGGCCGTTTTCCTTCAGCATCTTCAGCATCGTCTCGCGCACGCTGCGCAATTCTTCGGCGCTGGCGCCGACGACATGCTGCGCCATGATCGACGACGACGCCTGGCCAAGCGCACAGGCCTTCACGTCATGCGCGAAATCGCTGACGACGCCATCATCCATCTTCAGATCGACGGTCACCGTCGAGCCGCACAGCTTGGAATGTGCTCGTGCGGTTGCGTCGGGCCGGTCGAGCCGGCCGATCCGTGCGATGTTTCCGGCAAAACCCAGAATTTTCGCATTGTAGACATCGTCGATCATATTTTTCCAATCCGTCGCCGCCCAGCGAACAGTCATTGCCGCTCTGGCGTCTTCCTTTCGCTCGGCACGAACATATATAATGGCGGTAGTCGGGTATCGACAAGGCGACCACAAACCTCGTCATACCCAATTCTGTTCACGCCACTTACGGGCTGGAAACCGGGCGAGTTTCTGACACCCGAAAGGTCGTGGTCCGTTCAACTCGTTCCTCCTGAGAGAGGAACTACGGGAGACGCCTTTATGGACGCCGTTATCAAGAAGCTCATGCCGCGGTCTGCCTATATGGAAAAGCCGGTCACCGACCGGCCGAGCGAGGCCGAAGTCGAAGCCGCTGTGCGCACCTTGTTGCGCTGGACCGGCGACAACCCTGACCGCGAGGGCCTGATCGACACGCCGAAGCGCGTCACCAAGGCGTTCAGCGAAATGTTCAACGGTTATGATATGTGCCCAGCCGAGGAACTTGGCCGCACCTTTGAGGAAGTTGCCGGCTATGACGACCTCGTTCTCGTCAAGGACATATCCTTCCACTCGCATTGCGAGCATCACATGGTGCCGATCATCGGCAAGGCGCATGTCGGCTATCTGCCTGACGGCAAGGTTGTCGGCCTGTCCAAGATAGCCCGTGTCGTCGACATCTTCGCCCATCGCTTGCAGACCCAGGAAGCGATGACCGCGCAGATTGCCGGCGTCATCCAGGACGTGCTCAATCCGCGCGGTGTGGCCGTTATGCTTGAGGCCGAGCATATGTGCATGGCCATGCGCGGCATCCGCAAGCAGGGCTCCACCACGCTGACCTCAACCTTCACCGGCGTCTTCAAGGACACACCCGAAGAGCAGGTCCGCTTCGTCACCATGGTGCGCGGCGGCAGGATCTGATCGGCCTGCCGGCTTCGCTAGATAAGGACCGGCGAATGTCGGCATTGGAATTCCCGAAAGCTCCAACAGACAAGAAGGCACTCGAGGAAGGCGCGGTCCTTTCACCGCGCTTCGATGCTGCCGGCCTCGTCACTGTCGTGGTCACCGATGCCGAAGACGGCATGCTGCTGATGGTCGCGCATATGAATGCCGAGGCGCTGGCGCTGACGCTCGAGACCGGCATCGCGCACTACTGGTCGCGTTCGCGCAACGCGCTGTGGAAGAAGGGCGAAACCTCGGGCAATGTCCAGCAGGTCGTCGAGATGCTCACGGATTGTGACCAGGACGCGATATGGTTGCGCGTCAAAATGCTGGGTCACCAAGCAACTTGTCACACCGGCCGACGTTCATGCTTTTATCGGACGGTGGGGCTGAGCGATGGCAAAGGGACGCTTGCCAGCGACGGCAGCAAGCCGCTGTTCGATGCGGAAAAAACCTATCGAAAGCCCAATACACCATCAATATGAACCATTCGCAGCACTTCAGCCACGTATATTCATGATTTCGATACGGCCCGCCTATAGGATGACCGTGGGACAAGGGAGATTGTGATGCTCGACTGGGCGTCATTGCGCAACAGACCTGACGTTCGGGAGGCCAATGGCCTCTCCTCGGCCGCGGGCGCATCCGAAACCAAATCTCCGGGCAAAACTGGGATTTCGCTGGCATTGGGTGGCGGCTGTGCGCGCGGCTGGGCGCATATCGGCGTGCTGCGCGCGCTTGATGAAGCCGGCATCGAAGTGTCGATGATCGCCGGCACCTCGATCGGCGCCCTGGTCGGCGGCTGCTATGTTGCCGGCAAGCTCGACGAGTTGGAAGAATTCGCGCGCAGCCTGACCAGGCGGCGCATTTTTGGCCTTCTCGACCTCAATCTACGCGGCAGCGGCCTGTTCGGTGGCATGAAGCTCGATGCGCGGCTGCGCGAGCACATAGCCGGCATCCGCTTCGAGGACCTGCCAAAACCATTCGTCTGCGTCGCTTCGGAAATCCGCACCGGCCATGAGATCTGGCTGTCGAGCGGCTCGTTGAGCACCGCAATGCGCGCCTCCTACGCGCTGCCCGGCGTGTTCGAGCCGGTCGCCTGCAATGGGCGTGTGCTGGTTGACGGCGCACTGGTCAATCCGGTGCCGGTCTCGGTCTGCCGTGCCTACGAGCAGCCGCTCGTGGTTGCGGTGAACCTTCACTACGATCTGTTCGGCCGCGCCGCGGTGATCAAGCACAATGCCGGCGAGCTGGTCATCGAGAAAGACGCGCCGAGGGCCGGCCACGCCGATCCAGAACGCCAGTCGCGCGAGACGCGGCTCGGCATTACTGGCGTCATGGTCGAGGCCTTTAACATCATCCAGGACCGCATTTCGCGCGCCAGGCTGGCCGGCGACCCGCCGGACATATCGCTGCAGCCGAAGCTCAGCCATATCGGCCTGACCGAATTCCACCGCGCCGACGAAGCGATCCGTATCGGCTACCAGGCAACGATGGCGCAGATCGGCGACCTGACCCGGCTGCAGACCGTCCTCGCTTAGGCAGGGCGGCAGCGAGCTCTCAGGCAAGCGCCGCGTCGACGATGCGGAACTGCACCGTGCGGTTGCCGTTCCAGTGGTTGCCCGACAGCGAGCCGGCGACATGCACCGGCTTACCCCTGTTCTTGAACAGGAATTCGCCAAGAGCCGTGTCGACCGCGCGAAAGGCGATCGCCTGGATGCGGCCGCCGCTTTCCGACTGCAGGTCGGCGCGGATGTGGTTGCTGCCGACCGCCCGCGCATCGACAAGCCGGTGGCGCGGCAGCGCGAACACCGGCGCAACATGCCCGGCGCCGAACGGCCCTGCCCTCTCAAGCGCATCGAGCAGCGCAAGCGTCGCGCCCTCGGCGGCAAGCGCGCCGTCGATCGCCAGGCTCTCCTCGCCTTGCAGGCGGAACACATCCACCGCCGCGCGCTCTTCGAAGAAAGCCCTGAGTTCGCCGAGCTTCGCCCGCTCGACAGTGATGCCGGCCGCCATTCCGTGGCCGCCGCCCTTGACGATAAGTCCGGCATCGGCAGCCTCGCGCACCAGCCGGCCGAGGTCGAAGCCAGACACTGAACGGCCTGAACCGGTACCGACACCATTGGCGTTGAAGGCGATGGCAAATGCGGGCCGGCGCGCATGGTCCTTGAGCCGCGAGGCAAGCAGGCCGACAATGCCCGGGTGCCAGTTGCTGCTGGCTGTGACCACGATGGCCGGACCATTGCCGCCGGCAAGCTCGGCATCGGCCTCTGAGCGCGCGGCGGCCAGCATCTCCTGCTCCATCGACTGCCGCTCCTGGTTGAGCCGATCCAGCGTCTCGGCGATGGTGCGGGCTTCGACCGGGTCGTCGGTTGCAAGCAGGCGGCTGCCAAGTGCTGCGTCGCCGATGCGCCCGCCGGCGTTGATGCGCGGGCCGATCAGAAAGGCCAGATGGAACGTGCTGATCGGCTCGCCTATACGCGAGACCCGCGCCAACGCCGCCAGCCCTTCGTTTCTCTGCTGCCGCGCCACCTGCAGCCCCTTGACCACGAAGGCGCGGTTGACGCCGGTGAGCGGCACCACGTCGCAGACTGTGCCCAGCGCCACTAGGTCGAGCAGGCCAAGCAGGTCCGGCGGTGCGGCATCCGGCAAGCGGCCGCGCAGGATCTTCGCGGTCTGCACCAGGCAAAGGAAGACGACACCGGCCGCACAAAGATGACCTTGGCCGGAAAGGTCGTCCTCGCGATTTGGGTTGACGACCGCAGCCGCCGCCGGCAGCGGCCCGCCGACCTGATGGTGATCGAGCACCACGACGTCGGCGCCGGCGGCCTTTGCGGCGTCGATGGAAGCAGCACTGTTGGTGCCGCAATCGACGGTGACGATCAGCGTCGCGCCGCGCGAGACGAGTTCGCGCATCGCTTCCGGATTGGGGCCGTAACCCTCGAAGATGCGGTCCGGTATGTAGATCTCCGACGCCACCGAGAAATATGCGAGAAAGCGCTTGAGCAGCGCCGACGAGGCGGCGCCGTCGACATCGTAGTCGCCAAAGATCGCCACTTTTTCCCTGGCCATCACCGCCTGGGCGATGCGAGCGGCGGCCCTGTCCATGTCGGTCAGCGATGCCGGGTCGGGCAGCAGATTGCGGATGGTCGGATCCAGAAACCGCTCGGTCTGATCGGCGGTGACGCCGCGCCCGGCCAGCACGCGCGCCACGATGTCGGGCACGCCATAACCTTGCGCGATGGCGAGCGCGGCCATGTCCTGGCGCTCGGTCAGCCGGTGTTCCCAGGAAACGCCGGTGGCCGATTGCCTGACATCGAGGAAAAAGCGTCTTTCCCCCGTCACGTGACGCGCCGTCTGCAATTTGTCATTGCGCACAATATGCAACGGCTAACTGAGTCGAAATCAAAACTTTTCCAGATCCTGGTGCCTGGCCTTGATCTCGCGCACGGTTCGCGATGACGAGCGCAGCACGATCGTATGCGTGGTGATGAAATTGCGGCCGAACTTGACGCCGGCCAGCATATTGCCGTCGGTGACGCCGGTCGCGGCAAACAGCGCGTCGCCGCGTGCCATGTCTTGCGTGTGGTAGATCCGTTTTGGGTCGGAGATCCCCATCTTCGCGGCGCGCGCCAGCTTTTCCGGCGTATCGAAGATCAACCTGCCCTGCATCTGGCCACCGGTGCAGCGCAAGGCGGCAGCTGCGAGCACGCCTTCGGGCGCGCCTCCGGTGCCGAGATAGATGTCGATGCCGGTCTCGTCCGGGTCGGTGGTATGGATGACCCCGGCGACATCACCGTCGCCGATCAGACGGATCGCGGCTCCGGTCGCCCGCACGGCTTCGATCAACGCGCCATGGCGTGGCCGGTCGAGAATACAGGCGGTGATCTCCGCCACCGGCACGCCCTTGGCCCTGGCGAGGCTGGCGATGTTTTCGGCCGGCGAGGCATCGATGTCGATGATGCCGTCGGCATAACCCGGACCGATCGCGATCTTGTCCATATAGACGTCCGGCGCGAACAAAAGGCTGCCTTTTTCGGCAATGGCGATAACGGCCAGTGCGTTGGGCAGGTTCTTGGCGCAGATCGTCGTGCCTTCGAGCGGATCAAGCGCGATGTCGACAGCCGGGCCTTGGCCGGTACCGACCTCTTCGCCGATATAAAGCATCGGCGCCTCGTCGCGCTCGCCTTCGCCGATCACCACCGTGCCGTTGATGGCAAGACGGTTGAGCTCCTGCCGCATGGCATCGACCGCGACCTGGTCGGCGGCTTTCTCGTCGCCGCGTCCGCGCAATCTGGCGGCCGCGACCGCGGCGCGTTCGGTGACGCGCACCAATTCCATGGTCAGTATCCGGTCGAGGCCGGCGACAATGTTCTGGGCCACATTCATCGATGGACAATCCTCGTTGGCAGTTTAGCCTCCCGCCAGAGACGCGCTTCTTGTGTCAAAGCCCCGTGACAACAGCAAGACCTGCGTTGGACCTTTTTGAAAGCGCAGCAATATCAATCGATTAAACGCAAAATGTGAGACTGCTATCCGGCCCGCTCGATGCGGATGACTTGCGGCTTGTCGGTCAGAAGGCTGTCCCTGGTGATGCCGTCGACGGCCTTGCGCACCGCCGCCTCGGTCGTCTCGTGGGTCACCAGGATGACCGTCTTCTGTGCCTCGGTTTCCGGCCCGGCGGCATGCTGAACAATCGATTCCAGCGAAATGTCGTTGTCGGCCATGCGCTTGGCTATTGCCGCGAAGACGCCGAGGCGGTCGTGCACGGTCAGCCGGATGAAATAGCCGCCGGCATGGCTGCGCATCTGCGCTTTCTTGTAAGGCTTCAATTCCTTCGCCGGCCGGCCGAAGACCGGACCATGCTGGAAGCCAGGCCGGCTCTTGGCGATGTCGGCAATGTCGCCGATCACCGCCGACGCGGTGGCGTTGCCGCCGGCGCCAGGGCCGGAAAGCAGCAATTCGCCGAGGATGTCGGTTTCGATCGCCACCGCATTGGTGACGCCGTGCACCTGCGCGATGACCGAGGCCGTCGGCACCATGGTCGGGTGCACGCGCTGCTCGATGCCGCTTTCGGTGCGTTGGGCGACGCCAAGCAGCTTGATCCGGTAGCCGAGATCGCCGGCCGCGCGGATGTCGGCCTGGCTGATGTTGGAGATGCCTTCCATGTAGATATCGTTGGCGGCGATCCTCGTGCCGAAGGCAAGGCTGGTCAGGATCGACAGCTTGTGCGCGGTGTCGTGGCCCTCGATGTCGAAGGTCGGGTCGGCTTCGGCATAGCCCAGCCGTTGCGCATCCTTCAGGCAGGCATCAAAGGACAGGCCCTCGGCTTCCATGCGCGTCAAAATATAATTGCAGGTACCGTTGAGGATTCCGAAAACGCGGGTCACCGAATTGCCGGCCATCGCCTCGCGCATCGTCTTGATGACCGGAATGCCGCCGGCCACCGCCGCCTCGTAATTGAGCAGCACGCCTTTCCTCTCGGCGATCTCGGCCAATGCCACCCCGTGCTTGGCAAGCAGTGCCTTGTTGGCGGTGACGACGTGGCGGCCGGCCTCGAGCGCCGCTTTGACGGACGAGCGTGACGGGCCTTCGTCGCCGCCGATCAGCTCGACGAAGACATCGATCTCGGCGGTCTGCGCCATCTTGACGGCATCGTCGAACCACTGTGCTGTGCCAAGATCAACGCCGCGGTCGCGTTTGGGATCGCGGGCCGAAACCGCCGACACGACGATGTCGCGTCCGCACTGTCGCGTCAGTTCAGCCGCCTTGTCGCGCAGCACGCGGGCCACCGACGCACCGACGGTGCCGAGCCCGGCAATTCCAACACGCAACGCTTCAGCCATGTCCGGCGACGCCCCATTCAGTCGGTCGATGTGTAGAAGATCAGCGAAGCGCGGCGAGCGGTACGACGTTATTCGGCTGCTTGGCGCTGGATGCGAGGAAGCGCTTGATGTTGCGCGCCGCTTGCCGGATCCGGTGCTCGTTTTCGACCAGCGCGATGCGCACGTGATCGTCGCCATGCTCGCCGAAGCCGACGCCCGGCGCCACCGCGACGTCGGCGTGCTCGATCAGGAGCTTGGAGAATTCAAGCGAGCCAAGGTGCTTGAACGGCTCCGGGATCGGCGCCCAGGCGAACATCGATGCCGCCGGTGCGGGAATGGTCCAGCCGGCGCGGCTGAAAGCGTCGACCATGACATCGCGGCGTTTGCGGTAGACGTCGCGCACTTCCGCGATGTCGGCGCCATCGCCGTTGAGTGCATGCGCCGCCGCCACCTGGATCGGCGTGAAGGCGCCGTAGTCGAGATAGGATTTCACTCGCGTCAGCGCCGAGATCAGCCGTTCATTGCCGACCGCAAAACCCATGCGCCAGCCCGGCATCGAAAAGGTCTTCGACATCGAGGTGAACTCGACGGCGACGTCTATGGCGCCCGGCACCTGCAGCACCGAAGGCGGCGGATTGCCGTCGAAATAGATCTCCGAATAGGCAAGATCCGACAGGATGATGATGTCGTTCTTCCTCGCGAAGGCCACCACCTCCTTGTAGAAATCGAGCGAAGCGACCAGTGCCGTCGGATTGGACGGATAATTGAGGATCAGTGCCAGCGGCTTCGGGATCGAATGGCGGATGCCGCGCTCCAGGGCCGGGATGAAGCCGTCGTCCGGCTCGACCTGCAGCGAGCGGATGACGCCGCCCGACATGATGAAGCCGAACGCATGGATCGGATAGGTCGGATTAGGGCAAAGGATCACGTCGCCGGGGGCGGTGATCGCCTGCGCCATATTGGCGAAGCCCTCCTTCGAGCCGAGCGTCGCCACCACCTGGCTGTCCGGGTCGAGCTTCACACCGAAGCGGCGGGCATAGTAGTTGGCCTGGGCACGACGCAGGCCCGGAATGCCGCGCGACGACGAATAGCGGTGCGTGCGCGGATCGCGTACCACCTCGCAGAGTTTGTCGACGATGGCCTTGGGCGTCGGCAGGTCCGGATTGCCCATGCCAAGGTCGATGATGTCGGCGCCGCGCGAGCGCGCGCTGGCCTTCAGCCGGTTGACCTGTTCGAAGACATAGGGCGGAAGCCGGCGGACCTTGTGAAATTCTTCCATGGCAGTTCCAGACAGTGAGGTTGCGGTCGCGCGTATAAGCCTATTTGCAACTAGGGTCGAGAGCGGGGTCGCATTTGCCTTCGATCTGCTTCAGCGCCTCGGCGCCGTGTTTTTTTGCCAGCTGGTCCAGCGCTGCCTGGTCCGCAACCTTAACGCCGCCGCCCTTGGCGGCCTGGCTCTGCTCCTCGGCCTTCAGTTGGGCGAGCTTGGCGTTCTTTTCCTCGTCGGTGAATTGCTCGGCCGCCACCTGCGGCCGGATGTTCAGGTTCGGATAGGAACCGGTGTCCTTCGCGCCGACAAGGCCGGTGGCGGGCGCCGCACCTTCCATGTTGCTGCTCGTGCAACCGGCCATCGCCAACATGACGAGCGCCATGCGGCAAAAACGACCAGTGCCGGAAAAAACGTTCTTGCCAATATTAATCGTCATGTTGTTTTCCTGGCGGCCGGGTTAGAGCACATTGGACCCTGTTCGGTATCCCATGGTAATATGTCAACAAAACGCTTCGGGAGGAACCCCGCGAACCATGTCCAAAACACCCGATTCGGGCAAAGCGGAAGATGACCAACCTTCGACCGTCGAGCAATATCTGGTGAAGGACCCGGAACGCTTCGCGCTGAACATGGCTCGCATGATCGAGCAGGCCGGCAAGGCCGCCTCGGCATGGGCCGAGCCGCGGGAAAAAGGCGAGGTGCGCGATCACGTCGCTGAGCCGGTCGTCGACATGGTGAAGACGTTCTCCAAGCTCACCGAGTACTGGCTCTCCGACCCGCAGCGCGCGCTGGAGGCGCAAACGCGGCTGTTTTCCGGCTACATGACCGTCTGGGCCAACGCCGTCCAGCGCATCGGCGCCGGCGCCGAGGACGCCGAGGACGCGGTCAAGCCCGAGCGCGGTGACAAGCGTTTCCAGGACCCGGAATGGGGCCGCAACGCCTTCTTCGATTTCCTCAAACAGGCGTATCTGGTCACCTCGCGCTGGGCGGCCGAACTGGTCGAGCACGCCGACGGCCTGGACGAGCACACCCGCCACAAGGCCGGCTTTTATGTCAAGCAGGTGTCCAATGCCATCTCGCCGTCGAATTTCATCCTGACCAATCCGGAATTGTTTCGCGAGACTGTCGCCTCCAACGGCGAAAACCTGGTGCGCGGCATGAAGATGCTGGCCGAGGACATTGCCGCCGGCAAGGGCGACCTGAAGCTGCGGCAGGCCGATTATTCGCTTTTCGAGATCGGTAAGAATCTCGCCACCACTCCCGGCAAGGTGGTCGGCCGCAGCGACGTCGCCGAAATCCTGCAATACGAACCGACTACCGACACCGTGCTCAAGCGGCCGCTGCTGATCTGCCCGCCATGGATCAACAAATACTACATCCTCGACCTCAACCCGCAAAAATCCTTCATTCGCTGGGCAGTCGAGCAAGGCCACACCGTCTTTGTCATCTCCTGGATCAACCCGGACGAGCGGCACGGCGCCAAGAGCTGGGAGGCCTATATCAGGGAGGGCCTGCAATACGGCCTCGACACGATCGAGAAGGCCACCGGCGAAAGGCAAGTCAACGCCATCGGCTATTGCGTCGGCGGCACGCTTCTGGCGGCGGCCCTGGCACTGATGGCGCAGGAAGGCGACAACCGCATCAAATCCGCCACCTTCTTCACCACCCAGGTCGATTTTACCTATGCCGGCGATCTAAAAGTGTTCGTCGACGAGGAGCAGGTCGCGGCCGTCGAAAAGGCGATGAACGAGAAAGGCTATCTCGACGGTACCAAGATGGCGACCGCCTTCAACATGCTGCGCTCGGGCGACCTGATCTGGCCCTATGTCGTCAACAACTACATGCGCGGCAAGGATCCCCTGCCTTTCGACCTGCTGTACTGGAATTCCGATTCGACCCGCATGGGCGCTGCCAACCATTCCTTCTATTTGCGCAATTGCTATCTCGAGAACAGGCTTTCGCAAGGCATGATGGAACTGGCGGGCCGCACGGTTTCGCTGAAGGACGTTACCATTCCGGTCTACAACCTCGCCTCTAAGGAGGACCATATCGCGCCGGCGCTTTCGGTCTTCCTCGGCTCGAAATATTTCGGCGGCGAGGTCGATTACGTCATGGCCGGCTCCGGCCACATCGCCGGGGTCGTCAATCCGCCGGCGGCGCAGAAATATCACTACTGGACCGGCGGCAAGCCGGCCGGCGACTTCGACCAGTGGCTCGCCGGGGCCACCGACCATCCCGGTTCCTGGTGGCCGCACTGGCAACGCTGGATCGAAGCCAAGGACAATACCCGCGTACCGGCCCGCAAACCGGGCGAGCATATGCAAGTTCTAGGCGAAGCCCCCGGCACCTATGTCAAGGTGCGCGTGTAACCATCTGTAATGTGTGGTGAGTTGACGCGCCGCCAAAAGCGGGCGAAATGGTGCCGTCAACCCTGAGCAGCCTTGATTCATCCTCTAGCCGCCAAATTACTTTGAGGCTTGCAGATTTGACACAGGTCTCGTTTCCGGTTCGGGGAACAAGGGTCATTTCGACGAGACGTTTGGACGCCGCGCCAATGACGAACCGGTCGGATATCGAGGGGGAATTTTGTTTTGAGATCAGCAGGATCGCGCCTCGCGAAGGGAGAAAGCCGCGCCATTGTGGCGGCGCTTTTCTCGGTGCTCCTGGCGTCCTGCACCTCGGCCGGCGACCCGACCATGTCGGTCGGCATGCCAGGCTACAATACCTCGGCTACCGAAATCAGCACGGCCGCCGGTGCGCCCCAGGCCAGCACGGCCGCATCATCGTCGCAGATGACAAGCGCACAAATGACGATGAATGCCGACGGCGACGCCAACCTTCCCGAGCAGGTCGCCTATGTGCCGGTGGCCAAGCCAGGGGCCAAGCTCGACGCTGGATTCCCGATCGCCGTCCCCACGGCAGCCGAGACGATCGCGGGACACACGCCGCAACCGCTGCAACCACACGCCCAGACAGCCGAACAGGCCGTGGCGCAGAACAGTGCTGATGCATCGAAGCCCGACGCCAAGGCCGCCGCACCGGCGATGACCAACCCGGTTTATGTGACCGCCGGCGAGATGCCGCAGCCACAGGCCTACGCGCCGAAGAAAAACTTCCTGGCCTCACTGTTCAGCGCCACGCCTGCTTCGGCGGCACCTTCTTCGCCGGCCAACAGCAGAGCGGGCGGGCAGCCAACGGTCATGCAGGCCAAGGCGACGCCTGCGGCAAAACCTACCGTCACCCTGGCCTCGGCCAATCCGGCTGAAAAGCCGGTGCAGCTGGTGTCGACGGGCGATACCAGTCACTTCACGGCCGATGCGCTGCCCGGCGTGCGACAGACGGCGCTGTTCGAGATCAAGCGCAAATCCGGCCTCGACGATGAGAGTGACGTCGATCTCAACGAAGACGAAGGTTCGGGTGGCGCCTACCAGGTCGCCTCCGCCGCCGGCCTTGCCCGGCTGGCGCCCAACGGCCTCCTGAAACAGAACGAAAGCGTCGATGTCGCCTGCTTGAAGCCGTCGCTGGTTCGCGTGCTGAAGACGATCGAAGGCCACTACGGCCGCAAGATGACGGTCACCTCCGGCTATCGCGATCCGGCCCGCAACCGCCGCGCCAACGGCGCAAAGAATTCGCTGCACATGTACTGCGCCGCCGCCGACATTCAGGTTCCCGGCGTCTCGAAATGGGAACTGGCGAGCTATATCCGCACCATGCCGGGCCGCGGCGGCGTCGGCACCTACTGCCACACCGAATCCGTCCATGTCGATGTCGGCCCCGAGCGCGACTGGAACTGGCGCTGCCGCAGGCGCGGCTAGG
The DNA here is from genome assembly GCF_040319155.1 of Mesorhizobium sp. M0954. Lineage (NCBI taxonomy): Bacteria > Pseudomonadati > Pseudomonadota > Alphaproteobacteria > Hyphomicrobiales > Phyllobacteriaceae > Mesorhizobium > Mesorhizobium sp. M0954. Next base: position 225,375 of record NZ_JAMYNR010000009.1, on the reverse strand, counting down.
TTCTTTCCGGCGCCGCGACGCCCCTTCCCCGGCGACGTTGTACTTTGCCGCAACCAGCTTCGCCGGCAAAAACACGCGGTTTGGAGCCAAAGGAAAAAAGTTGTCGCAGCCGGCGGCAGACGGGTTGCCGGTTTGTCGCGACGCAACTATAAGCGCTCACATCTGAGCGCGCCCATCGTCTAGCGGTCAGGACACCGCCCTTTCACGGCGGTAACAGGGGTTCGATTCCCCTTGGGCGTACCAGCATTTCAACTTGGCATGTCTATCGCCAGCGTGATGCTGCGCAAGCTTTGCTGGACCCGCCACTCTGATAGGGATGTCGGCAAGAAGAGGCGAAGACGACTGAGGACTACGTCGAAGGCTGTCTAAGCCCGCAGTCCCCTCGCCTCGCCGCCGCGCTTGCGCGGAACCATCATGTCCCTGGCAAGCAGGCCGCTCACCCGGCAAAAGGCCATGAAGGCCCGCCATGCGTCTTCGGTCTCGACGATGTCCACCGTGGCGCCAAAACAGGCATTGAACGCGGCCTGATAGGTTGGTCCCTTCCGGCGAACCGGCCACGTTTGCAGGAAATCGAGCGCCTGCTCGACACTGTAGATTTCCTCGACCGGCTGGCCGGGCACAGGCGCGATCCGCACCGGCACCTCGAATTGCAGTCTGTCCATTCGATCTCTCCCGAACTGACACCCCCGCAGTAACGCCGTTCGTCGCAAAAAATTGCCGTGGCGGCTTAATGCTTGGGCCGCTTCTCACCTAGAAATGTGTCGTCACTACGGTGGTCAATGAACCTGGCGAAGCATGGGCCGTTAGAGGCAAAGAGAATGCCCCCAGGCGTGAATATCGCCGGTCTTCGGCGGTCGCCGGCAGTTCGTCCTTGAACCTTGCGCTTTCCAGTGCCAAATCTGGGAAGGTTTCTCTCGCGGAGGCTCATCCAGCCCCGCATCCCTGCAAGACGGATAAAATGGTCACCTATCTCGACGCCGCCACGGCACCGCTCAGAAACACCGGCCAGATCCGTCTTTACGACGAGGAAGGTTTTGTCGGCATGCGCAAGGCTTGCGATCTCACCGCGCGCTGCCTCGACGAACTGGTACCGATTGTGGCGCCCGGCGTCACCACCGAAGCGATTGATCGCTTCGTCTTCGAGTTCGGGATGGACCATGGCGCGCTTCCGGCGACGCTCAACTACCGTGGCTATACGAAATCATCCTGCACCTCGATCAACCACGTCGTCTGTCACGGCATACCCGACAACAAGCCGTTGAAGGATGGCGACATCGTCAATATCGACGTCACCTATATCCTCGACGGCTGGCATGGCGACTCCTCGCGCATGTATCCGGTGGGCACGATCAAGCGTGCCGCAGAGCGGCTGCTCGAAGTCACGTATGAGTGCCTGATGCGCGGCATCGCGGCAATCAAGCCGGGCGCCCGAACCGGCGCCATCGGCGCCGCCATCCAGACCTATGCCGAAGCCGAGCGTTGCTCGGTGGTGCGCGATTTCTGCGGCCACGGGGTTGGCCGGCTGTTTCACGACGCGCCGAATATCCTGCATTACGGCAGCGCCAGCGAAGGCGTCGAGATGCGGCCGGGCATGATCTTCACCGTCGAGCCGATGATCAATCTCGGCCGGCCGCATGTGAAAGTGCTGTCGGACGGCTGGACCGCGGTGACGCGCGACCGTTCGCTGTCGGCGCAGTACGAGCACACGATCGGCGTCACCGAGACCGGCTGCGAGATCTTCACGCTGTCGCCAAAAAACCTCGACCGCCCCGGCCTGCGGGCCTAGTGTCTGGCAGATCGGGCGTTACCTTGCCCGGCAAATGCTGGGTGGGGCAGCCATGAACAATAACGACGACGAGCGGGCCTTCTTTCCCGAAAGGCCAGTGCGATCGCCCGCGAAGGCGGTGGCCGCCGACAAGCCGCATTATCTCGGCCATCGCGACCGCCTGCGCGAGCGCTTCGCCGCCGGTGCCAACACCCTCCCCGACTACGAACTGCTCGAGCTTTTATTGTTTCGGCTGATCCCGCGCGCCGACACCAAGCCGGTCGCCAAGGCATTGCTGGCACGCTTCGGTACATTGGCCGAGGTCCTCGGTGCGTCCGTCGAGCGCCTGCAGGAGGTGAAGGGCATCGGCCCGGCGGTGGCGCTCGACCTCAAGGTGGTTGCGGCAACGGCGCAGCGCATGGCGCGCGGCGAGATCGCCGGCCGCGAGCTGTTGTCGACCTGGACGCAGGTTCTCGAATACTGCCGGTCGGTGATGGCCTTCGAGGAGCGCGAGCAGTTCCGCATCCTGTTCCTCGACAAGAAAAACGCGCTGATCGCCGACGAAGTCCAGCAGGTCGGCACCGTCGACCACACACCGGTCTATCCGCGCGAGGTGGTCAGGCGCGCCTTGGAGCTCTCCGCCACGGCGATCATTCTGGCGCATAACCATCCGTCGGGAGACCCGACGCCGTCGCGCGCCGACATCGAGATGACCAAGCTGATCATCGAGACGGCCAAACCGCTTGGTATTGCCGTTCACGACCACATCATCATCGGCAGGAAAGGCCACTCCAGCATGAAGGGGCTGCTGCTGATCTGAGGTTTGGCGTTGTTTTCAGCTTTGTCCGCTGTACGCCTATGTACCGCAACGTGAAGGCGGTCGGCTCGATAAATTCTGGCGCCGAGGCTCAGCTGGCCGTGCGCAGGCGCCGCGATCGGACAAAGGTCTTAAGTCCCTCGGAGTCGAACGCGTGGCCGAAGGCATAACCCTGCAATATGTCGCAGCCCAGGCCCTTGAGTAGCCGTGCATGCTGCATCGTCTCAACGCCTTCCGCCACGACCTCGATACCCAGCGACTTGCCGATTTCAATGATCGACGAGACAACCTGCCTTCTCTGCGGAGATTTGACGATTGGGGTGACCAGCTGCCGATCAATCTTCAGCCGGCGCGGCTGCAACTTCAGCAGACTGACCATCGAAGCGTAGCCGGTACCAAAATCGTCTATTTCGACGTCAATCCCCAGCTCTTTTATCTGCTCGATGTTCCACGTGACAAGGTCGTCGTTCTCGTCCAGGAAAATCGACTCAACAAGCTCAAACGAAACTGTTCCCTTCTTGATATTTAGCTCTCGCAGGCTCTTGATGAGCTCCTCATCCTGAAGGCGCCTGGCCGAGACATTGACCGACACCCGCGGAATGTGAAGTTTTGCAGCGGACCACGCTTCGAAATCCGAAAGCGATTGCTTCAATATGGCTTGGTCGATGATCGAGACAACGTTCAGTTCTTCTGCAATTCTCAGGAAGACGTCGGGCGCCAAAATACCCTTTATTGGATGTTTCCACCTCGCTAGCGCCTCAACCCCAACGATTTCGAGCGTCTTTGCGTCAAATTGGGGCTGGTAGAACGGGATGAACTCGTTGCGCTCAAGGCCGCCGAGAATTTCGTCGGCAATCCGCTTGGTATCGACGATTTCGCTTTGCATCGCGTCGGTGAAGAATTCGTATCGATTGCGCCCCCGCCCCTTTGCTCGGTAAAGCGCGATATCGGCGTTCACCAGCAGGTGTTTGGCTTCGACATCTTTTCCGTTATCGACAGCGATTCCCACGCTGACACCAAAACGGCATCGATGACCCTGATAGTAGACCGGTTCGCGCATCTGGCTGATGACGCGGTCGGCGAGCAGCGCCAGCTGCTTGGTATCGTCGCGCACCACGCACAGAACGATGAATTCGTCTCCCCCGATACGGGCGACGAATCCCTCGTCGCCGACCTTCGACCTGAGCACGGTTGACGCGTGAACCAACATCGCGTCACCGGCGGCGTGGCCCAGCGTATCGTTGATGTGCTTGAACCGATCCAGATCTATGTGAAGCAGTGCCGCGTGCCCGCCTGAGCGCCTGGCGTTTGCCGCGTAATGTTCCAGTACCTGGTCGAGGTAACGCCGGTTGGGCAAGCCGGTCAGCGAATCATGAAGCGCGATGTGCTCTATGCGCGCTTTGGCTGACTCGAGTTCTGCATTTTTCGACTCGGACAGCTGTTTTGCACGAACCAGATCCTTGTTCAGCAGGACGTCGGCAGTCACGTCCCATTCCGCGCCGATCATTTTTGGGGTGTCGTTTGCGACCCGGTAAACGATCGCCTTGGACCGGACATGACGGATCTCGCCATCCTGACGCACAATCCGGTACTCCGACAAATATGGTCGTCCGCTGGCCACCGCCCTGTCGAAGTCCGCGTTGGCGCCAGCCAAATCATCTGGGTGGATTGCTCCCGCCCAGTCTGGATAGCCCCGGTGCTCGCCGGTTGGTTTGCCATATATTTCGTTGACGCGATCATCCCACGTAAGCTCGTTGGTCGCGAGATCGTGTTCCCAAACCCCAATAGCCGAAGCTTCCAGGGCGAGTTCCAAGCGTCGTGACAATCGACGCAATTCCGCATAATTGCGCTGTCTTTCGCCAATCAGGCGGCCTGTGACCAGGAAAGGGAACACAACCAAGGCTCCGGCCGTCGCCATGATAGCGCGCAACAACCATGCGTTGCTTGGCGTCGAAGGCCAGCCATTTTTGGGAATGGCCGCGATTTGCCACGAACCGGACGGGAGCACAACGTCGGCTGTCACCGGATCGCTTTTGCTGATCCGCTCACTACCGTAGAATTGGTCTCCATTTTGGCCGAGAGCGTCCCTGCCGATCAGCGCTATGTCAATCCCGAGATCGTCGTCAAGCAGCCCGCTCGCCCGATAAAGACGCTGCACGTCGACAACGGCGGAAATGATGCCCCAGAACCTTTCCGTATTGCCCGCGCTCCGCACGAAAACCGGAAAGCGGCCGATGAAGCCTTGTCCTCCCTGCTTCAGCTCGACGGGGCCGGCAAGCACCAGCTTGCGTTCGTCTCGCGCCCTTAGCGCAGCCGCACGCTGTCGTTCGTTCTTGCGGTAGTCCAGGCCCATCGCCTGCTCGTTACCCTCCATCGGGTACATCAGGGAAACGACCAGATCGGGCGCGCCGGCAATATTGTTCAATTGCGAGTCGGCGCCAAACAGATTGCTCGCGAGTGAGGCGAAGCGTTGCTGTCCCATATAGGGCTCGGTCACGACCGCGGAGACCAATCCACGCACGAGTTGAAGGTTTCCGTTGATATTGCCTTCGAGCTTGGCGCGGATGAGGTTGACCTTGGTCAGCACGTCCGAACGGACGGCCTGGTCCGAGACGACTTTGTTCTGGTGCTCCGCGAACGCAGCGCTGATAAGTATGACGACAAGCGCGATCGCCGCCGGAATATTTGCCGACGAAAAGACGACCTCCTTGATGCCGCCGAACCTAGCGCGGAAAAAAGCCAATAGGCGATTCCTCAAGTGCCATTTCAGGTTTTCGGGTCGACCCGATGAGGAACATTAGCTTTCAATGTTTAATTTGACCTTCACGCTCCTTAGAGCTTTTGCACTTCCGACCGTTGCTGATGTTGCAGGCCCGAGCGGTTGGAGCCAGCTGCCGACTTCCACTGCCATGGTCCCACTGATTGAGATGCGCTGGCGCCGGCGATCCAGCGTCTGTCGACCATTCGCGAGGAGATCTGCTCATCTCAAGGCGCTCGTCTGTGGAAGCGGACCGAGAGAGAGGCCGGCTAGACCTGGCTTGCTCGGAAGATCGAGGAGCGCGAGCGCGATTGCACAAGTCGACGCTCCGACCCGGGTACTCTGGAGCGTTGACCTGGACTAGTGCCCCTCAATCGCCTTGGGAGACACAAGGTATGGTATCTTGCCGACGCTGCGCTTCGTCGCGCCAATGGAATAAGCCATCGGTATCTTGGGAGAGTTCTCCGGCAAGCCGTACATATCCTTGCCGGCCCGCACGGCAAATGAAAAGTGCTGCCACGAAACCGTGTCATGCTCATTGAGAAAATCGAGCGTCAGACCAGCTGAAATCAGCGCATTCACCACGTCACTGATCGGGTGGATCCATTCATAATAGCGAGGATGCTTCAAGATGCGATCATCGCCGGTGTAGGTCAGTTCCTCGTTCCAGGCGAGCGGCCGAGCTATCGGCGTTCGCCAGTCGTGCTTCAATTCCAGGGCCGCGGCCTTTCGATCGCACTGAAACAGCAATGGATGGCCCTCGGCCATGTAGAGGCGGCCGCCGGGTCGCAGAAGATCGGCAACCACCCGCGCCCAACGGAACACGTCGTCCAGCCAGTTTACCGAACCCCAGGTAACGTAAGCGATATCAAAGGTCCGGCCGAGCGCTTCCACCGCCTCGAACAGTGGCGCTTCCACGAAGCGCACGTCGGTGCCTGCCTTCGCAGCAAAATCCCGCGCCGCCACGATCGCCGTCGGTGAAAAGTCGAGCCCGGTCACGCTGCCTGCGCCGAGATTCTTCAGGCTGATCGTGTCAAGACCGATGTGACACTGCAGGTGGACGATATCCTTGCCGGCGATATCGCCGAGCTCGCGCGTTTCCAGCTCATAGAGATTGGATCCGCCGGCCAGCACATTCTCGATGTGGTAGCTGCCCGTTGTGTCGGTCGAGTGCAGTTCGGCCCGATCATCCCAATTAAGGCGGTTCGCGCCCAGAAACCGTTCCAAATTCCCCCACCCCTGACCGACGCATGGTAAACAAGTCGTTAAAGCACCTTTGCAGCGAAAGTAGCGCGCGTCAATCCGGACCGGGCGGCAGTACGACGCCGCTCGCGAAAGCATTAGTCCCGGGAAGGCTTGCTGCTGATCAAAGGCTTCTGGCGCGATCGCCGCGCCCGGCGACAAGACCCCGCAGGCGCTCCCGGACTCCGCCGTCGTGGTCTGTATGTGGATCAGTCGGTTCCTCAGCCCGGCACAGCCACCATCGCGATATTTCTGGAGAGCTCGTTTGTGGGGGCAACTGCGTCTGCCGTGCCGCTCGTGAGTGCTCGGTAGAGTGCCAGATAATCGCTGCACATGCGCTCGACCGTGAACCGCTTCTCGAACGTCTGCCGCACTCGTGCGCGATCGAGGCTGTCTATGCGCCGGAGCGCGCCCACGGCTTCCTCCACCGTATCCACGATCCATCCGGACACACCGTCATCGATGATCTCCGGGACGGCGCCACGCCGGAACGCAACCACCGGCGTACCGCAGGCCATTGCTTCGATCGTTACGAGACCGAAGGGTTCCGGCCAGTCGATCGGAAACAAAAGCGCTTTCGCATTGCCCAGAAAATCCGCCTTTTGCCGCTCATCGATCTCGCCAATGAACTCCACGTTCGAATGCCGCAGCACTTGCGGCTCGACCCTTTCCTTCCAGAACGACTGGTCCACCTTGTCGATTTTGGCGGCGATCTTCAGGGGAAACCCGGCCCGCGCTGCTATTTGTATGGCGGCTTCCGGCCCCTTTTCCGGCGAGATGCGACCGAGAAACGCAAGATAGCCAGAGGTGTTCGGGTGGAATGGCAGAAGATCGCGGGGTAGGCCATGATGCACGGTTCCAACCCAATTGACGGGCGGCATGGGCCGGCGCTGGTCGAAGGAAATCGAGACCAGGGGAACGTCGTCGAACATCGCATAAAGCTGCGCCAGATCGGGCAGGTCGAGCCTGCCGTGAAGCGTGGTAACCGTTCGTCTGGCAAAATCCCGAATTATGGGGAAGTGCAGAACATCGACGTGGAAATGCAAAACGTCGAATTCACCGGCTCGCCGGCGCACCCGTTCAAGCATCATCACATGGTGCGGACCACCGTCCTGGACCCTGGGGTTCAGGCGCAGCGCGACGTCGCAACACGGCACCAGCTCGGCTGAGGTACGAGAATCGGCGCTGGCGAACAGCGTCACCTCGTGGCCCTGTCGGACAAGTTCTTCGGTCAGATACGAAACAATTCGCTCGGTTCCACCGTAGGTTCGGGGCGGCACGGATTCGGTTAGCGGTGCGATCTGGGCTATTTTCATCTAGAAAATCTTTTCGGCGGCGATCGCCGTCTTTCAAACAAGCTTCGGCGGCAACCAAGACAAGCGAGAGCTTCCCGTTGCGAAGTATTCTATGCAGAGCGCATTTATAGTTGTGCCGTCCGTGCTCCTCCCGTGCAATCAGGTTTCCCTTATTCAACTCCTCTGCATCCAAGAACTGCGATCCACGAGAAATGTTTCACCGGCTCGATAAAAAGACAGAATGAGCTACGCGCCGCCGCCCCGCCGCCCCTGACAGGCAGCCTTTGGATCGCTCGATCACCACCAATTGATCCAGGCGTGCCGGTGCCGAATGGAACATAAAGCCCGGAATTCAGTTAGATAGCTGGATTTGGCTGGAGTACCGCCAGATGCGGAATTCCAGCCGGGCAGGGCACTACCGTGACACGGAGTGAGCGGCTTCGGGCGCATCTCGCCGAACTCAGGCACCACCTTGCCGAACTCGGGAGCCATAAACGCTCCCTATGGAGGATGCCATGAACCAGTGGACAAACGCCAGGCTCTGTGACGTAGCCAACCTGATCCTTGGGGCAATTCTGTTCTTCTCCCCCTGGATCTTCACCTTTGCGGCAGGCCCGCAGACGCAGAACGCCCTCGGCAGCGGAATCTTGATTGTCGTGCTTTCGGTTGCCGCCCTCGCAGCATTTGCCGTGTGGGAAGAGTGGGTGAACCTGGTCGTCGGACTGTGGGTTCTCGCATCGCCCTGGGTGCTTGGATTCCAGGCGACCACGGCGATGACCGTGCATGTCGTGATCGGCATTCTGGTCGCCGTGCTGGCGGCGATCGAGCTCTGGATGATGTATCAGAACCCGCCGACCCAGTCCGCCGCCTAACAGGCGCAGCCAGCCAGCGCCCTTTTTTGGGCCTGACGGATCTATCGGTCGTCTGCCGGTCTCTCGGCAACAGCCGCCGGAGGCCGGGTAGGCGGCGTTTGTTTGGACGAGAATAGGAAGGATGGCGCATTATGGTCGGTGACAATCCGCGTTCGACGGCCAGGATTGCGGGACATCCTATTCATCCGATGCTCGTGCCATTTCCGATCGCCTGCTTCGTCGGCACCCTGCTGACGGATCTAGCCTATTGGCGAACAGCGGAGATGATGTGGGCTGACTTCTCCGCTTGGCTGGTTACCGTCGGCGTGATCATGGGCTGCCTGGCAGCGATCGCGGGGCTGATCGATTTCCTGGCCAATCCGCTGATAAGGGCACAGCCCCCCGCCTGGCCGCACGTGCTCGGCAATCTTCTGGCGCTGGCGTTATCCATCATCAACATGCTCGTGCACACCCGCGATGCATGGACCTCCATCGTTCCTACAGGCTTGATCCTCTCGGCGGTTGTCGTGCTCGTCCTCATCTTCACTGGTTGGCTGGGCTGGTCCATGGTGTACCGGCATCACGTCGGAGTCGCGGATTGATGCGCATAGCAAGCTCCATCGGTCAGACCAGGCGCATCGCGGTGTCCGTCCTCGTTTGCACTGCGGCGATCACTCTTGCAGCGTGCAGCGGCAACGACCCGGATCCCAGCAGTCAGATAGGGCCGAATCCAAAACTGCCGGAGCCGATCCAATATTTCTTCCCGCCGATGCATCTCGCTTCCGTGGTCGGATGGAAGAGCGATGAGAAGCCGACAGTCGCGCAGGGGCTGCAGATCCAGGCTTTTGCCCACGGCTTGCAGCATCCGCGGTCGCTTTATGTGCTGCCCAATGGCGACGTGCTGGTGGTCGAGTCCAAGGCGCCGGGTGGCGAACCGATCAAACGGCCCAAGGATTTGGTGATGGGCTGGATCGAATCCTGGGTCACCTCGGGCGGCGACAGCGGCCCAAGCAACCGCATTACGCTGCTGCGCGACGCCGATGGCGATGGCAAGCCGGAGCTGACCAGCGTATTCCTCGACCACCTGAGCTCCCCCTTTGGCGTGGCGCTGGTGGGAAGCGATCTCTACGTCGCCAATACCGACTCCATCGTCCGCTATCCCTACAACACCGGTGACACAAAGATCACCGCGCCCGGGACGCCGCTAACCGCCCTGCCCGGCGGCCCGATCGACCACCATTGGACGAAGAGCCTGGTGGCAAGCCCCGACGGCTCGCTGCTCTATGTCGGCATCGGCTCGAACAGCAACGTCGCCGAAAACGGCATCGAGGCGGAGAAGAACCGCGCCGCCATCTGGCAGGTAGACAGGGCCACCGGCCGGTCGCGCATTTTCGCCAGCGGTTTGCGCAATCCAAACGGCCTGAGCTGGGAGCCGCAGACCGGGGCGCTCTGGGCAGTGATCAATGAACGCGACGAGCTCGGCCCCAATCTCGTGCCGGATTATCTGACCTCGGTAAAGGATGGCGGCTTCTACGGATGGCCATACAGCTATTACGGCCAGCATCTCGATCCCCGCGTCATGCCCCAACGTCCGGACCTGGTCGCAAAAGCGATCGTTCCGGATTATGCACTGAGTTCCCACGTCGCCCCTCTGGGGCTGGCCTTCTATGCGGCAACCAGCCTTCCCGAGGCATATCGCGGCGGCGCCTTCGTTGGCGAGCATGGCAGCTGGAACCGCACGCGCTTCAATGGCTACAAGGTAGTTTTCGTACCATTCAGCGGCGGCCGTCCGAGCGGCGTCGCTACCGACGTGGTGACTGACTTCCTGGACAAGGACAACAAGGCGCGCGGCCGGCCTGTCGGCCTGGCTGTCGACAAAACCGGGGCCCTGCTCATCGCCGACGACGTCGGCAACACAGTTTGGCGGGTGACATCTGCCGGCCAATAAAGTGGCTCCACTCCCTTCGTCGAGCTGTCGGTCGAGCAGGTGGAGGGATCCCCGACGATCGCCGTTCCGGTGGTTCTGCTAGGCGCATTCGGCGTGCCCGCCATTGCCGGCTACTCCACGCTGACGATGTTTGCCGCGTGGCCGCATCGGGCGGGTGAGCTGGAAATAGATGAGGGCCTGCCGCTGATCACCGCCGAACCGAAGGACCGCCAGCGCCGCGAAATGGGTATTTTTGCCCTTCCCACAGCCGGCTCTAGAATTTTCATCGCAAATCAAGTTATGATGCACTTGGTATTTCCCGGGACGGCTTGCGCCGCTTGGAATACCGGGAGGAACCGGGACATGGCCGTTGCGCTTGTACTCGTTCTGATAGTCGTGGGCTCGGTGTTGTTCCACTTCCTGAGCCCATGGTGGTGGACGCCGATTGCCTCGAACTGGGACTATATCGACAACACCATCATCATAACTTTCTGGATCACCGGTGTCGTCTTCGCCGCCGTGGTTCTTTTCATGGCCTATTGCGTCTTCCGCTTCCGTCATCGGGAAGGCAATCAGGCGGCATACGAACCTGAGAACAGGCGGCTCGAATCCTGGCTGACGGTCGTCACCGCGGTTGGTGTCACCGCTTTGCTCGTTCCAGGCCTGTTCGTCTGGAGCCGGTTCGTTACCGTTCCAAGCGACGCAACCGAGGTCGAAGTCGTCGGCCAGCAGTGGCAATGGAGTTTCCGCCTCCCCGGCAAGGACGGCAAGCTCGGCACATCCGACACTCGCGACGTCAACGCTGAAAATCCACTCGGCGTCATCGCCACCGATGCCAACGGTCAGGACGATGTCGTAGTGGAAGCGGCCGACCTGCACCTCCCGGTAGGCAAACCGGTCAAGATGCTGCTCCGCTCGATCGATGTGCTGCACGATTTCTACGTGCCGGAATTCCGCGCCAAGATGGACATGATCCCGGGCTCGGTCACCTATTTCTGGTTCACTCCTACCAAGACCGGAACCTTCCAGGTCCTGTGTGCCGAACTCTGCGGCCAGGGACATCCGATGATGCATGGCGTGGTCATGGTCGATACTCAGGAAGACTATCTGGCGTGGCTTGGCCAGCAGCAGACTTTTGCGCAGCTGTCCGCGCCCCAGCAGATGGGCTCGGCAGAGTAGGAAACCGGAACGACGGCGCGCCGTCGGGATTGAAGTTAATGCGGCAAGTCCGAACTGTCGGGCTGGCCGAGAAGGGCACGGAGGTGTTCCTATGGTCGATATCACACCTGCAGATGCGGTACCGCCGGCCGAAGTCGCGGAAATGGAACTCTACCATCCGCACAGCTGGTGGACGAAATACGTTTTCTCGCAGGACGCCAAGGTCATCGCCATCCAGTATTCGGCGACGGCGACAGCGATCGGCATGGTCGCGCTGGTGCTATCCTGGCTGATGCGGCTGCAACTCGGCTTCCCCGGCACATTCGACTTCATCACCCCGGAAGCCTACTACCAGTTCATCACCATGCACGGCATGATCATGGTGATCTACCTGCTCACGGCACTCTTCCTGGGCGGCTTCGGCAACTATCTGATCCCGTTGATGGTTGGTGCTCGCGACATGGTCTTTCCCTATGTCAACATGCTGAGCTACTGGATCTATCTGCTCGCCGTGCTGGTCCTGGTGTCGAGCTTCTTTGCGCCCGGCGGACCGACGGGTGCCGGCTGGACGCTCTATCCGCCGCAGGCGATCATGACCGGTACGCCAGGCGGCCAGGACTGGGGCATCATCCTGATGCTTGTCTCGCTGATCCTGTTCATCGTCGGCTTTACCATGGGCGGCTTGAACTATGTCGTGACGGTGCTGCAGGGGCGCACGCGCGGCATGACGCTGATGCGCCTTCCGCTTACTGTCTGGGGTATTTTCACCGCCACCGTCATGGCACTGCTCGCCTTCCCGGCGCTGTTCGTCGCCTGCGTGATGATGCTGCTCGACCGGGCGCTCGGCACCAGCTTCTTCATGCCGGCGATCGTCGAGATGGGCGAACAGTTGCAGCACGGCGGCGGCAGCCCGATCCTGTTCCAGCATCTGTTCTGGTTCTTCGGCCATCCGGAGGTCTACATCGTGGCGCTTCCGGCCTTCGGCATCGTATCCGACCTGATCAGCACCCATGCGCGCAAGAACATCTTCGGCTACCGCATGATGGTCTGGGCCATCGTCGGCATCGGCGCGCTGAGCTTCGTGGTCTGGGCGCACCACATGTATGTCAGTGGCATGCATCCCTATTTCGGCTTTTTCTTCGCCACAACGACATTGATCATCGCCGTCCCAACAGCCATCAAGGTCTACAATTGGGTGCTGACGCTGTGGCGCGGCGACATCCACCTCACCATACCGATGCTTTTTGCCTTGGCCTTCATCGTCACCTTCGTCAATGGCGGGTTGACTGGGCTATTTCTTGGCAATGTCGTCGTCGACGTTCCGCTTTCGGACACGATGTTCGTCGTCGCCCATTTCCATATGGTCATGGGGGTTGCCCCGATCATCGTAATCTTCGGCGCGATCTATCACTGGTATCCGAAGGTCACCGGCCGGATGCTGAACGAGACACTGGGCCGGTTCCATTTCTGGGTCACCTTCCTCGGCGCCTATCTGATCTTCTTTCCCATGCACTATCTCGGCTTGATGGGCGTGCCGCGGCGGTACAACGAATTGACCGACATGACGATCATGACGGAATCGGCCCACCACCTGAACTCGTTTATCAGCATCATGGCTTTTATAGTCGGTTTTGCTCAGATTGTGTTTCTGTTTAATCTCATCTGGAGCATCCGCCATGGCCGTGAGGCTGGCGGCAATCCGTGGCGGGCAACGACGCTCGAGTGGCAGACGCCCGAAACACCGCCCGCCCACGGCAATTTCGGCAAGGATCTGCCGATCGTCTATCGCTGGGCCTATGACTACAGCGTACCGGGAGCCAAGGAGGACTTCATACCGCAAAACGTTCCGGGCTCCTTCGCGCCCTCCAGGGAGCCGGCATGAGCGTAATCCTGGTCTTCCTGCTCGTGATCGCCGGTATTGCCGGGTGGTGGCTTTCCCATCAGCGGCTAATGACGAAGCCGTGGCTCGAGCAAGGTATGATCGGGGATTTTGTCGCTCTGGACCGATCGGCGCTGCCGACCGCAAAGATCGGTCTCGGCGTCTTCCTTGCCGTCGTCGGCTGCCTGTTCGCGCTGTTCACCAGTGCTTACTTCATGCGCATGGCGCTGTCGGATTGGCGGCCGCTGCCCATCCCGCCCCTGCTCTGGCTTAACACCGGCGTACTGGTCTTGAGCAGCATCGCGATACAGTGCGCTTCGCTCGCGGTGCGCAAGGGTCAAGTGGATATGGTCAGGCTCGGCCTCGCCACCGCTGGACTCACGGCACTCGTCTTCCTGATTGGACAGCTTGTGGCATGGCGGGAACTGAGTGCGGATGGCTATTTTCTGGCATCCAATCCGGCCAACAGCTTCTTCTACCTGCTAACGGGAATGCATGGCCTGCATATACTGGGAGGACTGGTCGGGCTGGGCAGAACGAGCGTCGGCGCCTGGAACGGAGCGCAGCCGCAGCGGCTTCGCCTCAGTGTCGAGCTGTGCGCCATGTACTGGCATTTCCTGCTTTTCGTCTGGCTCGCCATCTTTGCGCTTCTGGCCGGCTGGGCTTCGACTTTAATCGACATTTGCCGAGGGTTGCTGACCTAGGAGGAACGGGCGGATGGCAGAGACGACACTGGCCCACATCGGCCGAACAGAGCCGCGGCCCGCAGGCTGGCAAGGCATCGCCGCCGACTGGTCCTCGGATCAGCGGGCGTTCAAAAACGTGTCCTGGGGCAAGGCCATGATGTGGATCTTCCTGCTCAGCGACACGTTCATCTTCGGCTGCTTCCTGCTCTCCTACATGACCGCGCGTATCTCAACACGTGTGCCGTGGCCCAATCCGAGCGAGGTCTTCGCCCTGCGCATCGGTGGCTCCGACATTCCACTGATCCTTATCGCCATCATGACCTTCGTGCTGATCTCGAGCAGCGGAACGATGGCCATGGCGGTCAATTTCGGCTACCGCCGCGACCGCCGCAAAACGGCAGTGCTGATGCTCTTGACCGCAGCACTCGGCGCGACCTTTGTCGGCATGCAGGCCTTCGAATGGACCAAGCTGATCACCGAGGGCGTGCGGCCTTGGGGCAATCCCTGGGGCGCTGCCCAGTTCGGCGCATCCTTTTTCATGATCACCGGCTTCCACGGCACGCACGTGACGATCGGGGTGATCTTCCTGATCATCGTGGCGCGAAAGGTCTGGCGCGGGGATTACGATGTCGGACGGCCCGGCTTCTTCACCAGCCGAAGGGGCCGCTACGAGAACGTCGAAATCATGGGGCTTTACTGGCATTTCGTCGACCTGGTCTGGGTGTTCATTTTCGCATTTTTCTATCTTTGGTGAGAGGCAGGACATGGCTGAAGCAACCGCAAACGGCCTGGGACAACACGCACTGGACAGCGCCCGTACCCATGATGCGACGACGACCGGCGTTACCCCGGCGGAGGTTCATCAGGAGCACCCGATCAAGCTCTATCTGGTGGTCTGGGCGTGGTTGTTCATCCTCAGCACCTGCTCCTATCTGGTCGACTATTTCGGTCTCCACGGCTATCTCAGATGGTCGCTGATCCTGATCTTCATGATCCTCAAGGCAGGACTGATCGTCGCCATCTTCATGCACATGGCCTGGGAACGGCTGGCACTGGCATATGCAATTATTCTGCCGCCGGTGCTGGTTCTGGTGTTCGTGACGATGATGGTCTTCGAAGCGGACTACACGCTTCTCACCCGAATGGCGTTTTTCGGGGCCGGGCCCTGACATGCAATCCGGATCCGGGCCGTCCGGTCCTGGAGCCTTCGCCTTGAAACAATCCACGGCTGGTCCATTTCTGTTGGTATCGGAAACGACAGGCGATGCCGGCGTTTCCACATGCGTCGCGAACACCAGCAAGGGGCGCCCAAGATGACCATCGCAAACAGACTGAAGGACTTCATCGATAGGAAAGGAATTTCCTACGACACCGTCGAGCATCACCGCACGGCGACAAGCAGACAATCCGCCATTGCGGCACATGTGCCTGGCAGCATAATGGCCAAATCGGTGGTCGTTCACCACGACCGTGGCTACGCGCTCGCCGTGGTTCCAAGCACGCACAGGATAGAACTCGCGACATTGCAGGATGTCATGGAGAAGCCTCTTGGACTTGCCTCCGAAGACGAGGTGGTCTCGTTGTTCGGCGATTGCGATGTCGGCGCTGTGCCGCCGATCGGCGCTGCCTATGATGTGCCAGTGGTCCTCGATGAAAGCCTCGGCGACGCTCCCGAAATCTATTTCGAGGGCGGTGACCATAGGACGCTGGTGCATGTGAGCGGCAAGGATTTCCGCGACCTGACAAAGGACGCACGCCAGGCCCGTTTCAGCCACCCGGCCTATTGAAAGCTCTGCCCCACCCTGCCCGCACCGGCACTTTCACCGGTGCGCGCAGGGCAGGTTTTTTTCAGCTCACGGTCTGGTGGCCGGCGGCGATTCTACAACTTTCCGATAGACATGCCAGGTCGCATGACCAAGGATCGGCAGCACGACTGCCAACCCGGCGAACACTGGCAGCGAGCCGACGATCAGGGCGACGGCGACGATAAGGCCCCACACGGCCATCACGATCGGGTTGGCCAGGACAACGCGCACCGAGGTGTGGATGGCTTCGTAGGCGCCGACATCGCGGTCGAGCAACAACGGGAATGCGACGACCGTGGTGCACAACACAACCGCGGCGAACACGAAGCCGATGGCGTGACCCAGGATGATGAGCGTCCAGCCGCGTCCCGTGGCAAATATTTCACCGATGAAACTGGACAGCGATTGCGGCGGCGCCGGGCCGAACAGGGTCTGGTAGAATATCTGGGCCGTCAAAAGCCAGGCGATGAAGATCGCAAGCAGCATGACGCCGACCGCTGCAATAGCCGGCAGTGCTGGAGAACTCCTGACCTCAAAGGCGTGCCTCCACGAGGCGTCGAGCCCGGCTTCCCGTCGCCGGCTGATCTCATAGAGGCCGATCGCCGCGAACGGACCAATCAGTGCAAAGCCGGACACAAGCGGAAACAGCAATGGCAGCGTGTTGTTACCTGATGTCCAGACAGCAAGCACGACACCCGCAATCGGATAGATCAGGCAGAGAAAAACGATGTGCGACGGCTTGACCATGAAATCATCGACGCCACGCCTGAGCGCATCAAAAAGATCGGAGACACCGATTTTTCGAATTCTGGTGTGTTCCAGCGTCTCGCTGGCGCCTGCTATTACGTGAAAGCTTGCCATGACCATTCCTCCAGACCAGGTCCGGTAAGGTCGCGTTTTACGGTGCTGCCGTTCCGCATGATTGGCCCACGCAAACCGCGACCTGCACCATGATCAATATACTCTCATGCGGGGGACTTGTCGCGCTTTGTAGGAAGGCCCGGGAGTAAGAGGTCCCGGGTAGCCTGACTAGCTACGGACGCCGTTCTTCGATATGCTCTTCTAGTCGAAGGTGAAGGTCATGGACGGAAGGACAGTTCTCATACTCGGCCTTGGCGTCGTTATTCTGCTGTTGCTGGGATTTTGTGCTCTGCCAATGTGATGTTTTGAGCCGGGTCAATAGTCGGCTGAAGCGATCACTCGCATTACAATGGTGTCGGCAAGCAACGCTGCAAATATTGCGAAAAGATAGACAATCGAATACGCAAACAGCGCCTTTGCCGGCTTCATCTCCTTGTCGGCGACGAGAACCTTCCAGGCCTGCCAAATGAAACCTGCACCCAACGCGGCTGAAGCAGTGCCGTAATATCCGCTCGCGAAGCCGAGGCCCCAAGGGAGCACGCCGATTGGCGCCAAGAGCAGCGAATAGGCGAAGATTTGTTTTCTGGTCGAGTGCTGGCCGGCCACATTCGGCATCATCGGGACCCCAGCCGCGGCATAGTCACCGACCTTGAAAAGGGCCAGCGCCCAGAAATGAGGCGGCGTCCAGAGGAAAATGATCAGAAACAGGATGAGACTTTCAATGCCGATTGCGCCGGTTGCAGCAACCCACCCGATCACCGGAGGAAGGGCGCCTGCCGCGCCGCCTATGACGATATTCTGTGGCGTCGAGCGCTTCAGCCACATCGTGTAGATAACGACATAGAAAAAGATGGTGAACGCCAACAACGATGCGGCGAGCCACCCCACCAGCACGCCGAGCGTCATGACCGACAGTGCGGAAAGCACCAGACCGAAGCTGAGAGCTTCGCCAGGCGTGACGCGACCGGACGGAATCGGTCGCTTGGACGTGCGAGACATCAAGGCGTCTATGTCTGCGTCGTACCACATATTGAGCGCGCCGGCGGCTCCCGCTCCAACCGCGATTGCGCCGATGGCAATTAAGGCGATAACTGGATTCATCACGCCGGGCGCCATCATCAGGCCGACGAAGGCCGTAAACACGGCAAGTGCCATGACGCGTGGTTTCAAAAGCGCAAAGAAATCACCCGCCGTCGCCTCCGAGAGGCGGATGCCGGTATCCTTGAGACGGCTTTCTTCAGTCGACATTCAGACGACCACCGATGGGAATGGCAGCCTAGCCGGCCAATGTCTTTTTTGCAACGAGTCGCCCTTCCCACCGACACTGCCGGCAGATTGCGGCCGAGGCTATGCCTCGACCTGTTTGCTATACCAAGATCCGGCGGAAGAGCCGGGCTATTTGGAGAATTGCTTCAGATAAGCAATGACATTGGCGACGTCCTCGTCCTTCTTGAGGCCGGGGAATGCCATCTTGGTTCCTTTGACCATCGCCTTGGGATCGTGAAGGTAGGTCGTCAGCGTGGCCTCATCCCATTTGACGCCGGACTTGCCGGCCTCGGTCATGGCCTTGGAATAGCTGAACCCTGGATGCGTGCCGGCCGTTCGGCCGATGACGCCGTTCAAGGACGGGCCGACCTTGTTCTGATCCTTGTCCGCGATATGGCAGACCTTGCATTTGGCGAAGACCTTCTCACCCGCCGCGGCATCCTGTGCCCGCGAGGGGCCGGCAATGACGGTGGCGACGGACATGATGACAAAAAACACAAAGGCACGCATGGCATTTCCTCCCTGATCGCCAATTTGCCCTGGCTGACCTGCACAGGCCGACATTTAGTCCGCTGGCATGCGCTCTTGAATGGCAGAACGGATATCCACTGCCTGGGGTTGCGGCACCTACATACCACGGAACCCGGCCGGCAGATAGAGTTCGGCCGTGCCAAGGTTTAATGCGGACAATCTGCTCAAGGCAATTTGGTGTTGCAGCTGGCGGCGATCCGGCCGATCGCCTCTTCAACTCCGGTGAGGTCAAACTCGGCTTTGCCGCGCCCCGACAGCAGCCCGAACCGCCAGGACAGCAGCAGCCGGTCCGCGGCAATCAGTCGCCTGATGCCGTCGGCACCGTCGCGGACCAGCATCCTGCTGCGCGGGCCGACCGACCAGCTTTCGTTGAGCTTGCCGGATTGGCCGACAGTCACCGACATGGCGATGGTTCGGCTCGCGGAAACGGTGTCGCTCAGCTGCAGCCATTCGCTCCAACGCGGTTCGCCGGCGGTCCGGCACGCGATCGTCAAAACCGGGCTGTAGCTCAATGCG
This sequence comes from Mesorhizobium sp. M0954, assembly GCF_040319155.1. NCBI lineage: Bacteria > Pseudomonadati > Pseudomonadota > Alphaproteobacteria > Hyphomicrobiales > Phyllobacteriaceae > Mesorhizobium > Mesorhizobium sp. M0954. The sequence goes on along the minus strand of NZ_JAMYNR010000009.1, from coordinate 206,018 downwards.
CCGCCGCCGGTGATGAGCTTGTTGGTCGCGTAAAGCGAGGCGGTGACAAGGCCATCGCTGCTCTTGTCGAACCGCCAGTTGTCGAGAACCGTATCAGCCTGGGCAATGCCACAGACCGACGCAAGCAGGAACGCCGCCGCCACGCTTCCGATACCGAAGAACTGTCTCAACGATGCCTCCAACAACCGCTGCGGTCAGCAACCCAGCGCAGATAATCATCAAAGCTTCATATCGCTACCTCGAGCGCCAGATGCGTGAAATCCGTTGCGTCTGCGCCACAACGAAAAAGGCCGCCTCGAGAAGGCGGCCTTTCGGAATTCAGCAGAGACGTTATTCAGCGTCCTTGGCGGCCTTCTTCTTCGGCGCGGCCTTTTTCTTCGGCTCTTCAGCGTCGTCGTCGGCCTTCTTGGTGTCCGCTTTTTTCGCAGCCGCCTTCTTCGCCGGCTTGGCCTTGGTTGTCTCCGTATCCTCCTCGTCGGCCAGCAGCTCTTCCTTGCTGACCTTGACGTCGGTGACCGAAATCTGGCCGAGCAGATGGTCGACCACCTTCTCTTCGAACATCGGCGCGCGCAACGTGTTCAGCGCTTCGGGATTGTTGCGATAGAATTCGAAGGCCTCCTGCTGCTGGTTGGCCGGATAGCGACGCACCTGCTCGAAGAGGCCGCGCTGCAATTCCTCGTCCGTCACCGTGACGCCGGCCTTCTCGCCGATTTCGGCGAGAACCAGGCCGAGACGCACGCGGCGCTCGGCAAGCCGCATGTATTCTGCACGCGCTTCTTCTTCCGTCGTCTCTTCGTCGGCAAAGGTCCGCCCGGCAGCTTCGAGATCGCGATTGACCTGGTTCCAGATGTTGTTGAACTCGGCCTCGACTAGCTTGGACGGCGCCTCGAACGAGTAGGCAGCGTCGAGCTGGTCGAGCAACTGCCGCTTGACTTTCTGGCGCGTTATCGAGCCGAACTGGTTCTCGATCTGACCGCGCACCACCTCGCGCAGGCGCTCCAGCGATTCAAGGCCGAGATTTTTGGCCATCTCGTCGTTGATCTCAAGCGCGCCGGGCTTCGACACTTCCTTGACCGTCACGTCAAAAGTGGCTTCCTTGCCGGCCAGATGCGCCCCCTGGTAGTTTTCCGGGAAGGTAACCGTGACCTGCTTCTCGTCGCCGGCCTTGCTGCCGACCAGCTGGTCCTCGAAGCCGGGGATGAATTCTTTCGAGCCGAGCACCAGCGGCTGATCGGTGCCGGCGCCGCCGCCGAAGGCTTCGCCGTCGATCTTGCCGACATAATCGATGGTCACACGGTCGCCTTCGGCGGCCTTGCCGGTTTTCGGCTCGTAAGTGCGGGCGGATTCAGCGACACGCTTGACCTGCTCGTCGATCTCTTCATCCGGCACGTCGAACACCTGGCGCGTCACCTTGATGTCGGAGAAATCCTTGATCTCGATCGGCGGAATGACCTCATAGTTCAGACGGAACTCGAAATCGGCACCGCCTGCCAGGATCTTCTCGGCTTCCTTCTCGTCCTCGGTCATGATCACTTCGGGCTGCATGGCGGCCTTTTCGCCGCGCCCGGTGATGATCGAACGGGTCGAATCATTGAGGATCTCGTTGACCACTTCGGCCATGAACGACTTGCCGTAGACCTTGCGCAGATGCTGCACCGGCACCTTGCCGGGGCGGAAGCCGTTGATGCGGACCTTGTTCCTGGCATCGGAGAGCCGCGCCATCAGCTTGGCTTCCATGTCACCGGCCGGCACGGTGATCTTGATCTCGCGCTTGAGACCGGAGTTGAGCGTTTCGGTGACCTGCATCATAAAACCTTTGTTTCCACCAATGAGGCCGTCAAACGGCCCCTGCCGTTTACAGCCTGCCGGTATGATCTTGCCGGGAATGGCTTTTGGTGCGGGACTTGGCGATCTGTCCGCTCAACGCGGCACAAATCCTCCAGAAATACGCTCCAAAATGTGAATAAGTCTTTGTTTTTCCTACTTCTTATCACATTCTGCAGAAGCGGATCGTCGCGTCCCGTCACATTCGACACGCCTTTTGTCACAGGCGCGGCCGATTTTCAACCATCTTTGCATTCCGGCCAATGATGCCGATGTGGGCTCTGACATTGACAGAATGATGGCTACATGGGATTGGCCGGGCAATGCGGATGTGGCGGAATTGGTAGACGCCCTGGATTTAGGTTCCAGTGCCGAAAGGCGTGGGGGTTCGAGTCCCTTCATCCGCACCACCCTTCGCTCTTCGAGCTTGGGGTGGCAGGCCACTCGAAGCTCCTCCGAAGCCTTGGCGCAGGAGATCATTGCCAAGGCCGTGGCGCGATCTAGTAAAGCGGCTCCTCGAACAGTGTCTTGTCGCCATCCACCAGCGCCTTGATCTGCGCCGTGCCGTTGGCCGCAATCGCCACCCGGATGCCGAACGGCCGCACCCGCATATCGTTCTGGATCGCCATCCCCTCGCCTTCCGGCAGATAGAAGCGCTCGATGCCGTACTCCGGCGCGATCGTCGTTGCTCCCTGGCCGATATTCCAGCCCTCGGAGACGTGTCCGACGATATCGGCTTCATCGGATGCTGCCGGCGCCGGCGCTTGCCCGAACCAGGCCGCGGTCGGGCCCCAATAGCCATCGGCGCCCTGCTTCAGCCTGACCACGATCGACGTTTCCTCGCTGGAAAGCTTGCCGGCCGGAATGTTGCCGATCAGTTTCACCGGTATGCGCGAAATATCGTAGCCGAGCAGAATGTAGTCACCGCGCAAGAGATCGCGCGGATCGATCGGCTCGACCTTGAGCAGGACCTGCTTGCCATCGCGCAGGATCGCCGCGCGTCCGGCGATGATCCAGCTCAGAAAGCCGATCTGGACGAGCGCCAGGACCAGCGCCGAGATGATCAGTCTTTTGCCGGTCATCATGCCGCCGCTCCTGTCATGTTCGAGGCGTTCATGCGCCTTTCTATGCGGATGATAATGAAAGCAAGAACGGCGAGCAGCACCGCCGCCGCAAGGAAGAAGCCTGCCGTGTCGAGCATTGATTGCAGCATCACCACATAGATGATGGCGAGTTCGAAGGCGAAGCCCGCATAGGCAACCCAGCGCAGTCCCCGGCTCTCGCGGCCGCCCAGCACGATCGCCGCGATGATGCCGGCCAGCGCAACAGCCGAGGCAATGGCGAAGCCGCTATTGTAGCTGCTTTCATCCGCCAGTTCGAATTGGATCATCGCCAGTCCGGTGAGAAAGCCGATCAGCGCGTGCAAGGGCAACCTGCCGCCGAGTTGCAAAACCCTCTCGACCGGCCCGGCAGCAAAGATCGCAGCGGTAAAAAGCAGCACCGACGCGGCAACGAGCGGGATGGCGACTTGCAGCGTGTCGTATTCCATGGCCAACAGCACGAGGTAGAAAAGGACCGACAGGATGATCAGGTGGCGCGCCGCCTGGCTGCGCGTCCAGAACGAAACGGCGAACAGTATTAGCGCCATGACCACGAAGAGATGCGGAAATTCCGTGCGCCGGAAGTAGTCGAACCCTCTCAGGAACAGCCAGGTATCGGCGATGCCGACGGCAGCGACAGTCAGTGGGTTTGAGCGCAGCGCCACCGCCGCCAGCGCCGTGCCGGCCCCCCAGGTGATCAAGGCCGAGGCCTCGTCGCCCGACAAATGATACATCTGGCCGATCAGCGCGATCGAACCGCCGAATGCCGCCGCCGCGATGATCCACAGCGCTTCGCCGATCGCCGCATGGTCGCGCATCTTCAGCACCGCGCCGCCGACATAGCCGGCAAGGATAACGGCAAAAAGTGCCGCGACCCGCACCAGCCGCGGGATGACTTCCCAGTTGGCGGCGATGAAGATCAGGATAGCCGCGCCGAACAGCAGCGCCGCCATCATCGCCAGGATCGAGCCGAAACTCAGCGATTTGCGTTCGTTTGCCTCGACGTCGCGCGTTAGAACCTCGGCTGTCGGCGCGTCGATCAGGCCAGCCTGCTGCCATCGCGCGATATCCGACCTGACCCGTGACGAATAGCTCGCCATGCCCCTCCCCCTTTCCTTGGTTCTTTTAGCTCGTCCGGCCAAGCGTTTGACCTAACGGCATTTTCCGATCTGGGCGGAAAACTGGACGCGCGTTAATGCTGCATTGCACAATTTGCATTGCTGCCATGCACCAATAGCGCTTTTAAATCGATATGACCCCACCTATTTTCACGGTGCACACAAAGACGGAATGATCCGAAAGAAAGACGAAACGAGACTACCATGAACCTGATCCGCAACTATCGCAACTGGCGCCGCTATAGGGACACCGTGTCCGAGCTGAGCCGCCTGAGCACCCGTGAACTGACCGATCTCGGCATCAGCCGCAGCGACATTCACTACGTCGCCCGCAAGGCGGTCTAATCCTTCGGGCCGCAAATGGCCCGAACCAGTTTTGAAAAGAGAACGACAATGAACCTGATCCGCAACTATCGTAACTGGCGCGTGTACCGCGAGACGGTTACCGAGCTGGGTCGCCTGTCGAACCGCCAGCTCAACGATCTCGGCATCGTCCGCGACGAGATCAAGATGGTCGCTCGCAGGGCGATCTAACAACAAGAATTTCGCCAGGGTCGACCTCCTCCCCGACCCTGACGGATACGGTCAGCCTTCACCTCCTCCCGAGGGTTGACCACAAAAACGGCGCCCGCCGGACCTCCTCCCCCGGCGGGCGCTGTTTCTAAAAAGGGTTTCGCGCCCTTTCAAATGGCGAAAGGAATTTCGTCAAAGCCGACCTCCTCCCCGGCGATGACGAATACGGTCGATCTTCACCTCCTCCCGAGGATCGACCAACAAAACGACACCCGCCGGACCTCCTCCCCCGGCGGGTGTTGTTGTTTTGGGGCGGCTTCCCCCGTCAGCCATTCTCCCGAGTGGCAATTGCAATCCCCGCGCCAAGCGACTATTTCGGCGCTCATGGACAAGAACCCCATTCACGTTATCGGCGGCGGTCTCGCCGGCTCCGAAGCCGCCTGGCAGGCGGCCGAAGCCGGCGTTCCAGTTGTCCTGCATGAAATGCGTCCCGTCCGCGGTACCGACGCGCACAAGACCGACGGGCTGGCCGAGCTCGTCTGTTCCAACTCCTTCCGCTCCGACGATGCGCAAACCAATGCCGTCGGCCTGCTGCACGCCGAAATGCGGCTGGCCGGTTCGCTGATCATGAGCGCCGGCGACGCGCATCAGGTGCCGGCCGGCGGAGCGCTGGCCGTCGACCGCGACGGATTTTCCGAAGCGGTCACCAGAAAGCTCGAAGCGCACCCGCTCATCACCATTCGTCGCGAGGAAGTGCCCGGCCTGCCGTCGGCGGACTGGGACCAGGCGATCGTTGCCACCGGCCCGCTGACGGCGCCTTCGCTCGCTCAATCGATTGCGGAAGCAACCGGCGCCGACGCGCTCGCCTTTTTCGATGCCATCGCGCCGATCGTCCATTTCGACACGATCGACATGGATATCTGCTGGTTCCAGTCGCGCTACGACAAGGTCGGTCCCGGCGGCACCGGCAAGGATTACATCAACTGCCCGATGGACAAGGAGCAGTACCTTGCCTTCGTGCAGGCGCTGGTCGACGGCCAGAAGACCGAATTCAAGCAATGGGAAGGCACGCCCTATTTCGACGGCTGCCTGCCGATTGAGGTGATGGCCGAGCGCGGCGTCGAGACATTGCGCTACGGGCCGATGAAGCCGATGGGGCTGACCAATGCGCATAATCCGTCTGTAAAGGCGTATGCCGTCGTCCAGCTCCGGCAGGACAACGCGCTGGGTACGCTCTACAACATGGTCGGCTTCCAGACCAAGCTGAAGCACGCCGAGCAGGTGCGCATATTCCGCACCATCCCCGGGCTGGAACACGCCGAATTTGCCCGCCTAGGCGGCCTGCACCGCAACACCTACATCAATTCGCCGACGCTGCTCGACGCGTCGCTGCAGTTGAAGTCGCGGCCCGGCCTGCGCTTTGCCGGCCAGATCACTGGCTGCGAGGGCTACGTCGAGAGCGCCGCCATCGGCCTGCTCGCCGGGCGCTTTGCAGCCGCCGAAAGGCTTGGCCATGCGCCGTCGCTGCCGCCCTTGACCACCGCCTTCGGCGCCTTGCTCAACCACATCACCGGCGGCCATATCGTTTCAGACGATGAGCCGGGAAAGCGCTCCTTCCAGCCGATGAACGTCAATTTCGGCCTGTTCCCGCCGGTGGACGCGCCGAAGATCGAAGGCAAGCGTCTGCGTGGCAAGGACAAGACGGTCGCCAAGCGGCACGCGGTAACGTCGCGCGCGCTCGCCGCCTGCCGCGAATGGCTGGGGCTGCCTTCCCAGGCGGAAGCTGCGGAATAACGGTCGGGTTGGCTACGCGGCAGCCTTCATGCGACCGGCCAGCCCCGCGTCGCGCGCCGGAACAAGAGCCAATGCCGGCGCAGGACAGAGAGCCGCGCCACCTCCTTGACAGGCGAGCGGCGGGCGCGCTCCATTTTGTCGAGATAGGCGCCCGAAAGAGCCAGCGGCAGAAACGCCGGGCGCAGCGAAACCGGTAGAGCGGACGCCCCCTGCTCGAAGGCGGAAAGATGTTCCCGTGCCAGCGCGATTATCGCGGCAGCGGCGCGTTCCGCGCCCGGCCCGCCGTCACCTGTAACGAATTCTTCCGGCGAGGATCCCGCCGCCGCCAAAATATCGGCCGGCACAAAGCACTGTCCCCGCTCGCGATGCAGCGGCAGCAGAAGCAGCAGACCGGTCATCGCCTGCGCACAACCTGCCCTGCCGGCAAGCTCGGCAAAGCGCGGTGCTTCGACCGGATCGAGCACCATCGCCGCAAGCTGGATAAGTGCTGCGGCAGTCTCGCCGCAATAGCCTTCGAGGTCGGTGCGCGACGGCATCGGGTCGTCATAGAGATCGAAGATGCGCGCTTCGAGCATGTTTTCGAAAGCGGCCTTGGGCAGATGGTGGGCGGAAATAGTCGCCTTCAGCGCGTCCGCCACGGGGTGGCCGACCTCAGCCCCATCCTCTTCGACTGCGATGACGTCGCGCCACCATTGCAGCCGCACCTCGCCCGGCAGCGCCTCGTGGATGCGGTCGCGTATGCCGGCAATTTCGGCGTTGAAGGCATAGAGCGAAAACAGCGCGTCCCGCTTGTCTTCGGGCGCGTAGAGCGCGGTCAGGTAGCGGTCATGATCAGCGGCGCGCACCGTCTCCATGACGAGTTTGGTGTTTTCGGCCACGTCAGTCGACGGCGATGAGTGCTGCGGCCACCGCGCGGTCTTCAGCCAGCAGCACATTGTAGGTCCGCACAGCCGCCCCGGTCGACATCGGATCGGCGGAAATGCCGGCATCCTTCAGCGCGGCACGCAGCGCGGCCGGCAACGGCCTCAAATCCTTGCCGCTGCCGACCAGCAGGATCTCGACCTTGTCTCCCTCGTTGAACAGCTTGGCGAAATCCGCTGCCGTCAGCGCCAGCGGATCGGCCGGCTCCCAGCCATAGATGCCCGAAGGCAGGCACAGCAGCGAGCCGCGATGCGACATGTCGGCAAAGCGGAAACCGCCATTGCCGTAAGCCTCGATCGGTGCGCGGCCGGGGAAATGCGCCTCGCGGATGACGATACCCTTGGCCACTTTTGAGGCAAGCCGTCAGGTGGCTATGGCTTTGCCGCCGCCCACCGGCTTTTCCTCGTCCGACGCTGTGGCCTGCGGCCGCAGCTTGAACAGGATAAGCAGTGGCGCGGCGATAAAGATCGACGAATAGGTGCCGAACACGACGCCGAACAGCATGGCCATGGTGAACGAGCGGATCACCTCGCCGCCGAACAGCACCAGGGCCAGCAGCGCCAGGATCGTCGTCACCGAGGTCAGCGTCGTCCTCGACAGCGTCTCGTTGATGGCATTGTTCAGCAGTTGCGGCAGCGGCATTCGCTTGTATTTTCGCAGATCCTCGCGAACACGGTCATAGACGACAATCGTGTCGTTGAGCGAATAACCGATGATGGTAAGGATCGCCGCCAGCGACGACTGGTTGAATTCGAGGCCGGTGAGGACGAAGAAGCCGATCGTCATGACCACGTCGTGAACGGTCGCAACGATGGCGCCGACCGCGAACTGCCATTCGAAGCGGAACCAGACATAGATCAGGATGCCGAGCAGCGCGACCAGCATGGCAATGGTGCCTTGCTTGGCAAGCTCGCCCGAGACCGTCGGCCCGACCACTTCGACGCGGCGGAAATCATACTGGTCCTGCAGCTCGCCGCGCACCTTGTCGATGACGGTCTGCTCGGCATTCTCGCCGCCCTCCTGGGTACCGACGCGGATCAGAACGTCGTTCGGCTCGCCGAATTGCTGAACCTGCACCTCGCCGATATTGAGTTCCGTCAGCCTGCCGCGGATGTCGGCCAGATCGGCATTGCCGGCCTTGGACTGCACCTCGATCAGCGAGCCGCCCTTGAAATCGATGCCGTAATTGATGTCGATGGTCATGAAGCCGATGACCGACAGCACCGAAAGCACGCTCGACAGCGTGAACGTCCAGCGGCGGATGCCCATGAACGGAATTTTCGTTCCCGGCGGAATGAAGGTCACCGGCGCGCGTGGCAACTCCTTCGGACGGGCCCGGCGAAGCCAGATCGACACCAGCAGGCGGGTGAAGGTGAAGGCGGTGAAGACCGTGGTCAGGATGCCGATGGCATAGGTGACGGCAAAACCCTTCACCGGCCCGGTGCCGAGGTAGAACAGCACCACGGTGGCAATCAGCGAAGTGACGTTGGAATCGACGATGGTCGCCAGCGCCTTGCTGAAGCCGGTATCGATCGCCTGGATCACCGAGCGGCCGGCACGTCGCTCCTCGCGAATACGCTCATAGATCAGCACGTTCGAATCGACCGCCATGCCGATGGTCAGCACGATACCGGCGATACCCGGCAAGGTCAGCGTCGCGCCAAGCAGCGACAGCAGCCCGACGATCATCGCGACATGCACCGCCAGCGCGATGTTGGCGAGGAAGCCGAGGAAACCGTAGGCGACGAACATGAACGCCACGACCAGGATCGAGCCGATGATGCCGGCGACCTTGCCGGCATGGATGGAGTCCTGGCCGAGGCCAGGCCCCACGGTGCGCTCCTCGATCACTGTGAGCGTCGCCGGCAAGGCGCCGGCGCGCAGCAGCACGGCGAGATCGTTGGCGCTCTCGGCGGTGAAATTCCCCGATATCTGGCCGGAGCCGCCAGGAATCGGTTCGTTGATCCGCGGCGCCGAAATCACCTGGTTGTCGAGGATGATGGCAAACAGCTTGCCGACATTCTGCGCTGTCGCCTGGCCGAACCGCTGCGCCCCCTTGGAATCGAAGCGGAACGAAACCACCGGCTCATTGGTCTGCGAGTTGAACGTCGCCTGGGCATCGACGAGGTTTTCACCCGAAACGATGACGCGGTTCTCGATCAGATACGGAACCGGAGGATCGTCCTGCGAATACAGCACCGAGGACCCCGGCGGCGGACGGCCGTTCAGCGCATCCTGCACCGGCATCGATTGGTCGACCATCTGGAAGGTCAGCTTGGCGGTCTGGCCGAGAATTTCCTTCAGCCGTTGCGGGTCCTGCAAACCAGGCACCTGCACAAGGATGCGGTCGTCGCCTTGCCGCTGCACGATCGGCTCGGTCGTTCCCAGTTCGTTGACACGACGGCTGACGACCTCGATCGACTGGGTCAGCGCCGTCGACGTACGGTATTTGATGCCGGCATCGGTGACGGTGAATTTAAGCAGGCCGGCCTCGGAATCATCCAGGGTCATCTCCTGGATGGAGCCGCCGCTGAACAGGCCGGCCGCCACCGGATTGGTCAACGGCTTCAGTGCGTTCTTGGCGGCGTCGATCTGTGCGGGATCGGTGATGCGGACTTGCACCGTGCGCCCCGACCCGGCAAGGCCGGTATAGCCGATCTTGGCATCGCGCAGCAGCGTCCTGATTTCGTCGCGCGTCGTCTCCAGCCGATCCTTGATCAGATCGTTCGGATCCATCCTAAGCAGGATGTGCGAGCCGCCCTGCAGGTCGAGGCCGAGCGTCATCTGCCGCTTCGGCACCCAACTGGGCAGTTGGGCCAAGGTGCTTGCCGAGAAAAGGTTGGGCGCAGCGAGGACCACCGTGGCGGCTACGGCCAGCCAGATCAGGATCATCTTGAAGCGCGAAAAATAGAGCATTGGTTATCGTCCGTTCAGGCGTACAGCGGCTGCGTTCCGCCTTCAATTCGGTTATTTCTTGGCGTTCTGGTTTGCCACCGGCTCGCCCTTGACGCGCACGTCGGCGATCGTCGAGCGCAGCGCCGTCACCTTGGTGCCGCCGCCAAGGTCGATCTCCAGCTCGTTATCGTCGATCACCTTGGTCACCTTGCCGACCAAGCCGCCGCCGGTGACAACGGTATCGCCGCGACGAACCGCCGCCAGCATCTCGCCGCGCTTCTTTAGCTGCGTGCGCTGCGGCCGGATGATCAGAAAATACATGATCACGAAAATCAGAGCAAACGGCACGATCTGGATAAACATTGCGGACGAGTCCCCGCCGATGCCTTGGGCGTATGCCGGTGTCACGAACATCGAGGTACTCCTGAATTTTAAAAACAGCCGCCTTAACCGTTCTGGGAATTTGACGGCCCCGCCAAATTTGGCCGGAATATAGTCGGTAACGTTGCCAATGCAACTGCGCCGCCGGGCAAATCGGCTGCTTTTCCGGCCTGGTGAGCCGTGTTAGAGGGTGATCCCGAAAAGCGACGCTCGGTTTCCGCAAAAGATCATGCCCGAACAAATGCTTGGGACGAGTTTCGAAACCGCTGAAATCAGGTAGGTTGGCCTGCCGCACCATCCCGAAAGCGAAACAAAAAAGACAAGAGATGACCGACAGCACCATCGATACCCTGAGCCAGAAGCTCGACCGCCTGATCGAGGCGGTCGCTCGCCTCGCCCCGCCGCCGGTGCCGCAAACCGACCTGGGCGAGGCCGATTGCTTCGTCTGGCAGGCCGATCCCGGCTATCTGGAGCCGGTGCTCAAGGTCAACCGCGTCGACATCGGCCTGATCCGCGGGGTCGACCGCGTCCGCGACATATTGGTCGACAACACCGAGCGCTTCGCGTCAGGCTATGCCGCCAACAACGTGCTGTTGTGGGGCGCGCGCGGCATGGGCAAATCGTCGCTGGTCAAGGCGGTGCACGCCGCGGTCAACGCTTCGGCCAACCTCGATCTGCCGCTCAAGCTTATCGAGATCCATCGCGAAGACATCGACACGCTGCCGAAGCTGATGGGCCTGCTGAAGGCAGCACCCTTCCGCTTCATCCTGTTCTGCGACGACCTGTCATTCGACCATGACGACACGTCCTATAAATCGCTGAAGGCAGCGCTTGAAGGCGGCGTCGAGGGCCGCCCGGCCAACGTCATCTTCTACGCCACCTCGAACCGGCGGCATCTGTTGCCGCGCGACATGATCGATAATGAGCGCTCGACGGCGATCAATCCGTCCGAAGCGGTCGAGGAAAAGGTTTCGCTGTCGGACCGTTTCGGCCTGTGGCTTGGCTTCCACAAATGTTCGCAGGACGAATATCTCGATATGATCGACGGCTATGTCCGCCATCACGATCTCGCCATCGATCCCGAGACGCTGCGCGCCGAGGCGCTGGAATGGGCGACGACGCGGGGCAGCCGTTCGGGCCGCGTCGCCTGGCAGTTCACCCAGGATCTGGCAGGCCGGCTCGGCAAGCCGCTCAAGGATTAGCCGCTCAACGACTAACAGCAGAAGAAGCCCGCACCTTGCGGAGCGGACTTCCTCGGCGGGCTGAAGGTCAGGTGGCCCGCAAATCGCTTTCGTCATCTATTCGAGATAGGTCGAAGGATCGACCGGCGCCGAGTTCTTGCGCACTTCGAAATGCAGTTTCGGCGAGTCGGTGGTGCCGCTCATGCCGGACAGGGCGATTTCCTGGCCGCGCTTGACCTTCTGGCCGCGCTGCACCTCGATCGAGCTGGTGTGGCCGTAGACGGTGACCAGGCCGTTTTCGTGACGCACCAGCACTGTGTTGCCGAATTCCTTGAGGCCGTCACCGGCATAGATGACGACGCCGTTTTCAGCTGCCTTGACCGGCGTCCCCTCGGGCACGGCAATGTCGACGCCGTCCTTGCCGCCGCCGAAGCTTGAGATCACGCGGCCGCGCACCGGCCAGCGCATCTTGCCGATGCCCGTTGCGTCCGGCGCCACCGCATCGTCGTCCTCGGCCTGCTGGATGACTTTCGCGTCCTTCTTTGGCGGCGTGTAGGAGGCGAGCGTCTGCGTCGGCGTGGCCTTGGCAGGCGGCTGGGTGGTGGCCGTCGTCACCGGATCGACCTTTGCCGGCTTCGCACCGGCGACAACAGCGGTTCCGCCTGCCGGCACTTTCAGGGTCTGGCCGATCTTGAGCAGTCCATCCTGCATGCCGTTCGCCTGCTTCAACGCGACGACGCCGACGCCGGTCTTTCTGGCGATGGCCGACAGCGTATCGCCTTGCTGAACCGTGTAGGTGCCGCCGGCACCGGCTGGCTTGGCCGTCGCCGAAGCCACTTTGGGCGCGGCCTTTCCATCCTTCGGCTGGCTCGCGGCAGCCGAGGCGTCCACCTGCGCGGCAGACTTGCCTTCCCTGAGCTTCGGTTGCTGCGGCAGCACGGCCACCTTCTCCGGCGCGTCGGCCGGCTGGTCGTGCCTGGTGCCGTTCGCGGGCTTGGCGTCGGCGACTTTCGGCGTGGCGCCGTTACTCGAATACGCATAGGCCGGGATGACGAGCTTCTGGCCGGTCTTCAGCCCCTTGGTCGCGCTCAGCCCGTTGACTTTCATGATGGCATCGGCCGGCACGCCGTAGCGCCGAGACAGGCCGGAAATGGTCTCGCCGTCCTTGACGACGATCTCGGTTGCATGCGGTGCGCCGGCGGCCGTCGCCATGCGCGGCGCGTCGGGCTCGGCGTTCTTGAACGGCCTTGCCGCCGGAGCGACGGTGCCGGTTGCCGTCCTGTCGACACGAGGAGCGGCAGGCGCCATCGCCGGCGCGGCAGCGGTACGCACCGGGCGGGCGGCGGGTGCCAGGGCGGGAGCCGGCGGTGGCAACTGCTGCGCCGTAACCGGTTCGAGGCTTGAGCGGCTGACCGACTGGGTGTGGCTGCCGTCGACCGGCGCGGCCGCAACATCGCCCGGATAGGGCTGGGCAGCATCCTGCTTGTCGATGATGGCGCGCTGGTTGTTGGTCGAGGCGGTGAACACGTCATCGACGCTGTTGAACCGCGCCACCTGGGAACTACACCCCGTCGCAGCGCCTGCGATCATGAGGACGGCGCAGCCACGCGCCAGATTGCGTCCGTTTGCCTTCAAAACACTGAATTGCATCGCACTAACCCGCACAGACCCGGTACAACTGAGTGTGATTAAAGCGCGTTAATGTTACCGGTCGGTTAAACCTGTAGAATCAGACGCAAATTTTCTTAAAATATTCGAGGAAGGCTCTCAACTTCGTCGTCCTAGGATGACGAAACGACAGGCTTCGGCTGATCCCCAAGCGGCGCGATGTACCCGGAATCAGATCACCGCGGCGACACCGTGCAGGATCGGCTGCAGGCGCACCAGGCCGATATCCTCGCGTTCGAAGCGGCTGCCGACCTTGGTCAGCTTGGCCAGCACCTGCTCGCCTTCGTCGGGTCCGATCGGCGCGATGACGATGCCGCCGCTCGACAATTGGTCGAGCAGGAAGCGCGGTAGGCTGTCGAAGGCCGCCCAGGCGACGATGCGGTCGAACGGCGCTTCGTTGGCCAGCCCGTTGGAACCGTCCGCCTGGCGCACGATGACATTGCCGATGGCGAGCGCCTCGAGCCGCTGCCGGGCTTGTTCGGCCAGCGTCTTGTAACGGTCGATGGTGACGATCCGCGCGGCAAGCCGCGACATCACCGCCGCCGTGTAGCCGGACCCGGTGCCGATCTCGAGCACCCGGTTGCCCGGCTCGATGGCAAGTGCCGCGATCACCGCCGCCTGCAGGTCGGCGCCTTCGATGGCCTCGCCGCATTCGATCGGCAGCATACGGTCCGACCAGGCTATCGAGTGGAAATGCGGAGACAGAAAGCCGCGCCGCGGCGTCGCCTCGAAGGCGGCGATAAGCGCCTTCGGCACCGTCCCCCTGCCGCGCAGGCGAAGCAGGAAGGCAGCGAAACCTTCGCGCTCGTCGACCGTTGCAGCGTGGTTCAAGTTCATGCGAGCGCCTTGGCCAGTTGATCGCGGATTTCATGCGCGGTGAGATCGAGCTGCAGCGGCGTCACCGACACCAGCCGATTGCGCAAGGCATTGAGGTCGGTGCCTTGCTTGCCCTCGACTGGCTCGCGGCCGAAGCGCAGCCAGTAGTAAGGCAGGCCGCGCCCGTCGCGCCGCTCGTCGACCCACAGGCTGTGGACCAGCTTGCCCTGCGAAGTGACTACAGTTCCGGCGATCTCTTCCGGCGCACAGTTCGGAAAATTGACGTTGAGCAGCACGCCGTCCGGCAACGGCATGGCGACGAGCTTTTCGAGCAGGGCCGGCGCCAGCGCTTCGGTGGTCTCGTAGGGAACGACGCGGTCCTCGCCGACATAGGAATAGGCCTGGCTGATGGCGATCGATCGCACGCCGAGCAGCGCGCCTTCCATGGCGCCGGCGACCGTGCCCGAATAGGTGACGTCGTCGGCGATGTTGGCGCCGGAATTGACGCCGGACAGGATCAGGTCAGGCGCTGCGGGCAGGATCTTCTTCACGCCCATGATGACACAGTCGGTCGGCGTTCCGCGCACCGCAAAGTGCTTTTCGCCGATTTTCCTGAGCCGCAGCGGCTCCGAGATCGACAGCGAATGCGCATAGCCGGACTGATCCTGTTCCGGTGCCACCACCCAGACGTCGTCCGACAGCGTGCGCGCGATGCGTTCGAGTGATGCAAGGCCCTCGGCATGGATGCCGTCGTCGTTGGTCAGAAGGATGCGCATTATTTCGATTCGATCTTTTCCAGACCGCCCATGTAAGGCCGAAGCGCTTCAGGAATGGTTACGCTGCCGTCCTCGTTCTGATAATTTTCGATGACGGCAATGAGCGCACGGCCGACGGCGGTGCCCGAACCGTTCAGCGTGTGGACGAAGCGGTTGCCCTTGCCGTCCTTGTCCTTGTAGCGGGCGTCCATGCGCCGCGCCTGGAAATCGCCGCATACCGAGCACGACGATATCTCGCGATAGGCATTCTGGCCGGGCAGCCAGACCTCGATGTCGTAGGTCTTGCGCGCGCCAAAGCCCATGTCGCCGGTGCACAGCGTCATGGTGCGGAACGGCAGGCCGAGCCGCTTCAGCACCTCCTCGGCGCATTCGGTCATGCGCTCATGCTCGGCAACCGAAGTCTCCTGGTCGGTGATCGACACCAGCTCGACCTTGTAGAACTGGTGCTGGCGCAGCATGCCGCGCGTGTCGCGCCCGGCCGAGCCCGCCTCGGAGCGGAAGCACGGCGTCAGCGCCGTATAGCGCAGCGGCAGTTGTTCGTGCGGCGTGATCTCGTCGCGAACGAGATTGGTGAGCGGCACTTCGGCGGTTGGGATTAGGCCAAGCCTGCCGTCCCCGTGCCGAACGAAGAACAAATCCTCCTCGAATTTCGGCAGTTGCCCGGTCCCGAAAAGCACCTCGTCGCGCACCATCAACGGCGGCTGGATCTCTACATAGCCGTGCTCGGTGGTGTGCAGATCCAGCATGAACTGGCCGAGCGCGCGTTCCATCCGCGCCAGGCCGCTTTTGAGCACGATGAAGCGCGAGCCGGAAAGCCGTGCTGCCCGCTCGAAATCCATCATGCCGAGCGCTTCGCCGATCTCGAAATGCTCCTTCACCCAATTCGGCCGCGTCGGCACCTCGCCGACGACGCGTTTGACGACGTTGTCGTGCTCGTCCTTGCCGACCGGCACATCGTCGAACGGCACGTTTGGCAGCACTGCCAACGCATCGTTCAGCGCCTTGTCGAGCTCGCGCTCGCGCGCCTCGCCATTCTGGATGAAGGCCTTGATCTCGCCGACCTCGGCCTTCAGCCTTTCGGCAAGAGCTGCATCGCCCGAGCGCATGGCATTGCCGATCTCCTTCGATGCGGCGTTGCGGCGTTCCTGCCTGGTCTGCAGCTCGGTCAGATGCTCGCGCCGCGCCTCATCCGCGGCGATCAGGTCGTCGACCGTGGACTGCGCATCCCCGGCCGACCACGAGCGCTTCTGGAGCGCTTCGACAAGGGCCCTCGGGTTGTCGCGAATCCATTTGATGTCAAGCATGGTCTGTTCGTCCTCGGCACGGCGGTTTCGGGGCAAGGAAATGCCCAAAACAAAGACCAGAGGGCGTAAACCGCATCGATACAAGACGTCAAGGCAGAGTTCCTTCGCGCCGACCTCAGGTAGGCAGCACGCGCAACGTTCGATCGAAAGAACCCTGGAAACAAAAACCCGCCTCGAGAGGCGGGTTTTTGGAGCCAATTGGCACCATACCTAAATTAGTAGCATAGCTGCCGGCACAAAGCAAGAACAAAGTTGCTATGGCCGGCAAAAAATGCTGCCCGTTTCAACCGAACCTATGTCGAAGACGCGTCCGCCGGCTTTTCGGCCACCTCTTCGGTGGCGTCCTGCTTTTCGCGGGCCACACGGTCGCGCTCCTTGCTGCGTTCGATCAGCCGGGCCGACCAGATCGAGACCTCGTAGAGCAGGATCGTCGGAATGGCGAGGCCGATCTGGCTCATCGGGTCGGGCGGCGTCAGCACCGCCGCCACGACGAAGGCGATGACGATCGCCCATTTGCGCTTCTCGGCCAGGGCCGTGGACGACAGCATGCCGACCCGCGTCATCAGGCTTGTCACCACCGGCAGCTGGAACACCAGGCCGAAGGAGAAGATCAGCGTCATGATCAGGCTGAGATATTCGGACACTTTCGGCAGCAGCGAAATCTGCACCTGGTCGTTGGTGCCGGTCTGCTGCATGGCGAGGAAGAACCACATCACCATCGGCGTGAAGAAGAAATAGACCAGCGATGCGCCCATCAGGAACAGGATCGGCGAGGCGATCAGGAACGGCAGGAAGGCGTTGCGCTCGTTTTTGTAGAGGCCGGGCGCGATGAATTTGTAGATCTGCGTGGCGATCAGCGGAAAGGCGATGACCATACCGCCGAACATGGCGAGCTTGACCTGGGTAAAGAAGAACTCCTGTGGCGCCGTATAGATCAGCTCGACCTTGTGCGGGTCGAGCCCGGCCCATTGGGTCGCCCATCTGAACGGAACGACCAGAAGGTTGAACAGCCGCTTGGCGAAAAAGAAGCAGACCAGGAAGGCAACAAAAAAACCGCCGATCGACCAGATCAGCCGCCGGCGCAACTCGATCAGGTGCTCCATCAGCGGAGCCGACGATTTTTCTATCTCGTCCTTTTCCTTGTCCGAAACGCTCACTTGGCGGCTCCCGCCGTTTTCCTGGCGGCCGGCTTCTTCGCTGCTGACGCAGGCTTCTTCGCTGCTGACGACTGCGCTTTTTGCTCAGCTTTTGCGGCAGCCTTTGGCGCAGCAGTCTTTGCCGGCTTGGCCGGCGCGGCGGCCGCGGCTTTTGCGGGCGCTGGCTTCTTCTTTGCCGCAGGTGCTTTTTTCGGCACGGCCGCTGCAGCCGTTTGCGCCTGCACTGCCGGCGCTACGACGGACTGGTCCGTCATCGCCGGAAAGATCGGCGTGGCCGGCGTCGGCTCCGGCGGGCTGACGCCCGGCATCGTCGTTGCGCCGTTCTTAAGCGGCTCGGCCGCCTGCTCCGTCGAAGCGGCGGCATCGACGGCCGGCTTGGGTTTCATCACTGCGTCGACGCCGGAACGGACGTCGGCGGCGGCCTGCTCGAATGGATTGAGCTGCTTCCTGATCTCGGCTGCCGGATTGAGGCTTCTCAGCGAATCGACCGACTTCTTGACGTCGTCGAGCTCGGCTTCCTTCAACGCTTCGTTGAACTGCCGCTGGAAATCGGACGCCATGGCGCGCAGCTTCGCCGTCGTGCGGCCGAAGGTGCGCAGCATGTTGGGCAAATCCTTGGGCCCGACGACCACGATCATGACGATCGCGATCACCAGCATCTCGGTCCAGCCGACTTCGAACATGGCTATACGTTCCGACTCAAGTTTTGGCCGACTAAAGTTTTGGGCTCAGCTTTTGCTGGCCTTTTCCTTCGGTACCGAAACGGTTTCGTCGGAACGGTGTTCGACGGTACGCTTGTCCTCGGCAGTCTCGTCGTCCGCCATGCCCTTCTTGAAGCTCTTGATGCCCTTGGCCATGTCGCCCATCAACTCGGGGATCTTGCCGCGGCCGAACACCAGCAGCACGATCACCAGAACGATCATCCAGTGCCAAATCGAAAATGAACCCATAGCAAATCTCTCTCGAACGGTTTCCCAGACGCTGATCTATGCGCTTTCGGGTTCGGATTCAAACAGAACTGCGACAGAGTTCATGAATGAGTCGCCGAAGTCACGCACTTTCGGCACGGTGGCCCGCTACCAATCGGCGCAGTTCCATCCTGCCTGTGGCTTTAAGATGGCGCTCGGCTCAATCTTCCGTGACGCGCGGCGTCAAAAGGCCGAGTTCTTCGAGGTCGATGTCGGTCAGCGGATCCTCGTCGTCGGTAAGCGCATCGGGGTCGGCCGGCGGCAGCGGCACCGAGAAATTCGACGGCATGCGGCCGGACAGCAGCCCGGCACCCTTCAATTCCTCCATGCCGGGGAGATCGCGTATCTCCTCCAGTGCGAAATGGTCGAGGAAAATGTCGGTCGTGCCGTAAGTGACGGGACGGCCGGGCGTGCGACGCCGGCCGCGCATCCTCACCCATTCGGTCTCCATCAGCGTGTCGAGCGTCCCCTTTGACGTCTCGACGCCGCGGATGTCCTCGATCTCGGCGCGCGTTACCGGCTGGTGGTAGGCGATGATCGCCAGCACTTCGAGGGCGGCGCGGGACAGCTTGCGCTGCTGCACCGTGTCACGGCTCATCAGGAAGGCGAGGTCGCCGGCGGTGCGAAACGCCCAGGCATCGCCGACGCGCACCAGATTGACGCCGCGCCGCGCATAGATCTGCTGCAGTTCGGCCATTGCCGCGGCAATGTTGATGCCGTCGGGCAGTCGCGAAGTGAGCTGTTTTTCGCTGACCGGCTCGGCGCTGGCGAATACGATCGCCTCGGCCATCCGTACGGCCTCCGCCATATGCAGCCGCTCGCCGGGATTCCGCGACAAATTCTGCCCCTGATTTTGTGCCGGGTTTTCGGCGACCGCGCCTTGCTCGGCGTCGTCGTCGACCTTGAACGGAATGACCGAAGCGTTGGCGCGTTCGTTCATGGTGTTACCTCGACTATCTTGATGGCCTGGGCGCGGCCGCGCAGATAAAGCGGCGCGAACACCTGGTCCTGCCGCATTTCCATCTTGCCTTCGCGCACCAGTTCCAGCGTCGCCGCAAACGAGCTGGCAACCGCGGTGCGCCGCTCTTCCGGGCCGGCCAGATATTCGACCAGGAAACTGTCGAGCGCCGTCCAGTCGCGCAGCGACCCGATCAGCCTGGTCAGCACGTCGCGCGCATCCTTGAGCGACCACACGCCGCGCCTGGCGATCGTCACATTGGTTATTGCCTGCTTCTGGCGCTGCTGGGCATAGGCGGTCAACAGGTCGTAGAGCGAGGCCGAATAGGCATTGCGCTTCTCGACGATGACCATCTCCGGCATGCCGCGTGCAAACACGTCGCGTCCGAGCCGGTTGCGGTTGACCAGCCGTGCCGCCGCGTCGCGCATCGCCTCCAGCCGCTTCAGCCGGAACTGCAGCACCGCCGCCAGTTCCTCGCCGCTTTCGCCTTCGTCGCCGGGCTGCTTGGGGATCAGGAGCTTCGACTTGAGAAACGCCAGCCACGCCGCCATCACCAGATAGTCGGCGGCAAGCTCCAGCCTCAGCGCCCTCACCTTCTCGACGAAGGCCAGATACTGTTCGGCCAGCGCCAGGATCGAGATGCGCGACAGGTCGACCTTCTGATTGCGGGCAAGATGCAGCAGAAGATCGAGAGGACCTTCGAAGCCGGCCACATCGACGACCAACGCCGGATCGCCGGTCAGCCGGGAATCGTCGTTCTCGGCCCACAAGCGGTCCATCGGTGCGGCCTTGCCGGCCTTCAAGTCCAATGTTTCCGCCACTTCGCTTCCTTTGATGCTAGGCCACCGCGTCGAAATAACTGGCAAATTCGGCCCGAATCTCGGTCTCGTCCGCCACGTCGCGGTTCCTGATATAGGTCAGCGCCCGCTCCGCGCGCTCAAACGACTTGCCTTCCAGCCCGGTCGTGCGCGACGCAATGCCGGCCATCTCCTCGAACACGCCGTTGCAGTGAAGGACCAGATCGCAGCCCGCCGCAAGGATAGCGGCCGCCTTTGACGGGAAATCCCCAGAAAGTGCCTTCATCGAGGTGTCGTCG
This sequence comes from Mesorhizobium sp. M0954, assembly GCF_040319155.1. NCBI lineage: Bacteria > Pseudomonadati > Pseudomonadota > Alphaproteobacteria > Hyphomicrobiales > Phyllobacteriaceae > Mesorhizobium > Mesorhizobium sp. M0954. The sequence continues at coordinate 185,548 of NZ_JAMYNR010000009.1, read as the reverse complement.
CTCATCAACAGGCCGTCGAAGCCGATTTCGCCTCGGATGATCTTTTCGATGACCTTGCCGGAAGTCGTGGCCGGGTTCTTCGGGTCGATCGCGCTATAGACGACATGCGCCGTCATCGCCATCGGCAAATGGTTGAGCTCCCTGAACGGGGCAAAATCATGCCGCTGCAAGTCGCCGATCGAGGCGTCGACGGTCGGCAGTTCGAAATGCGTATCGGCGAAGGCCCTTCCATGACCGGGAATATGCTTCATCACCGGCAGCACGCCGCCCGCCATCAGGCCTTCCGCCGCGGCGCGACCCAATTCGATGACGGCGCGCGGCTCCTTGCCATAGGCGCGCGCGCCGATGACGTCGCTGGCGCCCTCGATCGGCACATCGAGCACCGGCAGGCAATCCGCCGTGATGCCGTAGCGCAGCAGGTCGAAGGCATGCAGCCGCGCCATCAGCCATGCGGCACGGGTGCCGGCGTCATGGTCGTCGCGCCACAAGGCGCCGAGTGCACCGGCAGCCGGATAGTTCGGCGCCAGCGGCGGCCGTAGGCGCTGCACCCGGCCGCCCTCCTGGTCGATGAACACCGGCGCATCCGCACGCCCGACGCAGTCGCGCATGGCGGCCACCAGATCGCGGATCTGCTCGGTCTCGCCGATATTGCGCGCAAACAGGATGAAGCCCCACGGGCATTCGTTGCGATAGAAACGGATCTCGTCGCGGGTCAGTGATTTCCCGGCGCAGCCGAGGATCATGGATTTTGATTCGGTCATGCGGAACAGTTTAGAGCTTCGCGCCGACAAAGGGAATCGCCCGCAATTGCCTTCAGAGGTTTCCGTTCACGCAAAAAAGCCGGCGCGGACGCCGACTTTTCGAGAGGTTTTGGTGCCTAGTGGGACACGAAGCAATTGCCGCCGGCAGCCTTGTAGCTGGTGCACAGTTTGATCGCCTCGTTGCGAGACTGCGCCGGAACGCGGACGCGGTAGAAGGTGCCCTTGCCGGCGATCTCGGCCTTGACGATGTTGGCGGTGCGGCCGGAAAGCACGCTGCCGTAGCGGCGCTGCAGATCCTGGTAAGTCGCCTGGGCGCTTTCGACTGTCGGCTGCGAAGCGATCTGTATCGACCACGAACCAGCCCCGGCCGCGGCCGGATCGATGGAAGCAACCTGATCGGGCTTGACCTCGCCAACCACATCGACCGGTTGGTCGGACGGACGCTGCGGCGCCACCGGAACCGTGGCCGGGGTGCTGGCGGACTGCTTGCTGGCTGACGGCTTAGCTTCAGCCTTTGTGTCGGGCTTGGGCGCCGGCTGCAGCTTGGAGGTTTCGGCCTGATCGCCGCTCGCCTGGTCGCCACTCGGCTGGTCGCCAATCTTCGGATCACTTGTGATTTGGTCGATCAGGGGTACGGTGCCGGTCTGCGCGGCGGCGTCGGCCTGGGCCGACGGAGCGACGTGCTGCGGCGCCGGATCGGCCGGCTCGGCAGCAGCCATCTGCGGGGCGGCAGGCGCCGGATCCTCGCGCGCCACCAGCGAACCGTCAGGTTTCACGACCATGGTCCGTACCTTGCGCGGCGCAACGGCGACGATCTCGGGGGTTGCACCCTTCTCGGCCTCCTGCAGAACCTGCGCGATGCGATCCTCGGACTTGGGCGCCGGTGCGGCGGCGGTTTCGGTAGCGCCAGCCGCATTGGCGCCAAGCGCGCTGGAGTCAGACGCGTTAGTGCCGGGCGCATTGGTGCCAGACCCGTCGGTGTCGGACGCCGCGGTGCCGGGCGCGTCGATATCGTCTGCGGCATCGGGGTCATTGGGCGAAAGATCGACGACGCGGCTCTCCGGTTCGTCGGCCTTCAGGTCCACAGGCTCTTCGGTGTTGGTGACCAGCTTCTGCTGAACCGGCTCGGCGGGCTTGGCACCCTTGACCACAGCGTCATAAACCTTGTTGTCCTGGTTCGGCACGACGGTGCCGCCTGGATTTTCCGGCTTGATCTTGATCGGCCTGTTGTCGGCCTTGACGATGACCGGCGCATCGCCGCCACTCTTGCCGCCGAGGGTCAACGCAAAGGCCCCAAGGCCTCCGGCGATCGCCACGGCGCCGACCACCGCTCCTATCAGCAGCCCGCGCCTGCGCGGCTGCCTTTCGGCCTCGCGTTCAGCGAGGCCCGGAACCGACATCTCCTCGTCCAGTTCGGGATCGTAGTCGAGCTCATCGAAGGTGAAATCGTCGGCCTGCGAAACCGGCTGGCCGCCGGGCAATGGGCCCAGATCGAAACCGTCCGCTGCATCCGCATAGGAAGCGGCCGCCGCGCTGACGGGGGCTTCCGCAGGCTTGGCGCCATAGGCGCGCGTCTCGCTACGATCCTGCTTATAGCCAGACACGAAGCCGGCATCGTATTCATCGTCATAGCCAGCGCTGCGCACCGGGGCAGGCGCTATATCCGTGGCATTCATTTCGGTGAGAAGGCTGGCAAAATCGGCATCGAGATCGTCGTAGGCGGGCGCCACCGGCTCGTCATCGTCGAAGTTGAGCTCCGGAATGTCGAGATCGTCCGCCAGCGCCACGACGCGCTCGGGCACGTCGACCGTCTCGACATCGGGCATCTCGTCATAGGCGGAAGGCTGTTGATGCGAGCTTGGTGCAGCTTCCATGTAGGCGGGCCGATCTTCATAGGATGACCTATCTTCACGGGATGCCTGGCCTTCATAGGACGGCCTCTCTTCGACCGGTGCGGCCCGGTAGGACGGCGTTGCAGCCGGCTGCGGCGGTGGTGCCGGACGCGCCGAAGCTACCGGCTGGCTTGCAAAAGCGGGCTGAGGCTGTGCGACCGGCGTCACGCGGCTCCACGAGCGGGCCGGCTCGGGCGGCGTGGCGCGTGTCGTCAGCCAGTTCAGCGCATCGAGCGGGTCTTCTTCGGCAGCAGCTGCCGCACTCTTGTCGGCCGAGTCATGATCCAGGCCGATGTTCCTGGCGAAGTCGGCATCGAGCGCATCGCTGTCGAGATCATCCGCGGGTCCGGCAGCGGCTTCAACACCGAAATCCTCGCCTTCAAGCTCATCGAGGAGGACACTGCCAAGATCGGCGTCATCGGCGGCACTGGACTGCTGCGGCTCAGCGGGCTCGTGCTCGTCGAGTTCCCAATCCAGCTCGTCGACAGCATGCACCGGTTCGTTGGCGACGTCTTTGACCGCCGCCATTGGCTGTTCAGCGGCCACTGCTGGCTTCTGAACTACCGGCGCGATAGGCTGCTGAACAGCCATCACGGGCTTCTGGGCAGGCTGCGGGCTTGTCTGAGGTTCGTTGACCGCTTGTGCCGGCCGTGTGCTCATCGCACCGAGCAGCGCGTTCAGTTCGTCCTCCAGGCTGCGTTCCTCAGCCACTGGGGCCGTCGGGACGACAGCGGCCGGCGCCACTGGTTCGGCCGCAACCTGCGCCAGGGGCTCTTCGGCTTCCTCGGCAGGCGCATCGTCGAAGCTCAGATCGAAATCGTCGTCGAACGCCGCTTCAGCGGCCGTGCCGGAAAGCCGGGCGGCATCTGGCTCTTCGATCGACTGCTCTTCGATAAACTCTGGTTCTTCGATTTCGGCAGGCCCGTCCGAGCGAACGTCGAAGTCCATGTCGACATCGGCCATGGCATCATCGAAATGGCCGGCAAGATCCTCATCGGCCGAAACCGCCTCAACCGGCGATGCCGGGGCGGCGACGTTTTCCGCCGGCTCATGCTCGTCGAACATCAGCTCGTCTTCGAGCGAACTTGCCACGGCATCGTCGAACTCGTCATCGAACGCAGGCGCGGCCGCTTGCGCGGCGGTTTCAACGGCGACGGTCTGCTCCATCGGCTCATGCTTGTCGAACATCAGCTCGTCTTCTAGCGAGCTTGCAACGGCATCGTCGTACTCGTTGTCGAACGCAGGCGCGGCCGCTTGCGCGGCGGTTTCAACGGCGACGGTCTGCTCCATCGGCTCATGCTCTTCGAGCATCATCTCGTCTTCGAGCGAACTTGCCACGGCATTGTCGAACTCATCGTCGAAGGCGGGCTCGTCGACCGGCTCGATCGCCTCGGCTGCGGCCCTGGGTTCATCCTCACCGGTCACCGCGATCTTGGCCGTCACATCGTCGTCGTGCCGAAAATCCTGGTCGAGCGAGGCGGCAAGTTCGTCGTCACTCGAAAGGTCGTCCTCGAACGGCGGCACGTCTTCGAGCGAGCCGGCGACAGCGTTATCGAAATCGTCGTCGAGCTCCGACTCGACGGCGGGAGCGAACGCCCTTTCGGGGGCGGAGGCAATTTCGTCGGCGGCAACAGAAGTGGCTGCAACAGGAGCAGCATCATCCGCCGCACTGTCGTCGAACGCGAAATCCTGTTCGAACGAGGCAGCAAGCGCGTCCTCCATTTCGTCGGCGGCGGCCGGTTCGGGTGTCGGCTCGCGAAGCTTGGCAGGGGAAGCATTGTCATTGGCGTCGGCGCCGAATTCGCCCATCAACTCCTTCTCGAGATCGATCTCGAAATCGCCCTCGTCCACCGACGGTTCGGCGGCAGCGGTTTTCGGCTGTGCCGGCGTTTGCGGTTTGACCGGCTGGCGCGGGTCGAACCCCATGATCCTGGTCAGTTCCGCGAACGGATCATCGTTGGCGATGTCGTTGTGGTCGGCTGCTCTCAGCTGGGTTCTGTCTGCCATTATTGTTCCCGAACTCGCACTCATTCGGACGCCATGGACGTCGCGTAGGGTTGGCCCTTACCAGCGCAATGTGGGCAAAAGGTGACAGGTTTTTTACTCAAACCTAACGCATTTCGGTGGGCGCATTGGCTCCGATCAGCGTCAGGCCGGACGTCAAAACGTCCGAAACAGCCTGCACCAGCCCTAGTCTGGCATGCGTCAATTGTCGGTCGTTAACCTTAACAAAACGTAAGTCGGGATTATCGGTGCCCCGGTTCCAGTGTCCGTGGAAGCTGGAAGCGAGTTCGTAAAGGTAAAATGCCAGCCGGTGGGGCTCGAGCGCGAGCGCCGCGGCTTCGATCAGCCGAGGATATTCGGCGAGCTTCCTGATCAGGCCGATCTCGCCCTCGTCGGTCAGCAAAGCCACTTCGGCGGCCAGCTGGTTGCGGTCGAACATGGCCTCGCCCAATTGCTCGCTCGCCTGCCGGAACACCGAATGGCAGCGCGCCGAGGCGTACTGCACGTAGAACACCGGATTGTCCTTCGACTGCTCGGTCACCTTGGCGAAGTCGAAGTCGAGCGGCGCGTCGTTCTTGCGGTAGAGCATCATGAAGCGGATCGGGTCGCGGCCGACCTCCTCCACCACTTCGCGCAAGGTCACGAACTCGCCCGACCGCTTCGACATACGTACCGGCTCGCCGGCACGAAACAGCCTCACCAACTGGCAAAGCAGCACGGTAAGCTTGACCTCATCGCCGGCAATCGCCCGGGCAAGCGCTTCCAGCCGCTTCACGTAGCCGCCATGATCGGCGCCAAGCACATAGATCAGGTCGACGAAGCCGCGATCGACCTTGTCCTTGAGGTAGGCGACATCGGCGGCGAAATAGGTGAAGGTGCCGTCCGACTTGACCAGCGCCCGGTCCATGTCGTCGCCGACCGCGGTCGAACGGAACAGCGTCTGCTCGCGATCCTCCCAGTCGTCCGGCTTCTCGCCCTTGGGCGGCGGCAGCTTGCCCTTGTAGATGTGGCCCTTCAGCGTCAGGTCGCTGATCGCGGAGCGAATCTTCTTGGCATTGTTGGCATGCAATGTGCGCTCTGAGAAAAAGACGTCGTGATGCACGTTGAGCAGCGCCAGATCCTCACGGATCATCGCCATCATCGCATCGATCGTCCTGTCCTTGACGATGGCAAGCGCCTCTTCGTCCGGCATCTGCAGCAGGGAGCGGCCGAATTCGCTGGCCAGCGCCTGACCAACGGGGATCAGATAGTCGCCTGGATAAAGCCCGGCCGGAATGTCGCCGATCTCATCGCCGAGCGCTTCGCGGTAGCGCAGCATGACTGAGCGTCCGAGCACGTCGATCTGCGAACCGGCATCGTTGATGACGTATTCCTTGGTCACGTCGTAACCGGCGAAGGCCATCAGATTGGCCAGCGCGTCGCCGACTACGGCACCCCGGCAATGGCCGACATGCATCGGGCCGGTCGGGTTGGCCGAGACATATTCGACATTGGTTTTCTTGCCGCCGCCGATAATCGAGCGGCCATAGTTGCGGCCTTCGCCGAGCAGCGCCGTCAGATGCGCCTGCCAGAAGCCGTCCTTGAGCCTGAGATTGACGAAGCCCGGGCCGGCGATCTCGGCGGCCGCGATATCCTCGTCGGCGCGCAGCGCCTCGGCCAGCCTTTCGGCCAGCGCACGCGGGTTCTGGCCGGTCGGCTTGGCCAACACCATGGCTGCGTTGGTCGCGAGATCGCCATGGCTGGCATCGCGCGGCGGCTCGACGGCGATGCGCGACAGGTCCGGCGAGACGCCATCCTTGTCTTTCAAATCAAGCGCTTCGACGGCCTTTATGATTCGCGCGTTGAAATCGGCGAAGATGTTCATTGCTGTGGCTCTGACGGTTTTGCAGGGATCCGGCTCGTTGGCCGGCAAAATCGCGCCCGCCCTAGCTCAAATCCGGCGTATGGTCAAACAAACGCCTGTGTTCCTTGAGTGCATAAGTGTCCGTCATGCCGGCCAGGAAATCGGCAACACTGCGCGCCTTGACGCGGTCCTCTGCCCGGTCGAGCCCTTCGCGCCAGCCATCCGGCATAGCGCGCGGATCGGCGAAATAGACGTCGAACAGGTCCCTGACGATCTGGTCGGCATCGGCGCGCACCCGCATGACCTCCGCATGCCGGTAGAGGTGCTTGTAGAGAAAGGCCTTCAGCTCCTTTTCCAATACGGCCGTCTCGGCGGAGAAGCTCACCATCGGCTCGCCGGCCGCCCTTACCGCTTCGGCGCTGCCGGGCTTGATGCGCGCCAGATTGGCTGTCGTCGAGACGATCACGTCCTCGACCATGATAGTGATCTGCCGGCGCATCAGCTCGTGGCCGGTGCGTACGTCATCGAGCGCCGGATAGCGCTGACGCACGCCCTTGAGGATCGACCCCGGCAGCGAGACGCCCTCCAGCATATCCAGCGTCAACAGCCCTGCCCTCAAGCCGTCATCGATGTCGTGGGTGTTGTAGGCGATGTCGTCGGCAATCGCCGCGCACTGCGCCTCGATACCAGCGAAGCGGTCGAGCTCGAGGTCGTGCAGTTCGGAATAGTCGCGGATAGCCTGCGGCACCGGCCCCTTCAGCCCTTTCCCCTTGGCATCGGTCAGCGGGCCATTGTGCTTGACCAGCCCCTCCAGCGTTTCCCAGGTGAGGTTCAGTCCATCGAACTCGGCATAGCGCCGCTCCAGCCGCGTCACCACACGCAGCGACTGCGCATTGTGGTCGAAGCCGCCCCAGGCGGCCATCTTCTCGTTCAGCGCGTCCTCGCCGGTATGGCCGAAGGGCGTGTGGCCGAAGTCGTGCACCAGGGCGACCGCCTCGGCCAGGTCCTCGTCGCCGCGCAGCGCCCGCGCCAGAGCGCGTGCGATTTGCGCTACCTCGATCGAATGCGTCAGCCTCGTGCGGTAATGGTCGCCTTCGTGCGCGACGAACACTTGCGTCTTGTGCTTGAGCCGGCGGAACGCCGTCGAATGGATGATGCGGTCGCGGTCGCGCTGGAACGGCGTACGCGTCGGGCTTTCCACCTCGTCGAACAGCCGCCCGCGCGACTTCGCCGGGTCGCTGGCATAGGCCGCGCGCGGCCGATAGCCGAATCCGATGTCGCCCAACTCGTTGGTCATAGCGTATGCCGCAGTTGACTTGCCCCGTCGCGCTTCATACCTATCATACGAAACCGAAAGCAAGGTGACGCCCATGGGCGCTGATGCCAAGACCGCCATGAAAGTCGAGATGACCGACGCCGCCGCCAGGCGAATCGCCAAGATTGTGGCGAGCGAAGCCGGTAAGACGGCGCTGCGCGTTTCGGTCGAGGGCGGCGGCTGTTCCGGCTTCTCCTACAAGTTCGACCTGGTCGACAGGCGCAATGACGACGACGTCGCCATCGAAAAGGACGGCGCCACCGTGCTGATCGACGACCTGTCGCTGGTCTATATGGGCGGCTCGGTGATCGATTTCGTTGACGATCTGATGGGCCAGTCGTTCCAGATCAGAAACCCCAATGCGGTCGCCTCCTGCGGCTGCGGCACCAGCTTCTCGATCTAGAAATGCCCGACATCGGCGCGGTCCGTCAGGTCGCGCTTTCCGCCGGGCGCGACCTCGATGCGACGCTGGCGTTCTGGCGCGAAGTGCTCGGCATGAACCTGCATGCGCGTTTCGATCCGCCGGGCATCGCCTTTATCATGGCCGGTGACGTGCGCCTGCTTTTCACCGACGGCCTGCCCGCCGGCACCATCTATCTCGACATATCGGGCCTCGACGAGTTCCACGCTTCGGCAAGGGCCGCCGGTGTTCCCTTCACCGCGCCGCCGGCGCTCGTCCATCGCGACACCGAAGGCCTGTTCGGCCAGGCGGGGGAAAGCGAATGGATGGCCTTCCTAAAGGACCCGGCAGGCAATACGATCGGCCTTGTCGAACGTCATCCACCGGATAGCTAGTCTCCGGATCACCAGCCTATCGAGGCCGCCATGAAAATCGTCACCTGGAACATCAACGGCGTTCGCGCCCGCATCGGCAATTTGACCCATTGGCTGACGGAAAGCGCGCCCGACATCGCCTGCCTGCAGGAGATCAAGACGGTCGACGAGCAGTTTCCCCGCGCCGAGATCGAGGCGCTCGGCTACAATGTCGAGACTTACGGCCAAAAAGGCTTCAACGGCGTCGCCATCCTGTCGAAGCTGCGTTTCGACGAGGTCAATCGCGGCTTGCCGGGCGACGATGCCGACGAACAGGCGCGTTTTATCGAGGGCGTGTTCTCGACCGACAAGGGCGCCTTGCGCGTTGCCTCGATCTATCTGCCGAACGGCAACCCGATCGACGACGAGAAGAAGTTCTCCTACAAGCTTTCCTGGATGGCGCGACTTGAGCGCTGGGCCGAGGAGCGGCTTGCACTGGAAGAGCCGCTGGTTCTGGCCGGCGACTACAATGTCATTCCCGAGCCGATCGACGCGAAATATCCGGAAAACTGGCTAAGCGACGCGCTGTTCCAGCCCGCGACGCGGCAGGCGTTCCGGCGGCTGAAGAATCTCGGCTTCACCGAAGCCGTGCGTGCCGTCACCGACGCCCCGGACATTTTTACGTTCTGGGACTATCAGGCCGGCGCCTGGCAGAAGAACAACGGCATCCGCATCGACCACCTGCTTCTGTCGCCCGAAGCCGCCAACTGGTTTTCCTCGGCTTCGATCGAAAAACAGGTGCGCGCCTGGGAAAAACCCTCCGACCACGTGCCGGTGGCGATCGATCTGGCGCTGCAGCCGGCCTGACCGGAGCTGCTGTCCGGCGGCACATTGATAAGTTGACCTCTTATCGCCACAAATCGCGCGCTTGATGAGAAATCATCATGGTGGCTGGGGTTCCCATGACTACTCGATTTGCACTCTGCCCGATCGGCTGCGCGCTTGCGATGGCGGTGGCGACGCCGGCTTTTGCCGATGCAGAGTGCCTGGCTAACGGCAAATCATTCCAGATCGGCCGGGTCGCCTGCCTGACGCTTGCCGGCCAAAGCTACCTCGCCCGTTGCGAGATGGTGCTCAACAACACGTCCTGGACAAAGCAGCGGGATGGCTGCCCGGAGAACACGCTGGCCCCACATCTGCAGGGCACGCCGATCTCAACACCGGCGCCCAGCGGCATGCCGGCGGAACCGACCGAGAATTGATTTCAAAACGGAATTTCTGCCGGCCTACTGGTCGCCGCCACCCTTGGTGAGGATGTCGTCGGCCAGCGAGATCGCGGTGCGGCGATCGGCTTCGCCGGCGGCTGCAAACGCTTCTTCCTGCATGCCGCGGATCCATGGCTGGTCGGCAGGTGAGGCCCGTTCGAGCGCCGCGGTCATCATCGCCAGCCCCCGCACGATCTTGCCGCTTTGGAAAAGCAGGTTGCCGAGCGTCGCCTGCGCGCCCGCATGGCCCTTTTCGGCCGCCAGCTGGAACCAGCGTCCGGCCTGCTTGACGCTGGCCTTGACGCCGCCCTCACCCTTGAGGAACATCTGGCCCATCTCGAACTGGGCGTTCGGATTGCGGTAGTTGGCAGCGGCACGCATGTAATATTCCTGGGCCGCCACCTCGTTCTCCTCGACGGGGCTGCCGGGAATGCCCTTCCTCAGATAGTCGCCAAGCGCCACCAGCGCGTCCGAAACATAGCTTTCCTCGGGCGAACCGGGCTCGACATCCTGGTCGACGATCTCGCTGAAGAACTTGAACGCCGCGTAGTCGTCTCGCGCCACGCCATCGCCTTCGGCATACATGCGCGCAAGCTTCCAGGTGGCGCCGATCTGGCCGTTCTCCGCGGCATATTTATAGGCTTCCGCGGCCTGCTCCTTATGGCCGTTCTTGTAGGCGGAAAAGCCAAACTGGAACACCGCCCACGGGCTCGACTGCGGCTTCACGCCGGTCTTGTCGTCGAACACCTTGTCGTCGAAGGCCATGGCCTGGCCGACGGCGCCCAAGGTCGCGCCAAACGTGGCGAGCGCAACCAGTGCCGAAAGGACAGACGACCTCAACAACTCAGATGTCCGCATAGCAGTGTGTTTCTTTGGCACCGCCGGGATGGGTGACTGCGCCGTCGCGGGCAGATCCGACCGTCTGTGCGTATTTCCAGATCGCGCCCGACTGATAGTCGGTCGTGCGCGCCTTCCATGCTTTTGCCCTCGCTGCCAGTTCGGCTTTGGACAATGCAACCTCGATCGTGCCGTTCACCGCATCGATCGAGATCAAGTCGCCATCCCTAAGCAGCCCGATCGGGCCGCCGACAGCCGCTTCCGGCCCGACATGGCCGATGCAGAAACCGCGCGTTGCGCCCGAAAAACGCCCGTCGGTGATGAGCGCCACCTTGCCGCCCATGCCCTGGCCGTAGAGAGCCGCCGTCGTCGACAGCATTTCGCGCATGCCCGGGCCGCCGCGCGGACCCTCGTAACGGATGACGAGAACCTCGCCTTCGCTATAGTTACGGTGCGTAACAGCCTCGAAACATTCCTCTTCCGAATCGAAGCAGCGTGCCGGACCCGAGAATTTGAGTTCCGCCATGCCTGCGACCTTCACGATCGCGCCTTCGGGGGCAAGGTTACCCTTCAAGCCCACGACCCCGCCGGTCTGGGTAATCGGCCTATTGGCGGGACGGACCACATCCTGGCTGTCATTCCAGGAAACATGTTCCATATTTTCGGCCAAAGTGCGGCCGGTCACCGTCAGGCAATCGCCATGAAGATAGCCATGGTCGAGCAGCGTCTTCATCAAGAGCGGAATGCCGCCGGCCTCGAACATGTCCTTGGCGACGTATTTGCCGCCCGGCTTGAGGTCGGCGATGTAGGGTGTTTTCTCGAATATCTTGGCCACGTCGAAAAGATCGAACTTTATCCCGGCCTCGTGCGCGATCGCCGGCAGATGCAGCGCCGCGTTGGTCGAGCCGCCGGTGGCCGAAACCACGGTCGCGGCATTTTCCAACGCTTCTATAGTAACGATGTCGCGCGGGCGGATGTTCCTTGCGATCAGCTCCATGATCTTTTCGCCGGAAGCGAAATTGAAGCGGTCGCGCATCTCGTAGGGTGCCGGCGCGCCGCAGGAATAGGGCAGCGCCAGGCCGATCGCCTCAGCGACGGTGGCCATGGTATTGGCGGTGAACTGGGCGCCGCAGGAGCCGGCCGACGGACAGGCGGCTTGCTCGATCTCGAGCAGCTCGGCGTCGCCGATCGTGCCGACCGAATGCTGGCCGACCGCCTCGAAGACGTCCTGCACGGTGATCTGCCGGCCACGGTAGCTGCCGGGCAGTATCGAGCCGCCATAGATGAAGATCGACGGTACGTTGAGGCGCACCATGGCCATCATCATGCCGGGCAGCGACTTGTCGCAACCGGCCAATCCAACCAGCGCATCGTAGCAATGGCCGCGTATGGTGAGCTCGACCGAGTCGGCGATGACCTCGCGCGACACCAGCGACGACTTCATGCCCTGATGACCCATGGCGATGCCGTCGGTGACGGTGATGGTGCAGAATTCGCGTGGCGTGCCGTTGGCGGCCGCCACGCCCTTCTTGACCACTTGCGCCTGGCGCATCAGCGAGATGTTGCAGGGCGCGGCCTCGTTCCAGCAGCTGGCGACACCGACCAGAGGCTGCGCGATCTCGGCCGCCGACAGCCCCATAGCATAAAGGTAGGAGCGATGCGGCGCCCGCTCGGGACCAACGGTCACGTGGCGGCTCGGCAGCTTGGCCTTGGAGATCGCTCTGGCGTCCATACTCGTCCTTGCCGCGGGCGGTGCGGCCTGCCTCTTCGCCTAGCCTTTTGGCGCATGTCCCGAGACAGGTTCGAGGTGCGCCGGGTTTATGGCGGGAAATAGGCAATGTTCCCGGGCGGCCGGGCGACGCGAGGGTTGTTCAGAAACTGTTGCCAAAACGTCACAATTACAGAAGCGAACATCATGGGGACAATTGTTGCGCCGGCCGAATGCCGGACGCCACGCATCCAACCAACGGCCGGGCAGTGCCCGGCCGTTTTGTCGTTTAAAATTTAATAGTTAGAACTTGATCTTGACGGAAGCCGAACCAGCGAGAAGCAGGTCGTTGCCGTAGGTATAGGTAACGGCATTTGCCACGTCGCCGACACCGCTGAAAGTCGATGACCCGCTCGTCAGCACACCGATCGAGCCGCCGAGCCTGACCTCGATCTGGTCGTTCGGCGAATAGGAGACGCCGCTGGCAACGGCCCAGGTATCCGACTGATAGCCGGAGGTCGTCGAGGTGCCGCGATCCCAGGTCAGCGAAACCACGCCCGACAATTGATCGGTGAACTTGTGCCCGATACCGCCCGTGACCGTCCAGCCGTCGCGATACAGCAGGTCGAATGAAACGGGCGAGGGCAAACCGGTTACCGGACTGCGCACGCCATTGATGGCAATGACGCCAAGCTTGCTCCACTCCTGCCAGCGGATGGAACCAAAGGCCAGCCAGCCAGGAGCTATGCCGCTCTGCAGCTTGAATTCCAGAGCCTGAGGTATCTCAGCTGACGCCGAGACTGGGTACACGCCGGTAGAGCCGGGAATCAGATCCGGAAAGGCGCCCCTGAAGCCGGTCGTGTCGACGGTTCCCGACAGCCCGTCATATTTGTAGCTTGAAGAGTACATCAGGCTGGCGCGCAGGGCGATCTCGGGGATCTCATAGGCTGCGCCCGCACGCCAACCCCATGCCTCGTCCGATAGCTTGAATACGCCGAGGCCGGTATTGCCGAAGGCGAGCAGTGTCTGGCGGGACAGAAACGCGTCGACCTGCTGGTAGGAGACACCGCCGATGAATCGTATGGCGCCCTTGCCGACGTTCACCTTGTAAGAGCAGGTGAGACCGAAATCGTCTGTGTCGACGGCGTATTTGACCGCTGTCGGCGAATAGGCGTTGTTCATGCCGAAATTCGCGTCCGCACCATACGGTCTCGTATAGGTGGCAAGACAGTCTACGGGCTCAAAGATGTTGGCTTTGATGCCGACATGCGGCACCGCATAGTCGCCACCAACATCCACCGCCGATGTCGACAATCCCGAGCCATCGAGACGCTGCACATTCTTGAGTTTGCGCTGTGGCGAAACATAGGTGACGCCTGCGTCGAACGAATATGGCGCCGCGTCGAACAGCTGGTCGATATTGACGCCGCCCCGGTCAAAGCCCCCGGCTTGCACCGTCCCAGCCAAAGCCAGCGAAAAAGCCCACGCGCCCAGCAGCACTTTCAGACGCGAATAACACATGAATCTCCTCCCCGAAATATCCTTGCATCAAGCTAGAACCAATTCAGGTTAACGGCGCAACAACGGAATTCGCCGTGCGTACATGTACACCTTGGCTGAACGCATTTCCGACAAGGTGTCGGCCTTGTTACCGAGGCGGGGAAAATGGCCGCCACAATACAGATCGACGAGAAAACTCGGGAAAACCCCCTAAATCACTACAGAACAGGGCATTTCGCGTGCCCAGTCAGCCATTGTTACATTATGGCAACGATGGGGCAAAAACATTCAGTTTGCCTCACGATTTACGCTGCGGAATGCCTCTTTTCGTGGCAGGCGGCCTGTCTGGAAGGCAGATTCGTGACCGGCGAATCTATTGCGGCCAGCAGGCCCAATTTGTTTGATCAGCCGGCCCAATCTGTTCGATCAACCGGCCCAATCTGGTTCGATCAACTGGCATCGCGCACCCGCGCCAATGCCACCGAAAGCTTCTCTTGCGCCTCGCGATATTCGGCGAGTTTTTCACGCTCGGCCTCCACCACCTCTTCCGGCGCGTTGGCGACGAATTTCTCGTTGGACAGCTTCTTGTAGAGCCGCGCTATTTCCTCGGTCACCTTCGCAAGCTCCTTGTGCAGGCGCGCTGCCTCGGCGGCAAGGTCGATCAGGCTGCCGAGCGGCAGGCAGATCGTCGCCTCGTTGACCACGATCTGGGCGGATCCCCTCGGTGGCGCCTCGGCGAGCGAGATGTCGCCGACCCGCGCCAGACGCTTGATAGCCGAGCCCTGACGCTCGAGCCTTTCGTGTGTCGCGTCGTTGGCGCCGATCACCACGAGCGGTGCGATAGCCGCCGGCGGCACGTTCATCTCCGAACGCACCGAGCGGATGCCGGAGACAAGGTCGACCAGCCAGTTGATATCGGCGGCGGCCGCCTCGTCCTCGAAGTCGGGCGACGGCCATGCCGCATGACAAAGCAGCGATTGCCGTTGCCTGCCCTCGCCGGCGGTTTCGGCCCACAGTTCCTCGGTCATGAACGGCATCATCGGATGCAGCAGCTTGTAGATCTCGTCGAGTACGAAGGCGACGCATGCCCTGCTCTCGGCCTTGGCGGCCTCGTCGGTGCCCATGAACACCGGCTTCAGCAGTTCCAGGTACCAGTCGCAGAACTGGTTCCAGACGAACCGGTAGGCGGCACCCGCCG
The DNA here is from genome assembly GCF_040319155.1 of Mesorhizobium sp. M0954. NCBI lineage: Bacteria > Pseudomonadati > Pseudomonadota > Alphaproteobacteria > Hyphomicrobiales > Phyllobacteriaceae > Mesorhizobium > Mesorhizobium sp. M0954. The sequence goes on along the minus strand of NZ_JAMYNR010000009.1, from coordinate 170,472 downwards.
CCTCGTTGAAGCGGTATGAGGTGATACCGTCCGTTATGTCCCGCGCGGCTCGCGTCAGCTCCGTCAAGATCCAGCGGTTGACCGCCAGCTTGGCGTCCTGCAGCCAGAAATCGTCGTCGCGCGCCACTTCGTTCATCTCGGCGAAGCGCGTCGCGTTCCACAGCTTGGTGCCGAAATTGCGATAACCGGCAATGCGGGCCGGATCGAGCTTAACATCGCGGCCTTGCGCTGCCATCACAGTCAAGGTGAAGCGCAGCGCATCGGCGCCGTATTCGTCGATGAGCTCGAGCGGATCGATGACGTTGCCTTTCGACTTCGACATCTTCTGCCCGTTCTTGTCACGAACCAGCGCGTGGACATAGACCGTATGGAACGGCTCCTGGTCCATAAAATGCAGGCCCATCATCATCATGCGGGCGACCCAGAAGAAGATGATGTCGAAACCGGTCACCAGCACGTCGGTCGGGTAATAGGTCTTCAGCTCCGGCGTCTGGTCCGGCCAGCCAAGCGTCGAGAACGGCCACAGCGCCGACGAGAACCATGTGTCGAGCACGTCCTCGTCGCGGGTCAGGATCTCGCCAGGCTGGAAATTCTCAAGCTTGTCCTCGACCCAGGCCTTCCACGGCCCTTCCAGCGCCAGATAGTATTCGACGGCGGCACCGAGCGCCTCTTCCTCGGTCTTTTCGACAAAGACATGCCCGTCCGGCCCGTACCAGGCCGGGATCTGGTGGCCCCACCAGAGCTGGCGCGAAATGCACCAGGGCTGGATGTTTTCCATCCAGTCGAAATAGGTCTTTTCCCAGTTTTTGGGCACGAAATTGGTACGGCCCTCGCGCACCGAGGCGATCGCCGGCTTGGCCAGTTCCGCCGCATTGACATACCACTGGTCGGTCAGAAACGGCTCGATCGGCACGCCGCCGCGGTCGCCGTGCGGCACCGTGTGGCGATGCGGCTCGACCTTCTCGAGAAAGCCGCCCGCCTGCATCAGCTCGACGATCTTCTTGCGCGCATCGAAACGGTCGAGGCCGTCGAGGCTGTCCCAGACGGCCTGGCGCTCCGGCGTCACTTCCAGTCCGGCGAGAAAGTCCTCATTGTCCTTGAGGCTCACCGCCGCATTGACGGTGAGGATGTTGACCGCCGGCAGCCGGTGGCGCTTGCCGACCTCGAAATCATTGAAGTCATGCGCCGGCGTGATCTTGACCGCACCACTGCCTTTTTCGGGATCGGAATACTCGTCCGCCACCACCGGGATCCTGCGGCCGACGATCGGCAGGATGAGGTTCTTGCCGACGAGATGCCGGAAACGTTCGTCGTCGGGGTGGACGGCGACAGCCGTATCACCCAGCATCGTCTCCGGGCGGGTCGTCGCAACGGTGATGAAGGTCTTCGGATTTTCCGGATCGAAGGTCATGCCTTCGACCGGATAGCGGAAGTGCCAGAGGTTGCCGTTGACTTCCTGCTGCTCGACCTCGAGATCCGAGATGGCGGTCAACAGCTTCGGGTCCCAATTCACAAGGCGCTTGTCCTTGTAGATCAGCCCTTCCTTGTAGAGCGTCACGAACACTTCGAGCACGGCCTTGGACAGGCCCTCGTCCATGGTGAAGCGCTCCCGGCTCCAGTCGGCCGAGGCCCCGAGCCGCTTCAGCTGGTTGAGGATGGCGCCGCCGGATTCTGCCTTCCATTCCCACACCTTGTCGATGAACTCATCGCGCGTCAGGTCGCGGCGGTGAATCTGCTTTTCTATAAGCTGGCGCTCGACCACCATCTGCGTGGCGATGCCGGCATGGTCCATCCCCGGCTGCCACAGCACGTTCTTGCCGCGCATGCGCTCGAAGCGCACCAGAATGTCCTGCAGCGTGTTGTTGAGCGCATGACCCATATGCAGCGAGCCGGTGACGTTCGGCGGCGGGATGACGATGGTGAAGGCTTCAGCCCCCTCCTCGGCCCCGGCACCGGCCCGAAACGCGTCGGCCTCTTCCCAGATCCTGGCAATCTTCGGCTCGACGGCTTTGGCGTCGTAGGTCTTTTCGAGCATGGGAAAACGGTCCGCGCTGTCCGGAATTTGTGGTCCGGTGTAAATCGGAAGGTTGTTGCCAAGTCAACCGCAAGGGCGGCATGGCCAATAGATAGCGCCGGGATGGTTCGGTGCAACTCGCGGGACTGAATGTTGCAAGGCAATCGCTTCAGGTTTGCGCTGACTGTGCGAATGCCGCTGCCGGGCATTTCTCCCCGTATAGTGACGGGGAGAAAAACGCCTGCACTGAAGCTTTCGCCAGTCACGAACGTTGCGGAAAAGGCGCCTAAATTGCGGTCAACCCCTTCTCCCCGTCACTATACGGGGAGAAGGTGCCGGCAGGCGGATGAGGGGCAGCGCCGACTTCGACAATTCGCCGGTCCAGCGCCGCCCATTGGCGGCTCTCCGAATTGCTACTGCGCGCCGCGCGCGACGCGCTCGATTTCCTCGCGCACCAGCCGCTCGACCAGCGTCGGCAGGTTGTTGTCCAGCCAGTCCTGCAGCATCGGCCGCAGCATCTCCTCGGCCATCTCGTCGAAGGTCTTCTTGCTGCGGCTGGCAAACGCGTCTGAAAGCTCACCGAAGGCGGCGGCAACCTGCCGGCCCGTATGCTCCGAAAGGATCGCTGGCCGAAGGGACGGCGCCTCGCTGGCCGCCGGACGCGCCAATCCGATTCTAGAAGATTCCGGGCCGATTTTAGAACGTTCCGGGCCGCTTTCCGAAGGCTCCGGCCCAATTTCCGAAGGCTCCGGCACAGGTTCAGCAGTCGCCTCGTTCTCGAAAACCTCGGCTTTCGGCTCGGCGTCCGGCGTCCGGCGTGGCTCGGCGCGCTCCGGCTTGGCCATCGCGTCGCCGACCGCCGCGATCTCGCGCCGCCAATCGGCGATGATGGTGTCGGTCGTCTCGGCAGCCTTGGCTGTCGCAGGCCGATCCGGCTTTGCGGGAGCGGTGTTCACCTCAGCCAGCGTCACCGCTGCCTTTTCCGGGCCGGCGCGCAGCGGCGTTTCCAGGGGCTCAATGACCGGCGCGGCCGTTGGCTGCACCTCGGCGCGCGTGGCCGGCTTGGCGATCTCCAGTCCGCCGCGCAGTTCGGAGCGGAACGCATCCCCCTCCGCTGCCAGTCCGGCTGCCGGCGCCGGTTGCAGATCCTGGCGCAGCTCGTCGGCGTCGCCCGGCTGCTTGCGGCCGGTATCGCTGTCCTCGATGATCCTTCTGATGGAAGCTAGTATTTCTTCCATGGAAGGTTCGCGCTGTACGCTGCTTGCCGTCGCCATCGTCACATCCGCCGCCCTTGTGACTCGTTCTCAGATTTCCTGTCCGGCAATGCCGGATTCGAATCATGGCAACAGCGTAACCGACGGAACGGCTTGCGAGAATCCCCAATCTGGCGACATCTCGGATTTCAACAGATTAGGGTCGGGAGTTGAAAGCCCGCGCGTCGTTCGAGCGCGGGCTGAAAACACGGCCTGGCGATCAGCGGCCGTCCGGCGTGCGCAGACCGATCCACTTGTCCTTGACGGCGTTGTAATGCTCTTCGGGCCTGTACTTCGTCACGTTGAGCGCAAGGCGGTCTGCCGACAAATGGCCAACCGCCGAGAGGATGGCATAGCTCGCCACCACCACGTCGCGTTCGGCGCTGACAAGATTGATCTTGGCGGTGATGAGGGTCGCCTGCGCGTTGAGCACGTCGAGCGTGGTGCGCTGGCCGACATTGCGCTCTTCGATGACGCCGTTCAGGGCAAGCTGCGCGGCGGCGACCACCTGCCGGTTGGCCGTGACGCTTTGCTGCGCGGCGGTGTATTGCGACCATGCCGAGGTAACGGCCTGGCGCACCTGGTCGCGACTCACGTCGACTTCGATCCGCGCCTGGCTGAGCGATTCCTTGTTCTGGCGCACGGTCGCCGAGGTCCGTCCGCCGGAATAGATCGGCACGGTCAGTGTCGCGCCGATGTTCGCCGACGTCCTTGTGCCATCCTGCGATGCCCCAAGAACGCCCGGAACCGTGTTGCGATAGTCGCCGGAAACGCCGGCGCTAGCCGAAAGCTGCGGCAGCAGCGCGCCTTCGGCCGATTTAACCGAAAACGCCGCCGCGTCGACCAGGTGCTCGGTGGCGAGGATGGCCGGATGTTCGGCCGATGCGATCGCGATCGCTGCATCGAGGCTCGACGGCAACAGCTTCGACAGCGGCGAAGCCGGCCTGAGACGGCCGGGCTCATCGCCGACGATCTGGCGATAGGTCGCGGCACTTGCCAGCGCCGTGGCGCGGGCGGCGCTCAACTGCGCCACCGCGGAGGCACGCTGCGCGTCGGCTTGCGCGACGTCGGTGCGGGTACCTTCGCCGACCTCGAAGCGCGAACGCGCCGCACGCGCCTGCTCGGTCAGGAATTGCAGGTTCTGTTCGGTCAGCACCGCGATCTGGCGGTCGCGGATGACGTCCATATAGGCACTTGCCGCGTTGAAAAGGGTGTTTTCTTCGGTGTTGCGCAGGCTCTCGACCGAGGCGCTGACCCGCGCTTCGGCGGCCGCGACGTTGTTCCTGGTCTGAAAGCCGTCGAACAGGGTTTGATTGATCTGGACGCCAAAGTTGCCGGTAGTTATGCGCGCGGTTCGACTAGTACCATTGATATGGGTGCTGGTGTAGTCGATGTCCGCGGAACCGGTGATGGTCGGGCGCCAGCCGGACTTTGCGATTGCAACGCCCTCGTCGGTGACGCGAACGCCGGCGCGTGTCGAATTAAGCGAGGAATTGTTCTGATAGGCTTTTGAAAGGGCCCCGAGAATGGTTTCGGCCGAGGCGGCCATTGGAGAAAGCGCGGTCGCCGAAACGAGGACAGCGGTAAAAAGCAACTTGCGTACAGACGGCACGTTATATTCCCTCATTCGTTTTGCACGGGAACTGCGCCACGCTGGCTTCTCCTTCTGATCAGCCGGCGCCGCGTTTTTTATCGTTCCCCCGCTGAAAGCCCCCAAGAAACACCCGGTTATGCAGATCAGCAACGATTGTTCAAACGCAAGCGATCATGACAGCGCCTTCGCTGCAAGGCAAAATCACTCAGAATTCGAAGGCGGGAATGCGTTCGAATCCCGGTAGTGGCTTAATTGCCGCATTAAATGCGCGTCTTCCCGTTACAACCCCTCCAGTCTTAAAAAAAAGCCGGGCTACGCCCGAATTGCCCTGCCCCTCCACGGCGACGAGTCGGCCGCCTTCGGCAAGCTGGTCGAACAGCGCCGCCGGCACCTCGCCGACGCTGCCGCCGATCAGGATGACGTCGTAAGGCGCCTTATCTGCGTGGCCTTGCGGCAGCGGCCCCTGGACCACGGTGACATTGCCGCAACCGAGTGCCGCAAGCGTCGAAGTGGCGGTCTCGGCCAGCGCCGCATCGCTTTCCAGCGCGACCACGGACCTTGCCAGCCGCGACAGGATCGCCGCCGCATAGCCGGTGCCGCAGCCGACATCGAGTGCCGAATCGCTTGGGCCGATATCGGCCAGCTGCATCAGCTTGGCCAATGGCGACGGTTCCATCAGATAGCGCGGGCCATCGGCCGTATCGGCAATGCGGATGTCCTCGTCGATATAGGCAAGATCGCGCTGGCCGGGGGCAACAAAGGCCTCGCGCGGCACCACAAGCATCGCCTCGAGCAACGGCGCGCTGGTCACGTCGGTGGTGCGGATCTGGCCGTCGACCATCTTCACCCGGCGTTCGGCAAAATCAGCGCTCATGTTCCAACCATCCGCTTGCCGCGCAAAGGCCGCGGCTGTTTCGACCGGAACTGAAGCCCCCTGGCGCTGACGCGCGGGAGCTCGGGCATTGGAGGCCTCGCCCGGAATCGAACCGGGGTGCAAGGATTTGCAGTCCTCTGCGTAACCACTCCGCCACGAGGCCTCATTGCTCCCGGCGTTCCACCCGGCTCCAATAGGTTGCGGCGAAAATGCCGTCAAGCGGCCACCATGCATTCCCAACGGTTCTTCCGACATCGAGGCACTGCTTATCAACGCAACGCCATGCTAGCAATAACATATTAGCTGATCGTTAAGCATGATTCTCGGCGACGGGAACCCGAACCCGGCGGCCACGTTGGGCAGAAAGGAGGCTCCGCCATGGCTCAAGCAGCGACGAAAGACCGGACACCGCGCGGATTGTCGCAGCCTGCAGAGCTTGTGCGCTATGCCATCGACCGCCTCAGCATAGAAGGCGCAAACAGCCTGCCGCCGCGCGACCGGGCGCGGCTGGCATCGGCTACCGCCGTTCTCAAGGAGCTTTGCGAGCGCCTGGAAAGCTGTTTCGACCAGCCTCGGTGAGGCCTGGACGGACCACGCCGCTCTCAAACAATTGCCGGATACCGGCCTGTCAGCAGGGCAGTCTCAATCCGGCCGGCGCCGTCGCTCCCACCAGACGACGAAGCGGCGCCGGTGACGGCGCACCAATGCGAATTCGTAGGAGAGCACCAGCAATCCGATCGGCACCATCCAGAAACCCAGGATCGGCAGGAAGCCGAGAATGCCGCCGATGATCAGCACGACGCCGATCGCAATCCTGAGGCCGCGCGAGCGCGGCATGGTGAACTGGCGGCCGAAGACCGAGATTTTCCGGGCCGGTGGCTGTTCGTCGCTCATTGCCGTCATGTGAAATGTCGATCCGTTTGCATCAGTAGCACCATCAGCCGGAGAAAGCCGCAACGGCCTTTTCTGTTCCTTGACAGGCGAGGGACAGCTCATATGAGGGCGCTCGCCGGCCATTGCCAGCAAGCCCTGCGCCAAAAAGCATCGAAAAAATGCGAAATGCTTCTTTGCAAAGCCGAAACGGGTTTGCTATAGGCTGCCCCACTCACGCAAGAGCCTCTGTTCCCCGGTAGCTCAGTGGTAGAGCAACCGGCTGTTAACCGGTTGGTCGCTGGTTCGAATCCGGCCCGGGGAGCCAACATCTACGCTGCGGTGCGATGCGGCCGCGGACCTATTCAATTTCCCTGTAGGATCATGCGCTTCGCTCCAGCCGGCGCGATGGGGAAGAAAGTTGTGGCCAACCTTCGCGCAAGCATCGACGCGATGTTCTGGTTATAACTAACGCTTCGAGTTGGATACCGGACCTCGACCTATGCCTTTCCTGCTGCGCCTATCGAGATTCAGGAATGAGCCGCTATCGACCACGCCCCTGAGTACAATATGACGAAGGGAACATCACGATCCCGACGGATCCCGATGCCGCAACGCGTCGACAATGATCTTGAACGCAGGAAGGTTTTGGCGGCGGCTCGGATAATAGAGAAAATAGCCATCGAAGAAGGGTGACCAGTCGTCGAGGACCTTCACCAGCAATCCTGAGACGACGTGCCGCTCCACGATGTTCTCGGGAACATAGGCGATGCCATAGCCACTCACTGCAGCGTCGATCATGGCGTAGGAGTTGTTGAAGGTAAGTTGACCGTCCACACGGACACGCAGCGCCTGTCCATCCTTCTCGAACTCCCATGCGTACAGACCACCGGCGGTTTCGTGACGCATGTTGATGCAGACGTGCCGGACCAGATCCTGCGGATGCACAGGCACGCTGTGCGCCGCGAAGTATCGCGGCGAAGCCACGGCGACTAAGCGCCAGTCCGGGCCGATGCGGACCGCGATCATGTCTTTCTCGACGCTCTCTCCAAGCCGGACACCGGCATCAAAACCTTCCTCGACAATGTTGCGGAAGGTGCTGTCCAGGATCAGTTCGACGCCGATGTCGGGATAGCCGCTGAGGACCGGCTTAAGCTTCGGCCAGACGACGCTTTCGAGCGCGTGGTCGGACAGGGTCAACCTGATCGAGCCTGACGGCTTTTCGCGGAGCGCCATCAGCGCTGTGATCTCGTCTTCGATTTCACCAATGCGCGGGGTGATCGTCTGTAGCAGCCTTTCGCCCGCAAAGGTCGTCGCGACATTACGCGTCGTGCGGGTCAGAAGGCGTATGCCCATGCGTGTTTCGAGCTGCTTGATCGTGTGACTGAGCGTCGATTGCGCGACGCCGAGCTTTGCCGCCGCCTTGGTGAAGCTGCGCTCTTCTGCGACAGCCTGAAACCACGTCAATTGGTTGAGATCGGTTCTGGCCATGAAGTTTCTCTCTCCGTCGCTTGCAGCGGATTATTCGATATAGTCGATAGGTTCATGCCGATTTATATGGGTAATCGCTTTATGGCAAAACCATTAGGTTTGCACTGCAACAATGCATTACCGCGATGTCGGTGATTTGGATGACATGGATGTCGCAAAATGCGGCCGAGGCCGCCGGCAAGCCTGATGGTCGCGGCGATCCAGGCTTCGATCCTTCTGGGCGCGGTAGTCGGAGGGGTGCTGCTGTATGGTCTGACGATCTCCGCGATCTTCATCGGCAGCTTGGTTCTGGCCGGCTTCGCAATCGCGCTGATCGGCAACGGTCGGCGTCTGCTCAAACTCGAAGAGGACTGGCCAAAGTGGCGAGTGGTTCAATTCCAACCCAAACTTACAGGAGATCGGAAATGCCTTTGAATACCCCTGATACGAAAATACCAGCGCGTGAAATCCACCGGCGGGAGCTTTTGAAGCTGACCGGCTCCGGCATCGCCGCCTTCAGTGGGGCGTCACTCTTCAACTTTCCCTTCGCAAAGGCTCAAGACATGTCAAACGGTGCAAACAATTTCTATACAAGCGGTCAGGTGACGCTGGAGAAAGTGACCTTCAAAAGCCAATACCAGATGAATATTGCGGGAAATCTGCTCGTTCCCAAGAACCTCGACCGCAATGCACGTCATCCGGCCATCGTCGTCGGCCATCCAATGGGCGCGGTGAAAGAGCAAAGCGCGACCCTCTATGCCACCAAGATGGCCGAGCAGGGCTTCATCGCCATGGCGATCGACCTGCCATTCTGGGGCGAGAGCGAGGGCGAAGCCCGACAGATCGTTTCACCGGATGTCTACGCCGAGGCGTTCAGCGCGGCGGTGGACTTCCTCGGGACACACGCGTTCGTGGACCGCAACCGCATTGGCGCGATTGGTGTCTGCGGCAGCGGCAGCCTCGTCATCAGCGCCGCCAAGATCGACCCGCGCATGCGCGCCATCGCCACGGTCAGCATGTATGACATGGGCGCGGCGAACCGAAACGCACTCAATCACTCGCTAAGCGTCGAGCAACGGAAGCAGATCATCGCAGCGGCCGCCGAACAGCGCTACTCCGAATTCGAAGGCGGCCAAGTCCAGTATACGGGCGGCACTGATCTCGAACTGACCGCGTCGACGCATCCCATCCAGCGCGAGTTCTACGATTTCTATCGGACACCCCGCGGAGAGTTTACCCCGGCGGGTGTCTCCGACCAGATAACGACTAAGCCGACGCTGACCAGCAACGTCAAATTCATGAACTTCTACCCGTTCAATGACATCGAGACGATCTCGCCGCGCCCAATGCTGTTCATCAGCGGCGATCAGGCGCATTCGAGGGAATTCAGCGAGGAAGCCTACAGACTGGCAGCCGAGCCCAAGGAACTGGTTTGGGTCCAGGGCGCCGGTCACGTCGATCTCTACGACCGTGTGGACCTGATTCCGTTCGACAGGCTTACCAGCTTCTTCAATCAGCACCTCTCCGCGTGACTGACGAGATGGAGCCTGTGTTTGCTGGGGCGGGCTCCATCTGCCTAGAAAACGGAGGAATGACCCGTGCTGAAATCACTGCTGAGCGCTGGCGCTATTGCATTTGGAATGGTTGGACCCAGGATGGCTCAAGAACGTATTGGCATTTCATCAGACTGGGGCGAGGTCACGGCCGATCTTGCCGATAACGAAGCCGCAAAATCTCTTGCTCAGATGTTGCCGCTTGCCATTGAGATGAGCGACCACCTTCGCCAGGAAGAAGACCGGCAAATCTACCGGTTCCATTTCCGGAACAGACACGGCAGCGCGACTTCTCGGTCGGCACGCTCGGGCTGTGGAGTTCCGATCATTTCGTGATCTACTATCGGAATGGTCGCGTCCCGTCGTCCGGCATCGTTGTGCTCGGGAAGGTCGCCGGCGATGTTTCGATCTTTGATCGTCCCGGTTCCGTCACGGTGAGAATTGAACGTGCTGGCTGAGGCGTGTGCAGCGCGGTGGCATCACGGGAAACAGCGGCATGAGCCGGGTGCGGATTTCGACAGCGCCTGCCCCTGCGGTCACAGACGCCACGACCGGCATGGAGCACCTCCTTGCCACCGCGGCGACCCGCTCCCTGATTTCCCTCGTGATCGTACTGATCCCCAGGCCGCGTTCAACACTGCCGCGCGATACCGTCCCTAGCCGACCTTCACGAGCAATCCTCCTCGGCCCGCCGGCAACGAGTAGCGCCTCAGTGCGATCACGGTCACGTTTCGTTTCCTGTGCGCTTGCGGCGAATCCTGGCGTCGTCCGATTGCGAACTCGTAGTTCTCAGCTTCATCTTTCATTTGCCGGACGACATTGCCAGTCGCAAGGCCGCCCTGCCCTGGAAAGCCGCCTGCCCTAGATTGGACAGCGGCGCGGCAATGTTCCCAATGTAGGCCGCCCAAGCCAACCTGAATGACCGGAATTACGGAATTACGGTGACACTTTTGCGGCGGCATTCAGGGCGTTTCCGCCGCAAATCTCAAATGCGCGTTTTTTAGCCTTCCCTGACCGGCAGCGCCTTTTCACCGGAATTGACCGCCCTATTTCGCCTCGACAGGTGGGTGGCTGCTTGCTGGACGAGTCCCTTGCGGCGAGTACGGCATGTGCTTCGAGGTACCCCCACATGAACTTCCACGATCGGCACCTATTGAGGTTGCGGGTGAACGGAGAGGATCACAGCCTTTCCGATCTCGATCCCCGCGTCACGCTGCTCGACCTGCTGCGCGAGCGGCTTCATCTGACCGGAACGAAAAAGGGATGCAATTTCGGCGAGTGCGGCGCCTGCACCGTGCATCTCGACGAACGGCGTGTGAATGCCTGCATGATACTTGCCGTGTCCTGCGAGGGACGCGAGGTCACGACGATCGAAGGGCTGGCAGACGGCGACGCGCTTCATCCCTTGCAGCAGGCGTTCATCGATCATGATGGTTTCCAGTGCGGATTCTGCACGCCCGGCCAGGTGATGTCGGCGGCGGCGCTGATCGAGGAGGGACATACCGGCTCCGATGCCGAGATCCGCGAATGGATGAGCGGCAATCTGTGCCGCTGCTCCGCCTATCCGCAAATCGCCGAGGCGGTGCGCGCGGCGGCCGGGAGGGTGAGCCAATGACCCCATTCGTCTACGCGCGCGCCGATAGCCTGGGCGACACGATCGCGGCCGGTGCCGCGCCGGACAGCGCCTTTCTCGCCGGCGGCACCGAATTGCTCAATTGGCTGCGCCTTGGAATTGCCGGGCCGGCGCGGATCATCGATATCTCCCGCCTCGATGGGCTGGATCAGATCGAGGCACTGCCAGGCGGCGGCTTGACGATCGGGGCGCTGATGCATCTCAACGATGTCGCGCAGCATGCGCTGGTGATGCGCGATTATCCGGTGTTGAGCCAGGCGATCCTCAACGCAGCGTCGCCGCAGCTGAGAAACCTCGCAACGATAGGCGGCAATCTGCTGCAGAAGACGCGCTGCGCCTATTTCCGTGCCGAAGAGCAGCTGCCATGCAACAAGCGTCAGCTCGGCTCCGGGTGCTCCGCATTGCATGGCATCAACGACAATCACGCGATATTCGGCTGGACCGAGGATTGCGTCGCCACCCAGCCATCCGACCCGGCCGTGGCGCTGGCAGCACTTGATGCGGTCATCGTCACCGCGCACCGCAGCGGCGGCCGGCGCATTCCGGCAGCCGAATTCCACCTGCTTCCCGATACGCGGCCCGAGGCGGACAATGTGTTGCAGCAAGGCGAACTGATCACGGCAATCGAGCTGCCGGCAGCGGCACCGCGATCGGCTTACCTCAAGGTGCGCGAGCGCGAATCCTACGAATACGCCATCGTCTCCGCCGCCGCTGTGCTGGAGATGGACGGCCAAACTATCCGTCGGGCGGCCCTGGCGTTGGGGTCCGTCGCGCTGCGGCCGTGGCGGCTGAGCGCCGCCGAGGAGCAGCTCGCCGGTGCCGAAATCGGCGATCGCGAGGCGTTGAGCACCGCTATCGAGCAATCCTTCGCCGAAGCGCGTCCCTTGTCGCAGAACGCCTACAAGATCGAACTGGCCAAGACCGCCGCTTTGCGGGCGATCGAAAGAGCAGCGAGGATGCCGTCATGATGATCAGCCAGCCTGTTGCCCGCCCTGACGGAGGCGCCAAGGTGACCGGCCGCGCCCGCTATGCGGCCGACTATTTCGCCCCCGACCTGCTCTATGCGGTACTCGTGACCGCGCCCGTTCCGGCCGGCCGCGTGACGTCGATCATGGTCGACGACGCGCTCGCCGAGAAGGGCGTCGTGCGTGTGCTCACGCATGAGGACATGCCAAAATTCGGCCGGTTCGCATCGCCGAGGGCCGAGCCCGATACGCAGATGCAGCAGGCCGAAGGCCCGCCGGCCGCGCAGAGCTTCATGCCCATGCAGGGCGACGAGATACGTCACGAGGGTCAGCCGCTTGCCATTGTGCTGGGCGAGACGCTGGAGGCGGCGGAGGCCGGCGCCCGCCGCGTCGCATTGCGCTACGAGTTCGCCGAGCCGGAATTGCCGGCACCGCCGGAGTGGACCGCCATCGACAAGGCTGCGGTCGTGCCGAGGGAGAGCGGCTTCCTGTTCCTGGAGCCGACGTTTACGAAGGGCGAGGTCGACCGCGGGCTTAGCGACGCCGCCGCCACGGTCGAAGCCGTCTATTTGCAGCCGTCGCGCCATCACAACGCCATGGAGCCCTCGGCGACACTCGCTGAGTGGAATGACGGAGAGCTGACGCTGCACGATGCCACGCAGCACGTCTACGGTGTCCGCCAGGTGCTTGCCGCCCGCATGAATGTCCCGGCCGAGAAGGTCCGCGTGATTTCCCGCCATACCGGCGGCGGCTTCGGCGGCAAGGGTTGGATCTGGCCGCATCAGGTGCTGGCCGCCGCCGCTGCGCGCATCATGCAGCGCCCGGTCAGGCTGGCGCTAAGCCGCGCCAACGCCTATTCCTGTCTCGGCTATCAGCCGCGCATGGCGCAGAAGATCGTGCTGGCGGCGGACAGCTCGGGCAAGCTGACCGCCGTGCAACAGGACGTGATCAACCTGACCACCGTGAGCGACGATTTCGTCGAGTTCGCCACCGAAGCCTCGAAGGGTCTCTACGCCACGCCGGCGATGCGTCTCAGCCAGCGCGTCGAGCGCGCGAACGTCGCCATGCCGACGGCGCTGCGCGCGCCGGTCGAGGGTCCAGGCACCTGGGCCCTCGAAAGCGCGATGGACGAGCTCGCCCACCGCCTGGGCGTCGATCCGCTCGACCTGCGTCTGATCAACCATGCGGACACGGATCCGGCCACCGGCCAGCCCTGGTCATCGAAGAAGCTGCGCGAGGCCTATGAGGAAGGCGCCCGCCTGTTCGGCTGGCGCGAGCGCCCGCGCAAGCCGCAACGCGACGGCGATTGGCTGATCGGCTACGGCATGGCGACCTGTACCATGGGTTGTTTCCGCCACCCGACGCCTGCAGCCGAGGTCAGGCTGCACAGGGACGGCACGGTGCTCATCCGCACCGGCACGCAGGACATAGGGACCGGAACACTCACCATCTTTCCGCAGATCGCAGCCGACGTGCTGGGCCTGCCGATGGAGAAGATCGAGTTGGAAATGGGCGATACGCAGCTGCCGGAGGCGGGACCGACCTATGGCTCGTCATCGACCATGGGGGTGGGCGCGGCGGTGCTTGCCGCCGCCGAAGATGCGCGTTCGCAGCTTGCCCGTCTTGCCAATCTGCTGCCGGACGAGGTGGAGATGCAGGACGGCAAGATTCGCCGCAGGGGCGCTGCCGGCGGTCAGACGATCGCCGATGTGATGAGCCATACCGACATCGGCGAGATCGTCGGCTCCGGCTCGTTCGATCCGGCGCAGCATGGCAAAGGCCTCGCCATGCGCACTTTCGGCGCGATTTTCATGGAGGTCGGCGTCGATCCGGGGCTCGGCCTGCTCAGGCTCCGTCGCGCCGTCGGCAGCTACAGCGCCGGGCGCATCGTCAATCCCCGCACCGCACGCAGCCAGATGACGGGCGGCATCATCTGGGGCTGGGGCATGGCGGCCATGGAGCAGAGCAGGCACGAACCGGTGCTTGGGCGGTTCCTGTCGAAGAACCTTTCCGGGGTCGCCATTCCGGTCAACGCCGACATTCCCGGCGACATCATAATCCACTTCGTCGATGAGGTGGACGAGCATGCCAGCCCGATCGGCGGCAAAGGCATCGGCGAACTCGGCGCCACCGGCGTTGCCGCTGCTGTTGCCAACGCCGCCTTCGACGCCACAGGCAAGCGGATCCGGGAGTTGCCGATCACGCCGGAAAAACTGCTGTCGAAGGATCGGCCCGCGGAAGCGTCTGCTCGACCAGGTTGACGTAATAGCGCATCACCGTCGGCACGACCTCGTCGTTGAAAACGTAGCGGTCGCCATGCAGGCCTTTGCCCGGGCCAGCCTCGCCGGCGCCGATCCAGGCATAGCAGCCGCCGGCGTCGCGGATCATGAAAGCGAAATCCTCGCAGCCGAGACTGGGGCTGAACTCGGTCAAGACATTCTCCCGGCCGACGACGGGAGCGGCGGCCTCGACGGCGCGGGCCGTCGCATCCGCCGTATTGATCAGCGGCGGATAGCCCTTCCTGTAGTCGAGCCTGGCCTTGAGCGAATGCGCGGCGGCAATACCTTGTGCGATCTCGCCGATCAGCCTCTCGCAATGGTCGGAAAGGCCGTGCTCGAAGAAGCGGCAGGTGCCTTGCAGCCAGACCTTGCCCGGCACGATGTTGCCGACATTGCCGCCATGGATCTGCGTGATGCTGACGACAAGCGCGCTCTGCGGGTCGACCGAGCGGCTGACGATGCGCTGGACGGCTTGCACGAAGGCGCTGGCGGCCAGGATCGGGTCGTCGCCGAGCTGCGGCATCGCGGCATGCGCGCCAAGACCCTCGAAGGTCAGCTCGAAATTATCGACGGCCGCCATTTGCGGCCCGACGCGGGCGGCGATCGTCCCCAGCCTGATGCCCGGCCAGTTGTGGACCGCATAGACCGCTTCGACCCGAAAGCGCTTGAACAGGCCGTCCTCGATCATGCGCATGCTGCCGCCCTCGTTTTCCTCGGCCGGCTGGAAGATGAAAGTGACGGCGCCGTCGAAGGCGCGCGATTGACTGAGCAGTTTGGCGGCGCCGAGCAGCATGGCGGTGTGGCCGTCATGGCCACAGGCGTGCATCACGCCCTCTCTCCTCGAAGCATAGGGCAAGCCGGTTTTCTCCAGCACCGGAAGCGCGTCGAGCTCGGCGCGAAGGCCGATGGCGCGTGCGCCGCCACCGCTGCGCAGGACACCGACGACGCCGGTGCCGCCGATCCCCTCATGCACCTCGTCGACGCCGAAAGAGCGCAGTTTCTCTGCAACGAAACGGGCCGTTTCGTATTCATTGAATGCGAGCTCCGGATTGGCATGGAGATGGTGCCGCCAGCCTATAACCTCTGGTGTCAGCGCAGCGACGGGGTCATTATGCAACATGATGCCTCCTTTCCGCCGACAAAAAGCGGCTTGGTTTGCCAGCCATAGAAGGCCCGGCGAGAGGCGTCTTGAACCGGATTGACCATGGCAAGGACAAACGAAGCGGCAGAGACCGGGAAATACTGGCGCCATCCGTGTTTTCCCGACCTGGGCCTGCTCGAGGCGCGCTTCACCCGGCACCGCTACGACCTGCACACGCACCCGACCTATGTGATCGCCCTGATCACCTCTGGCTGCGAGCGCATTCGCATCGGCCGCAAAAGCGTTCTCGCTCCGGCAGGCACCATTGCCGTCGTCAATCCCGAGGAGTGGCATGACGGCGAACGCGGGGCGGATGAAGGCTGGGCCTACCGGACGTTTTATCCTTCGGTGCCGCTGATGAGCGCGCTTGCCCGCGAACTCGGCCGCGACGGCGCTCCGGTGTTTTCGCGCGCGACGATCGAAGACAGCAGTCTCGCCGCAGCATTGACGGCAGCGCACCAGGACTCGACATCCCCGGACACGATAACGGCCGAGACATCCCTGCTCGTGGCGCTGCGACGGCTGATCGTTCGCCATGGCGATTCGAGCGGACAGGCCGAAGAGATCGAAAGCTCCGGATCACAGCGAAGATTTTCGATCTACCGCGATCTTGTCGAAAGCGAGCTTGGCTCACGGCTCGATCTCAAGCGGCTTGCCGGCGCGGCTGGCGTGACCCGGTTCCAGGTCATCCGCGACTTCAACAAGGCAATTGGCCTGACGCCGGCGGCCTATATCCGCGACCGGCGATTGCGCCGGGCGAGCACGCTGATCGAACAGGGATTTGGCCTTGCCGACGCCGCCATCGCGGCCGGTTTCGCCGACCAGAGCCATCTGTCCCGTACATTCCGGGCCATGCATGGCATGACGCCAGGCATGTTCAGAAAAGCGGGATAAACGCTGCTGGACAGGACAAGCTTGCGCGCCAATGCCCGCTGCGCAATGCTGGCGCAGCTCGGGGGGAATCATGCGAAAAATCTTGGTATCGACGCTGCTCGCTGCTGCACTGTTTGCAAACAACGCTCAGGCGCTCGATGCCAGCGGCACGCCGGTTGTCGTGACCCCGCTTGCCTCTCGCACCGAGACCGCGTCCGGCCAGCCGATCACGCTGCCGCAGAAGAACGTCCAGGTCCTGGTCTCGGCCTATCAGATCGCGCCGGGCGCGACCTTGCCGGTCCACAAGCATCCGTTTCCGCGCTATGCCTATGTCGAGGCCGGCACGCTTCAGGTCACCAATGTCGAGACCGGCAAGAGCAACACCTATCAAACAGGTGATTTCATCATCGAGATGATCGGGCAATGGCATCAGGCGACCAATGTCGGCGCCGACCCGGTCAAGCTGCTGGTCATCGACCAGGTCGAAGAAGGCACCAAGAACACGGTGTTGCGCCAGTAGCTGCCAGGTCTGAGAACGGCGTCCGGGGCGGATCCAGCACAGCGCGTAACAGACGTCAGAACGCGAACCCCTCCGGCAAATTGTGATTCCAATAGCCTTCCTCGACAAGTTCACTTATGCGCCAGCCCTCGGACGTGCGTACGACGCGGTCTCGATACCAAAGCCCCTGGAAGAAGACCTGCCTTTTGCCTTCGCCGAGGTCTACCACCATCGGGCATGAACAATGCACGCGCGCGCTGGCCTCGTCCCCTCGGAGATCCAGAAGGATTGTCGAAATGGCGTGCTGCGAGATCAATATCTTGGAAAGGGCGCCTTTCATGTAAGCAACATGCTCATCCACACCGCTCCTGATTCCACCTGTTACAGTGTCGTCAAGCAAGGCATCGGGTGTGAATATTTTGCGATAGGCTTCCCAGTCGCGATCGTCCACCGCATAGCAATAGCGAACAAGCAGCTGTTCGATCTCAAGCCTATCGGAAACCTCCTGCAATGAAAGGGTCATGTCCTGTCTCCGCGGTTGGCGGCACTAATGCCGCATGCGCCAAGCCTGCCCCGACATTTCGATCAATATTCACGTTGCCGATGCTCCGAGCAACCTCGCCGCGCGACTGGGCATGCGCAAACCCGAACACTCATTTGGCCTCCGCCTTTACCCGGCCGGCAGCGGCGGCCAGCACGGCGCGATCCCCCTCTTCGTACAAGCGGCGGATGGAGATTGCCTTGACGCGCCAACCTTCCGGCGTCCGCACCAGCCGGTGGAGGTAGCTGCCACCGACCGTCCAGAACCGCCCGCCGATCCAGTGGGTTGCGCGGACATGGCTGCGTGCGACCGCGTCATTGCCCGCGCCCTCGACGGTGATGTTGGTGATGAGGTGCTGGGTGGCGTCGAAGCCCGGCAGCAGCCCTTGCCACTGCGCGATCAACGCGTCGCGGCCGCTAGTCGTGACCTTGCCGCCGAAGAGGCTGGTGTAGTCGGTCGTGACACGGGCTGCGAGATAGGATCTGACCCGGTTCCATTCACGCAGATCGGCATAGAGGCCGATCCCGGCAATCGCCTCGGCGATTGCGATCCTGTCTTTGACCGTCAGCGCATCTCCCGGAGCGCTCGAGGCGGGCGCCGAGACGGCGGAAATCATCGCAGCGGAAACCGCCGAGGCCAGGACATGCCGGCGCGTGACGAGGCTCATTGTCCCGCCTCCCCCGCACTGCCCAGCGTCGCGCGGAAGTGCGCGGCGACGGCATCGCTTGCGGCCTCCACCGGCGCGGCACGATCGTAGAAATCGAATTGGGTGACGTTGTCGAGCCACAGCTCCCGCCTGGAACTGTTCAGCCGCGTGTAGAATTTGTGCGCCCCCTTCGGAATGGCAGCCGCCTCGCTGTGCACCATCAAAAAAGGCTGGCGCAGGCGCGGAGCAGCCTGGATGGCGTCGAACGTCAGCCAGCCGCGCCAGAACGCCGGATCGGCCTCGTTGCGCCAGGCCGGGATCATGCCGCGATCGGGTTCGGTGTAGTAAGGCACCTTGAACATGATCGCGCGCTCGTCGGTCAGGCTCGCGGCCGGAAGGAATGCCTGTCTGCCGGTGCGGCGATATTCCGCCTCTGCCGCATCGCTCGTGGCTTCAAGCCTGGCGACGCCATGCCTGCCGCCATAGGCCTGCTCGACCACTTCGGCATCCTGTAACCAGGGCGCAACGAGGGCGACCGATTTGATCGCCGCGTTTTCGGCGGCGGCGGTGACCATATAGCCGGAGCTGGCGCAAATGCCGAGCCCGCCGATGCGGTCCTGATCGGCTTCGGGCCGGCTCGAGAGATAGGCGACCGCCGCTTCGATGTCGGCGATCTTGGCCCTAGGATCCTCGTACTGGCGGCGTAGGCCGCCGCTTTCGCCCCAACCGCGAAAATCGAAGGTCAAGGCGACGAAGCCACGATCGGCCATCTCGCGGGCGTAGCGGGCCGGCATCTGTTCCTTCACCGTCATCCAGGCGCCGGTCACGACCAGCGCCGGCCGAGGTTTTGCCGCGTCCATATCCTCCGGCAGATAGAGCTCGCCGACAAGCTGCTCACCATGCGAGGAGAATGTGACGTGCTCGACGCGCGGTGCGGCGACGGCATTGGTGACGGCAAGCGCGGCGGTGGTTGCTACGGCAAGTGTCAGGGTTTTAAACATCGCAAGTCTCCTTTGGCTTGGAGTGAGAAGCGCTGCGCGTTGCGAGAAAGACCGCCGTCTCAGCGCTCGCCAGCCAGTCGGCCGGGCAGCGGCTTCAGCGGGTAATGCGCCCAGTAGAAAGCGTCCGACTGGTACATGTCGGTCAAAAAATTCTGTGCCTCGGCGATCTTGCCGTCCTTGATGCGGAACATCAGCGCGTAGAACTGGTCGATCTCGGGACCTGAGCCGACATTCGACCAGCCGCGATGGACGTCGACAACGAGGTCGCCTTGCGCCTGGAAGAAGATCGGCTCGGCCTTGAACTTGCCATCGGCCAGGCCGCGGAAGAAGGCGACCACCTCGTCCGGCCCGCGCTTGTCGCCGGCGAGCGGATGATGGCCGGGAATGCGCCACACGATATCAGGCGCGAGGAAGGGCCGCACGGCCTCGGGATTACCGGTCGCGTAAGCTGCGTAATAGCCTTTGATGAGCTGGATATTGCGGTCTTCCAGTGGCCCGCTGTGCGCCGGGGCGGCAGACACCGCCAGAAGAGTGCCGGCGGCGAGTAAAGCAAGCCTGGTCATCGGTCCTGTCTCCTTGCCTGTTCGAGCCGTTCCCAACACCGAGGCCCGTTCGTCAGACCCAACATGACGCCTTTCGTTCGCCGGAAAAACCGGTAGAATTCGATAGGGCTATTTGGAAAATCCTTACAATGCGCCTCGACCAGTTCAGCGGCATCGTCGCCTTCATCAAAGTCGCCGAGGCCAAAAGCTTCACCCGCGCCGCCGCCGAGCTCGGCGTCGCTCCGGCCTCGTTAAGCGAGGCGATCAAGGGGCTCGAGGAGCGCCTGGGGGTGCGGCTGCTCAACCGGACGACCCGCAGCGTTGGCTTGACCGAAGCTGGCGCTGAATACCTCGACCACGTGCGCCCGGCAGCCGAAGATATCTGGGCGGCTGGCGCGGCACTGCGCGAAGCTCGCGACCGTCCCGCCGGCACGCTGCGCCTCAGCCTGCCGTGGATCGCCGCGCCGCTGCTGATAGAGCCACTGATGCGGCCGTTCATGGATGCTTATCCCGAAGTGCGGCTTAGTCTAATTTTCGACGACAGCTTCGTCGACATCGCCGCCGAGGGCTTCGATGCCGGCCTGCGCATCGGCGAGCTTCTCGAGAAAGACATGATCGGCGCGCGTCTGGGCGGGCCACTGCAGATGGTCGTGGTGGGCAGCCCCGATTATCTGGCGCGCAAAGGCACACCGAAGCGGCCGGCCGACCTCGCCGCCCATCGCTGCATCGCATTCGCCCTCACCCGCACGCGCGCGATTTCGCCCTGGGAGTTCACCGTGGATGGACGCGAAGTCGCATTCACGCCGGACGCATGTCTGGTCGTGAACACACTTCCGCTGTGCATTACCGCCGCCGCGCAAGGGCTGGGCCTCGCCTTCGCGGTCGAGGGCCTCGCCGCGCCGCTTCTCGCCTCAGGCGCGCTGGTCAAGGTGCTGGAGCCTTTCTGTCCCGCTTACGAGCCGCTCCACCTCTATTATCCGAGCCGCCGCCTCGTACCGCCGAAGCTGCGGGCCTTCATCGACTTCGTCCGCGCGAACGCTCACGAGTTGCGGATCTGACGTGCCGTTGCGAAAAGCGAGCCCCGTTCAGCCCCAGGCGCCGACAATCTGCCTGGTGGTTGCGTTGAGCCGGTTGAATGCGTTGATCAGGGCAATCTGGACGACCAGGGCGGCAAGCGCATTTTCGTCATAGTGCCGGGCGGCCTCGTCCCAGACTGCATCCGGCACCGGATCCGGCCGATCGGCCAACCGGGTTGCCGCCTCGGTCAGTGCCAGCGCGGCGCGTTCGGCGTCGGTGAAGTAGGGTGTCTCCCGCCATGCGGACACGGCAAAGATGCGCTCGTCCTTTTCGCCGGCCTTCTTCAATTCGCGCGCATGCATATCGACGCAGAGGCTGCATCCGTTGATCTGGCTGACGCGTAAATGGACGAGCTTGCGCGTCACATAGGACAGGTCGGCCGTCTCCGTCGACTTGTCCAGCGCGAGCAGTGCCTGCAAGGCGCCGGGAATGAGCATCACCGGGTTTTTCAACCGTGCTTGCATGGTGGTCTCCTTAGGCGTGTTTCTGCCGGCCGCACATTTAGCTTTCGGTCGGCTGTGCTGTTAATCAATCAATAACTCGCTGGCTATGAATCGACATATAGCTGAACGGTTATGGATGTGTCAAGCGGCAAAATTGGAGCACCGCCGGCCGCCCTGTCGCGTGTTGAGCCAACAGTTCCGGCTTTCATCGCACCATGCCCGATGCTACCGCTGGGCAGCTGAAATCATCGACGGATCGCCTATGATCGAGACCGAACGCCCTCGCCTGCCGCTGATCGAGATCTGCGTCGAAGGCATAGACGGCCTGCTGGCCGCGCAAGCCGCCGGCGCCGACCGTGTCGAGCTCTGTGCCAGCCTGATCGAGGGCGGCATCACACCGAGCTTCGGCACGGTGCGCACGGCGCTCGAGCTGGCGACGATCCCCTTCCACGTCATCGTGCGGCCGCGCGGCGGCGATTTTCTCTATGGCGAAGCCGAATATCGTTCGATGCTCGCCGATGTCGGCGCGCTTGCCGAGCTCGGCGTCGCCGGTGTCGTCGTCGGTTGCCTCACTGCCGACGGCACCATCGACGAACAGCGCATGAGCGAATTGGTTAAGGCGGCGGGAAGCTTGAACGTCACCTGCCACCGCGCTTTCGACATGACCCGCGATCCGACAGAGGCGCTGGAAGCGCTGATCCGCTGCAAGGTCGGCCGCGTGCTGACCAGCGGCCAGCGCGACACGGCGCTCGAGGGCGCTGACCTGCTCGCCGATCTTGTCAGGCAGGCCGGCGACCGCATCATCATCCTCGGCTGCGGCGGGCTTGATCCCGAGAACATCGGCAAGGTGCGGAGGAAAACCGGGTTGAGCGAAATGCACTTCGCCGCGCTCAAGGACGTGCAGAGTGCCATGCGTTACCGCAACCCGAAAGTCGGCATGGGCGGCACCGACCTCGACCGCGAATACCGCAACACCATGACCGACGAGGCGCTGGTGGCGGCGACCATCGCAGCCGCCCGGCTGTGATCCTGGAAGATCGAACAACATGATCGAAGTGCGTTTGCCGATCGAACGGGTTTCGCCGCGTGATGAGTCCGCAATCCTCGCGCTCAACAACGAGCATGCCGCCGAATTGTCGTGGCTCGAACCCGAGCGCCTGTCCTTCCTGCTCGCCGAAGCGTTTTACACGCGCCGCATCGGTACGCTCGAAGCCTTCATCATGACCTTCGACCAGGACGCCAGCTACGACAGCCCGAACTTCCTGTGGTTTCGCCAGCGTTACCCGCGGTTCGTCTATGTCGATCGCGTCGTGGTCGCCGCCGCAGCGCGCGGGCGCGGCCATGCCCGCCGGCTGTACGAGGATCTGTTCGAGCAGGCGTCACGCGCGGGCCAGGCGATCGTCACCTGCGAAGTCAATGCCGAGCCACCCAATCCGGCTTCGGACGCCTTCCATGCCGCACTCGGCTTTGCGGAAGTGGGCGACGCGGTAATCCACGGCGGCAGGAAAGTCGTGCGGTATTATGCAAGACGGATCGCCGGCTGAACGGCGGGCGCCGTTCGCCCTACCAATTGCGGTTCAGCCAGGAGCGGGCCGGCTTTTCGATGATGTAGTAGCTGCACAGCGCGCAAGCGAACGCCGCCGTAAGCATCAACCACGGCGAACTGCCTTTTATGTCGACGAATTGATAAAAGGGCTGCTGCCAAAGATAGAGCGAATACGACCACAGCCCCAGCATCGTCATCGGCAGGGACGATAGAAACCCGGTCAGATACCGGCTGCCGAAGTCGAGCGAATTGACGGCGAGTGCCAGCAGCGGCACCGCGACCAGATAATGGATCGGGGTTGGCACGGCAGCCATGAAAAGGAGCACAGCCAGTACTGAGGCCGCCAGGGCGACATGTGGCCCCTTGAACAGCGCCGGCAGCCTGTCGTCGGCCTTGAGCAGGCATATCACCGCCGACAGCAGGATCGAGGCGATGTGCACGTCGGTGCGCCAATAGGTGCCCTCGTAGCCTATTGCGAGCACCCAGTAGGAGATGGCGCCGTTTGCCATGGCCAGCACCGACAATGCACCGAGCAACGTGATGACCCGGGACCGCCCCGAGACGACGACGCTGATCAGCGCCAGGATGATATAGGCGTGCTCTTCGACGCAGAGCGACCAGATATGGTCGAGCGCGCCGGCGCGGGTGACGAGAATTCCGGCATAGTTGTAGGTGAACGTCAGCGCCGTCAGCGCCGCCTTCCACTTGAAGGCGATGAATGTGCCGGACAGGGCAACCATCGCGGCGACGACAAAAATCAGCAGTGCCGGGTAGATGCGGGAGAACCGGCGCTTGAAGAATTTCTTCAGCGGATAGTATTCGACAAACAGGATCTCGGCCATCAGCCGGCCGCTGAGCACGAAGAAGAATTCGACGCCCAGGACGCCGAGATTGATGCCGGGAACGGGGAAGAAATGGCCGATCAGCACCAGCGCGATCGACAGGCCGCGCCAGCCGTCGAGATAGGCAAGCCTGGTTCTTGCCGAGCTATCGGCGACAGGCCTGGACACGACAAGACGCGTCGCGGAGATGTCCGTCATGCCGGTCCCTTCATTGAACCTGCGAAAGGTGGGCTGGAGGCCGCATTCCTCCAGCTATATTGCAGCGCACCAGAGCTTTGTGCAAGTGCGAGATAACGACACGCCCGAAGTACGGGGGCGGACCGAAAGGGGCTGTCACGTCCGTTCCCCGAAACCAACGGTCGACAGTCTCAGGCGTTGGCGGCAGGCGCTGCGCGCCATGGCCAGCCTAACGGCAAATGGTACATCTCCATCTTGGCCGGCAGAGCAAAATGTACCGGTGATTTCCGCGGCACCGTGCGGCAGGCCTGCTCTTCCGCCATCCAATGCCTTGCCCGTTTGCCCAAATCGGCCGAATGTGCCGGGGACAGATCCACTGAACAGAGATAGTGCATGACCGGCCTCGTCCTTCCCCTGCCCGCGACCCCGTCGGTGGCCGTGGCCGGCTCGCCGGAGCGTTTTGCCGTGCGCCGGATCTTCTGCGTCGGCCGCAACTACGCCGCTCATGCCCGCGAGCTCGGCAATGACGAGCGCGACCCGCCCTTCTTCTTCACCAAGCCAGGCGACGCAGTGGTCGATGCGGCGGTCGGTTCGGGCACGATTATCCCCTACCCGCCGCTGACCCAAAACCTGCATCACGAAATCGAGCTGGTCGTCGCGATCGGCGGAGCCGGCTTCCGCATCCGGCGCGAGCGCGCGCTGGACCATGTCTGGGGCTACGGCGTCGGCGTCGACCTGACTCGCCGCGACCTTCAGGACGAGGCAAAAAAGGCGGCAAGGCCGTGGGACTGGTCGAAAGCCTTCGACCGTTCAGCGCCCTGCGGCCCGCTGGTTCCGGCGCAAAAATCCGGTCATCCCGACAAGGGCCGCATCTGGCTCGCGGTCGACGGCGAGATCAGGCAGGACGGCGACCTCGCCGAACTGATCTGGCCGGTTCCCGACATCGTCTCGATTTGCAGCGAGGCGCTAGAGCTTAAGCCCGGCGACCTGATCTTCACCGGAACACCGGCTGGCGTCGGCGCCGTCGGGCCGGGCGAAAAGATCACCGGTGGCGTCGACGGCATCGGCGAAATCGAACTGACCATCGGCCAACCGATCCGATGAGCGACATCGTCCTCCATAACTACTACCGCTCCTCGACCTCTTACCGGGTGCGGATCGCGCTGGAGATGAAGGGCCTGTCCTACGACTACGTGCCGCATCATTTGCGCCACGGCGAGCATCTCGAACCCGCCTACCTCGCGGTCAATCCGCAAGGGCTGGTGCCGGCACTGGTCCTAGACGACGGCAGGCTACTGACGCAATCGCTGGCGATCATCGAATATCTCGACGAGACCACGCCTGAGCCACCGCTGCTGCCCACGGATGCGCCTGGCCGCGCCCGCGTCAGGATGCTGGCGCAGATGATCGCCTGCGACATCCATCCGGTGAACAATCTGCGCGTGCTGACCTCGCTGCGCACACTGTTCGGCGCCGGCGACCAGGATGTCGTCAACTGGTTCCGGCACTGGGTCAACGAAGGCTTCCAGCCGCTTGAAAAGATTCTGGCTTCCTCGCCCGAGACCAAGACATTCTGCCATGGCGACACGCCGGGGCTGGCCGACATCTGCCTGGTCGCACAGGTCACCAGCAATGCCCGCTTCGGCGTCGACATGACGCCCTACCCGACGATCTCGCGCATCAATGCCGCCTGCACGGCGCTGCCGGCGTTCCAGAAGGCCGCGCCTGAGAACCAGATCGATGCCGAATAGACCGCAAATCGCAGAAGTCATGAGGAACAGCCGATGAAAGCCGTCGTCTTCGAAAAATTCGGCGAGGCGCCGACGATCCAGACCGTGCCGGATCCGACGCCGGCGCCGGAAGGCGTCGTCATCAAGGTTGAGGCCACCGGCCTCTGCCGCAGCGACTGGCATGGCTGGATGGGGCACGACGACGGTATCCGCCTGCCGCATGTGCCTGGCCACGAGCTTGCCGGCGTCGTGGCCGCGGTGGGCAACCAGGTGACCCGCTGGAAGGGCGGCGAGCGCGTCACTGTGCCGTTTGCCGTCGGCTGCGGCCGCTGCTTCGAATGCACGTCGGGCAACCACCAGGTCTGCGAACATCAGTTCCAGCCCGGCTTCAGCGCCTGGGGTTCGTTCGCCGAATATGTCGCCATCGACCATGCCGACACCAATCTCGTACGCTTGCCCGACGAGATGGAATTCGCCACCGCCGCTAGCCTCGGCTGCCGCTTCGTCACCTCGTTCCGCGCCATCGTCGATCAGGGCCGGGTGACGCCCGGCGAATGGGTTGCCGTGCATGGCTGCGGCGGCGTCGGCCTGTCGGCGATCATGATCGCCAGCGCCATGGGCGCCAATGTCGTCGCCATCGACCTCACGGACGAGAAGCTGGACTTTGCCAAAAAGATCGGCGCGGTGGCGACGATCAACGCGGCAAAGACGCCGAACGTGGTCAAGGCGGTCAAGCAGATCACCAATGGCGGCGCGCATATGTCGATGGACGCGCTCGGCCACCCCACAACCTCTTTCAACTCGATCGCGAACCTGCGCCGTCGCGGCCGCCACGTGCAGGTCGGCCTGATGCTCGGCGACCATGCCAGGCCGCAGATACCGATGGACAAGGTGATCGCATTCGAGCTCGAAATCCGCGGCAGCCACGGCATGCAGGCGTTTCGCTACCAGGCGATGATGGAGATGATCCGTACCGGCAAGCTGAAACCCGAACTGCTGGTCGGCAAGAAGATCAGCCTCGAAGAGGCGCCGGCCGCATTGATGGCGATGGGCGGCTTCGAAGGCATAGGCATCGGCGTGGTGACCAGATTCTAGATCACGCCCTGAGCCTGGATCAGCGAAACGACGCGCAGACCTCCCGCACGCAGGCTCGCAGCCAGCGTTGTGCTGGATCGGCATCGAGTCGCGGATGCCACAGCATCGAAATGGTGACCTCCTCGATATCGACCGGCAACGGGAAGCTGTACATGCCCGTGCGCGCGCCCAGCGTGTGCCGTTCGGGGACGCTGGCGATCAGATCGGAGGCGCGCGCCATGGCGAGCGTGGCCGAGAAGCTGGAAACCATGCACACGATCGTCCGCTGGAGACCGAGCAGTTTCAAGGCCTCGTCGATCGGGCCCTTTTCGCGGCCACGCCGCGAAACGCTGATGTGGCGGCCGGCCGCATAGCGTTCCGGCGTCATTGGGCCCTCGCCCAGGCTGTGACCCGTTCGCACCGCACCGATGAAGCGGTCGCGAAACAGCGCCTGAATGCGCATTTCAGGGTTCGTTTCACTGGCAACCCCGATTTCGAGGTCAACCGCCGCGCCACGCAACGACATGTCGTTCTTGTCGGATTTCGGCGCAAAACGCAGCCGCACGCCAGGCGCATCCGCTTCGACACGGGTCAGAAGACGCGGTGCGAACTCCTCGACGAAACTTTCGTTGGCGCGCAGCGTGAAGACCTTGTCGAGAGCAGAGAGGTCGAGGAGCTTGGCCGGGCGCAGCAGCGCTTCCGCATCCTGAACGACGCGGCCTACCTGTTGCTGCAACTCGAGCGCGCGCGGCGTCGCAACCAGGCCACGGCCGGCCCGGACCAACAATGGGTCGCCTGTCGCCTGGCGCAACCGCGCCAACGTCCGGCTCATCGCCGAGGGACTGAGGCGCAGCCGCCCGGCCGCGCGCGCCACACTGCCCTCGGTCAGCAGCACATCGAGGGCGACAAGCAGATTGAGATCTGGCGACGACATCGACGGACCGTAGCACAGCTCGGCCGCGATGTGGCGTTTCATGCACGAATAAGATGCAAATACTGCGCCTTCCGCCACATCAGGCGAGGGAATAGCGTCCGACAGCTCCGATTGGGGGCTGCCGGCAAAGGAGTTCACCTTGGCATTGACCGCTGAAAAGACCTGGGACGAAGTTGCCCCGGTGAGCGGCGCACGCTCGACCCGATGGGCATTGGCAAGCCTGTCGCTTTCAACGCTGCTGTCGTCGCTCGCCACCAGCATCGCCAGCGTCGGGCTGCCATCGCTGATGCAGGCGTTCGACGCATCGTTCCAGCTCGTGCAATGGGTCGTCCTGGCCTATCTGCTCGCCATCACCACCTTGATCGTCAGCGTCGGGCGGCTCGCCGACATATTCGGCCGCCGACCGCTATTGCTCGGCGGCATTGCCCTGTTCACCTTCGCATCGGTGCTTTGCGGGCTCGCGCCGACGCTCTGGCTGCTGATCGCCGCACGGGCGGCACAGGGGCTCGGCGCGGCCGTCATGATGGCTCTGACGCTGGCCTTTGTTGCCGACGCGGTTCCCCGGGATAAAACCGGCAGCGCCATGGGCCTGCTCGGCGCCATGTCGGCGATCGGCACCACGCTTGGCCCCTCCCTTGGCGGACTGTTGATTGCCAGCCTCGGCTGGCGCGCGATCTTCCTCATCAATCTGCCGTTGGGGGTGCTGGCCTTTGCGCTTGCCTGGCGCTTCCTGCCGGCCGGAAAAAAGACGCCAGATCGGCGCGGTTTCGACGGCATCGGCACGGCCTTGCTCGCGCTGACGCTAGCCGCTTATGCGCTCGCCATGACCCTTGGGCGTGGCAGTTTCGGTTCTCTCAATGTCGGCTTGCTGATTGCCGCCACCGTGGCTGGCCTGCTGTTTGTCATTGCGCAGACAAGGGTCCAGAACCCTTTGATTCAACCTGCGAGGTTCCGCGACCAGGCGTTGAACGCAAGCCTCGCCATGAACCTGATCGTCGCCACTGTGATGATGGCGACGCTGGTGGTCGCACCATTCTATCTGTCGCGCGCGCTCGGGCTAGACGCAGCCATGGTCGGGCTGGTTCTGTCGACCGGCCCTCTGATTACCGCATTGGCGGCGCTGCCGGCCGGACGCCTGGTCGATCGTTTCGGGGCGCACCGGATGACGATCGTCGGCCTGTTCGATCTCGCTATTGGCACCTTTGCTCTGTCGCGGGCGGAATTCGGTATTGCCGGCTATGTCGCACCAATCATCATCGTCTGCACCGGCTACAGCCTGTTTCAGACCTCCAACAATTCGGCCGTGATGACGGGCGTCGCATCCGACCAGCGTGGCGTCGTCTCCGGCCTGCTCAATCTGTCGCGCAATCTCGGCCTGATCACCGGTGCGTCGGTGATGGGCGCGGTGTTCGCCTTCGCATCGGCTGGGGAAGGGACTGGCTTGGCAGTGTTGGCACCTGCGGCAGCGGCACGAGGGATGCAGGTCACTTTCCAGGTGGCAACGGGCCTGGTGCTGATGGCGCTGATCCTTGCGGTATTTTCAGCCCGCGCCACGGCCGGGCGAACTGATATCGTTGCCAAGCATCCTTGAGGGTTTCCACCCGGTTCGCATGCAACTCCGGCAACTGGCGCACCTATCTCGCATATCTCTTGGCACCGACGACGCAAAGTACGACGGCGGCGGTGACGGCGATCATGGCGGGACTGACCTGCTCATGCAGCAGCGCTGCCGCCAGCCCGAGGCCGAAGAAGGGCTGCAGCAGTTGCAACTGCCCGACGGCGGCGATGCCGCCTTGCGCCAGGCCGCGATACCAGAACACGAAACCGATCAGCATGCTGAACAGCGAAACATAGGCCAAACCGATCCAGGCGCCCCTGCCGGCACTTTCGAGCGACGGCGGCAAAGTGATGAACGTCAGCGCCAGCATGAGGGGCAGCGACAGCACCAGCGCCCACGAAATCACCTGCCAACCGCCGAGTTTGCGCGACAGCGCCGCTCCTTCGGCGTAGCCCAATCCACACACGATGATGGCGGCCAGCATCAAGATGTCGCCGAGCGGCGAGACCGACAGGCCTTGGGTGACTGCGAAACCGGCGACAAGGGCGCTGCCGAGGCACGAGAACAGCCAGAACGCCGGCTTCGGGCGATCACCGCCTCGAACCACACCGAAGATCGCGGTCGCCAACGGCAACAGGCCGACGAAGATGATGGAGTGAGCCGACGTGATGTGCTTGAGCGCCAGCGCCGTCAGCAGGGGAAAGCCGACCACGACGCCAAGCGCCACGATCGCCAGCGGGAACAGATCTCGCCGCTCCGGACGCTTCTGACGAAAAATGAGCAGCAGCGCCAGGCCGAGGATGCCCGCCGAAGCCGCACGGGCGACCGTTACGAACACCGGATCGAAATCCATCACCGCCACGCGCGTCGCCGGAAGCGAACCGCTGAAGATCAGCACGCCTATGAACCCGTTAACCCAGCCACTCGCCGCCCAACTACTCGCCGCCTTGTTCATCGATGCCCCGCTCGTTTTCGCCCTCTATCGGGCCGGGCGGTCTGGCTCCGCCAGAGACAATCAGGTACAGTTTGACAAAACCGTCATGGTAGGGCGAGCAGTACGGATGGATGAGCAGACGACAACAGATGAGCGCAGCCGAACGCTTGTCGAAAGCGTCATGGCGACGATCAGGCACAGGATCGCCGCGCGCAGCCTCACACCGGGAACGCGGCTGCCTTCGATCCGGGCGTTCGCCAAGGCCATGCAGGTTTCCAAATCCACCGTGGTCGAAGCCTATGAGCGTCTGGCGGCGGAAGGCATGATCCGCTCGCGGCCAGGCTCGGGCTTCTATGCCGCCGGACCGCTGGCTCCGCTGTCGCTGGCCGAGATCGGCCCCAGGCTTGACCGTGCTGTCGACCCGCTCTGGGTCTCGCGCCAATCGCTGGAAGCCGGCGACGGCGTCCTGAAACCGGGTTGCGGCTGGTTGCCGGCGTCATGGATGCCCGAGGCCGGATTGCGTCGCGCGCTGCGGACGATGGCCCGCGCCGACGACGCAGCGCTGACCGATTACGGCACGCCGCTCGGCTTGCCGGCGCTACGCCATCTGCTGGCGCGGCGCATGGCCGAGCACGGTATCGAAGCCTCCCCGGACCAGATCATGCTGGCGGAATCGGGCACTCAGGCGATCGACCTGCTGTGCCGGTTCCTGCTCGAACCGGGTGACACGGTGTTGGTCGACGATCCCTGCTACTTCAACTTCCATGCCCTGTTGCGCGCCCATCGGGCCAAGGTGATCAGCGTCCCCTACACGCGCTCGGGTCCGGACATCGAGCTGTTCGCGCAGGCACTGAACGAGCATCGGCCGCGCCTCTACATCACCAATTCGGCGCTCCACAATCCGACCGGCGCCATATTGTCCCCGGTCGTTGCCCATCGGGTGCTGAAGCTCGCCGACCAGTCAGGGCTGACCATCATCGAGGACGATATCTTCGCCGATTTCGAACACACGCCCGCGCCCCGGCTGGCTGCCTTCGACGGCCTCAGCCGGGTCATCCACATCGGAAGCTTTTCCAAGACCCTGTCGGCATCGGTGCGCTGCGGCTTCATCGCCGCTCCTCGCGACTGGATGGAAGGATTGACCGATCTCAAGATCGCCACGTCGTTTGGCAGCGGTCGGCTTGCATCCGAACTGGTACTGACGCTGCTGAAGGACGGCCTCTATCGCAAGCACGTCGATCTGCTGCGCGCGCGGCTCTCGCGCGCCATGGAAGAAACCGGCACCCGCCTCAGGGCGATCGGCATCGTGCCATGGATAGATCAGCCCGCCGGCATGTTTCTATGGTGCAGGCTGCCGGAGGGGATAGATGCCGCGGACGTCGCCCGCCATGCTCTGTCGGCCAATGTCGTGCTTGCGCCCGGCAATGCGTTCAGCCTGTCCCGTTCGGCCAGCCGTTACATGCGCTTCAACGTCGCCCAATCGGGAGACGACCGGGTTTTCAGGGCGCTTGAACAGGCGATGTCGCGTTGATTGCGCTGCCGCAAAACTGAGGCTGAACTCTCAGGCCCCTGCCCGCTTGCGGCGTGCATAAAGCATGACGAGCGTCTCGGCGGTCAGCGCCGGCCTCTGCTCGCCTTCGATCTCGACCGTATTGGCGGCCTTCATCAGATATTGCCCCGGACCTTTGTCTTCCATCGACAACAGCGTGGTGCGCAGCCTGATTCGCGAGCCGACCCTGACCGGCGCCACGAAGCGCACTTTGTCGAAACCGTAGTTGAACGCGGCCTGCGTGTTTTCAGGTACGATCCCCATCTCGAGCGCCAGCGCGCCGATGATCGACAGAGTCAGATAGCCATGCGCGATCGTGGTGCGGAACGGGCTTTGCCGCTTCGCCCGCTCGGGATCGACATGGATCCATTGATGATCGCCCGTGCATTCGGCAAACTGGTCGATGCGGTGCTGATCGACCAGCGTCCAGTCCGAAACGCCCAACTCCTGCCCGGCCATCGCCCTGAGTTGCTCGAAGGTCGGCGGCGTCCTCGGCCGTATCTGCGTCATTCCTGCTTTCCCGATCGCTTGCCTGTTCCGGACCACGACGGGCCGCCCCTGTCAATTCGCCAGTGCGATTCCAGCCCATAATCTTCGGCCGCGAACCGCCGGTCTTCGCTGCCGGCAAGCGTGCTGCCGGGGAACAGCTTACCTCTTGTCGTCGCCGGCGCGGATCTCCTCCATCGCCTCCTTGATGCGGCTGCGCAGGATTTCAATTGATTCGGTGCCGGACGCCCTTGCCAGTTCGGCCATCTCGCCGGCATTCTTCAGCGCGGTCTCGAAGGATTTCCTGGCGAACGCCGCCTGCTTCTGCATCATTTCCTGCGGATTGCCGGGTGCTCTGTAGCTTTGTGCCATGTGGGTGATTTCGCGCAGCGTGTCCTGCAGCATCTCGCGTTGCCTTGACAACAGCGCCGACGCTCCGGCGGCGCTCGCCCGTGCCGACTTCTCCAGCGCTTCCAGGTTCCTGGCGTGGTAGGCGAGGATCGCCTCGACATCGACATTCGGCAGCTTCAGGTCGCGGCCGAATTTGCCGAACATGTCGATGAAGGACTCGGACTCCGGTCGTTTTGCCATGCTGGTTCTCTCCCCTGTTGCCGCGAACGCCGCCACTGCACGGAAGATAGTGCAGCGAAGCTCAGCGGTCCATTCGGACTAGTCAGCCGACAAGAAACACCCGTTCGGCAGTGTAGAGCACGACGCCGGCAAGGCCACCGATGATCATGCCGTTGAAGCGGATATATTGCAGGTCCTTGCCGATGTTCATTTCGATAAGCCTTGTCAGTTGCGCGAGGTCCCAGCGCTTGACCTGGTCGGCGATGAACTTCGACACGCCGCTCTTCTGGCTTTCGACGAAGGAGGCCAGCGCCACGATGAACCCCTGGTTCATGTCGGCCCTGATCTGCGCGTCGTCGGCAAGATGGCGGCCGACCTCGACGAACATGGTGGCGAGATGGTCGCGGATCATCGAATTCGGCGCCTTGGCGTCCTGTTCGATGAACAGCCGCAGGCTGTCCCACATATCGCCGGCCAGCGCGCTGAGCTCCGGCCGGGCAAGGAAATCGCGCTTCAGCTTTTCGGCGCGCCTGGCATATTGTTTGGATGTCCTCAGCCGCTCGACGAAGGTTTCGACGAAAAGGTCGAATTCGACTCGCATCGGATGGTGCGGATCGGCCCGCACCTCATCGAGCAGCGAGCCGGCCGACGCAATGATCTTCTTCAACAGATAGGCGTCGGCGCGAAACAGGTTGAACAGCGACGGCAGTTCCTCGCGGATCTTCTCGCGCATCGTCGCCAGCGCCTGCTCGTCGCTCAGGAAGCGGCCGACCACCTTGGTGAACTCGTCGAATAATTTCTGGTGGCGACGATCATCAGTCAGTGCCGACAACAGTTCGGCGGCGAGCGGCGCCAGCGGCACCTTTTCGATCTGCTCCAGCATACGGCTGGTGACGAAGCCGCGCAGCCCGGATTGCTCGACCGCCGCCAGCATCTGCGGCACCAGCCGGCCGACGAAGCGCGACAAATCGGCGGCGCGGTTCGGGTCGGCCAGCCAGTCCGCGACCAGCGCGGAAAAGTCCACCTCGGCGAGCTTTTCGCGCACCGGTTCCGGCGCCAGGAAATTCACCTCGATGAAGCGGCCGAGATTGTCGGCGATGCGGTTCTGGTTTTCCGGGATGATGGCCGTATGCGGGATCGGCAGGCCAAGCGGCCGCCGAAACAGCGCCACCACCGCATACCAGTCGGCCAGCCCGCCGATCGTCGCCGCCTCGGCGAAAGCGGCGACGAAGCCCAGCCACGCATGCCGGCTCTCGAGCGATTTCGCCACCGCGAAGATCAGCAGGCAAAACGCGAGTGCTGCGGCGGCGACGAACTTGGTGCGCCTGAGCGCCGAAAGCTTGGCGTCGGCATCGGCGTCGAACCGGACGGACGCGACGGATGCAAATGCCGGGGCTGGTCGTGACATGATGGGCCGCTCCTGATCGTGTATGCGAACTTATCTAGTGTCGCCTGCCTCAGAAAGCGCGCCGCTGGTTCCGGTGCGCGCAATCGTGCACGCAAACTTGACGCCGGAATTCATCTATTATGCAGCGCCAGTCTGGAATTGTTCCAAACTATAGGCCATATTGACGCCAACCACTGTTATGTGAGGACACAATGCGGCTTACCCGTCAGACCAACTACGCCATGCGCATTCTGATGTATTGCGCCGCCAACACCGAGCGGTTGAGCCGCATCCCCGAGATCGCCGCCGCCTATTCGGTATCGGAACTTTTCCTGTTCAAGATCCTGCAGCCGCTGGTCGAAAACGGCCTGATCGAAACGGTGCGCGGCAGGAATGGCGGCGTCAGGCTCGGCCGCACGGCCGAATCAATCAGCCTGTTCGATGTCGTGCGGGTGACGGAGGAAAGCTTTGCCATGGCCGAGTGCTTCGAGAACGACGCCGCCGAATGTCCGCTGGTTGACAGCTGCGCACTGAATTCGGCATTGCGCGAAGCGCTCAACGCCTTCTTCGCCGTGCTGTCGCGCTACACGATCGCTGACCTAGTGGCGGCGCGCCCGAATGTGCGCCACCTGCTCGGCATCGACATGCTGGTGCAAAGGGCGCCGGCCGCCTGATTTCTGGTCGCATCTCAATTGGTGAGGTCTGTTGAGATTCAGGTCAGGCCGAGCCGGAGTCGAAGACGGGCGCGAAGCGACCAAAATGGTGGGTTCCGAGAACCCGAACGGAGTACGTTTGGGTACGTGAGTACCGGAAGCGCAGGAAACCGCCATTTGCAGGCCGGCATCACCTGGATATCAACAGACCGACTGCGGCAATACGAACGGCATGTTTGCCGCCGGCAACACGCCGACCTTCAGCCGGCAATCGAAGACCTTTTCGATCAGCTCGTCGCTGAGCACCTGTTGCGGCGAACCTGTCGCGGCGAGCCTGCCGCGATGCATGACGAAAATCCGGTCGGCATACATCGCCGTCAAATTGAGGTCGTGCAGGATGGCGACCACGCCGCCTCCCCGTCTGGCGAAATCGCGCGCGATGTCCATGATGATCAGCTGGTGCTTGATATCGAGGCTGGACACCGGCTCATCGAGGAACAAATAGCGCGGCTTGCCATCGAGCACCGGCGCCCAGACCTGGCAGAGTACGCGGGCAAGCTGCACGCGCTGCTGCTCGCCGCCGGACAGCTCCTGGTAGAAGCGGCCGGCGAAACCGTCGAGGTCGACGCGAGCCAGCGCCCGTTCGGGCAGGCGCTGGTCCTCGCCGGACAGCGCGCCGGAGCGCCCGCCGACCAGGCCCAGCCTGACGATCTCACGCACTGTGAACGGGAAGGACAGCGTCGTCGCCTGCGGCAGCACGGCGCGCAGCGTCGCCGCTTCGAGAGGCTTCATCGCGGATAGATTGCGGCCGTTGACGGTGACCTCTCCCGAATAGCCAAGATCGCCGGACAGTGCTCTGAGGAAGGTCGTCTTGCCCGAACCGTTGGGGCCGACGATGGCCGCGATTTCGCCGGGCCGCGCCTCGAAATCGACATTGGCGACAATGCGCTTGCCGCCAATCGCCACCGAGACATCGCGCGCTTCGATCATAGGCAAACCCTCACAAGTCGATGACGCCGCGCTTGCGCAGCAGGATCCACAGGAAGAACGGCGCACCGGCGACCGCGGTGACGATGCCGATCGGCAATTCGGCCGGGGCAACGATGGTGCGGGCGACGGCGTCGGCCAACAGCAGCAGCGCGGCACCAAGCAGTGCCGATGCCGGCAGCAAATAGCGGTTGTCGGGGCCGATCAGCAGGCGCAGCAAATGCGGCACGACGATGCCGACGAAGCCGATGCCGCCGCTGACGGCGACCGACGCGCCGACCGCTGCCGAGACGCCGACAATCGCGGAGTATTTCAGCCGCTGCACCGGAATGCCGAGATGGCCGGCCGTGGCCTCGCCGAGCGCCAGCGCGTTGAGGCCGCGCGCCAGGAACGGCATTGCCGCCAGCGCCAGCACGATGACCGGCCCGACCGAGCCGATCTTCTGCCAGGTTGCGCCGCCCAGCGAGCCGAGCTGCCAGAAGGTCAGGTCGCGCAATTGCCGGTCGTCGGCCATGAAGATCAGGATGCCAGTCATCGCCATGGCAAGCGCGGCCAGCGCGATGCCGGCGAGCAGCATGGTGGCGACGGAGGTCTGGCCTTGCCGTGTCGCGACCCGATAGAGCAGCAATGTCGTAGCCAGCCCGCCGCAGAACGCAGCCAGCGGCAAAGCCATCGTGCCGAGCGCCGAAGTCAGCGGCGCCAGCATGGTCGAGCCAAGCACGATGACGGCGACCGCACCGAGGCTCGATCCGGCCGAAACGCCGATCAGGCCGGGGTCGGCCAGCGGATTGCGGAACAACCCCTGCATGACGGCACCGGAGACTGCAAGCGATGCGCCGATCAGCACGCCCAGAACAACGCGCGGCAGACGGATGTCATGGATGATCAGGCGGTCGCGGGCGCTCAATGCCGCGTCGCCGGGCAACGCGCCGAACAGCCAATCATGCATGACGCCGATGGCCGAGGCATCGGATGCGCCGGAGGTCAGCGACAACAGCACGGCGATAGCCAGCCCGACGCAGAGCAGCACGATGACGAGGCGGGCGCGCCGCGAACGATCACCCTCGGCTGCCGTCGCCATGATGCCCGCCGCACCGGCGATCGAATGATCGGCCATCGCGCTCAATCCGTGACCTGGCCGCCATAGAGCGAGACGGCGAGGTCGTGGATGGCGTCGGCCGTGCGCGGGCCGAAGCCGAGCAGGTAGCCGCCGTCCATGCGGATCAGCCTGCGGGCGGCACCCGCCGGCGTCGAAGCCACGGCAGGGTTCGAAAACAATTCGTCATCCGCGGTGGCCGGTCCGGCATTGTTCATCATCAGGATCACGTCGGGCCTGGCGGTGATGACTGCCTCGTCCGACAATTGCTTGTAGCCGGCAAAGCCGTCGATGGCGTTGATGCCGCCCGAAAGCTTGATGATGCCGTCGGCGGCGGTGTCGCTGCCGGCGGCAAGCAGCTTGCCGCCCTGCATCGACAGCACGAACAGGATGCGCTCGCGATCCTTGATCGAGGCGGCCTGCTTTTCGGCTACCTTCAGCTTGGCGTCTATCTGGGCCGCCAGCGCATCGGCCTTGGCCTCGGTGCCGAGCGCCTTGCCGACGATGTGGATCTTTTCGAGAATGCCTTGATTATCATAGCGCTCGGGCACCTCGATGAACGGGATGCTTGATTTCTTCAGCACGTCGACGGCTTCCTTCGGTCCGCTGCCGTGCAACGCCAGTATGCCCGACGGATTGACCGACAGCACACCCTCCGGCGACAGCTGGCGCATGTAGCCGACATCCGGCAGTTCCACCGCCGCTTGCGGATATCGGCTGGTCGAATCGCGTGCGACAAGGCGATCCTGTTCACCGAGCGCGTAGACGATCTCGGTGATCGAGCCGCCGATGGCCACGATCCTCGAGCGATCGGCGAAAGTCGCGATGCCCTCGGCGGCTTGAGCCGTCATCAGCGTGGCGAACCCCAGGAAAACGGCGGCCGCAGGACCAAGCGCCGACCTGGAGACCGATGCCAGCCTGGAGACAAGAACCATCGTCGTTTTCCTCAGGCTGCGGTCGGGCTTGGGATACGCGGCAGGTTTTCGGCCAGAAAGCGCCAGTCTTCGCGCTCGCTTTCGCCTTCATGCCGCTTACCGAAGAACTGGATGATCATCTTGCCGTCGGCGCCATAGACTTCGAGCGACGTGACATGGCCGTCCCTGGTCGGCTTGCGCACGGCCCAGACCTCATCGATGTGGTCGGTCCGCAGGTGCAGATGGAAGGTCTCGTCGAGCACGTTGAGCCATGGTCCCATCGGCTTGATCGAGGCGACGGGGCCGGAATGGATCTGGATGCAGCCGCGATTGCCGACAAAGCACATGATCGGCATGGCGCCGGCAGCGGCGTGGTTGAACATGGCGTTCACCGCATCCTTGTCGACCAGCCAGGCGTAATCCTGGCCGACCATGCGCACCGCCTGTCGGCGGCTGATCTTCAGTGTCTTCAGCATGCCGAAGAACTGGTGCACGTCGGTCAGCTGGCTCCAGCGGTCGCGCAGATCGTCGATGCTCGCCGAATTGTCCGCAGTCTCGGTCTCGTCGGTGGTGCCCGCTGAAATCGCCACCGTCGGCTCCTGGTTCGGCGATTCCAGCCCGGCCACCAGTTTCTGATAGGCATAAAGGTTGGAGGCTGGCCTGAGGTGCACCTTGTGTACCGCCTCGCCTGCGGTGTCGAAGAACTGCAGGCTGCGGCGGATGTCGGCGCCGTCGCGCTTTTCCACGGCAAAGCCGTGTGCCCAGACTTTTGGGAAAATGCGCAGGTCGATATTGTCACCGAGCACCATGGCATTGTGATTGCCGGTGACGACCTTGTCGTAGACGCCGATCTTCTCGTGCACCGCGCTTTCGTTGCGGGTCAGCGCCATCACCTCACCGACAGCTTCGAGGCCAGTCAAAAGGTCGTTGACACGCGGCTCGACGCGCACGACGCCGTCGCCGCAATGCGCGGCGACCAGTTCGGCCTCCGAAATACCGAGCTGGGCGGCGAGGTCGCGCTCGCGCATTTTCGGATTGTCTGCCCGTGCCCGCCGGATCTCGTGCGGGGCGGGTTTTACGCGCTGGTCCATTTCTGCCACCTACTTGTTGAGGATGAGCTTGCCCTGCCGGGTGATCTTCAGCCGGTACAGCGCACCATGATGCTCGATGCCGATCTCGTGCTCGCCCTGGAACAGCGTGTTGCTGGACAGCGTTCTCACGGCCGATTGGACCCGGTCGAAACGGACGGAATTTTCGTCGGAACGGCGGACGCGATAGCGAAAGTCGCTGGGATTGTGCGTGTTCATGGGTTCGATCCCTTTCCTGTGCCTGGCATCTGGCTCGGGGCCTGCGTGAAATGCCGATTCAATTCTTGACTCGAATGATCATGTTATCTAGCAGTGCAATACCGGAGTAAATGAGTCAACATTTAAGACGCCGGACGCGATGAAAAATGCCAGCGAGCCCCAAGCCAGCCAGCATCGAACATGGATTCTTGGAGTTGCAGCATGGGGTTGGCGAATTGGGGACGGCTGGCGGGCAGCGGCCTGACACATTGTTCTATGACAAGCAAAATGGCCGCGTTGCTGGCCGGCGCGGCGGCGATCCCGCTGCTCGCCACACCGGCCGGCGCCCAGCAGGCCGCCCAAGCGGCAGCCGACCAGCAGCAGACTGACCCGTCTCAACAGCCCGAAAAGGTAAAGCCGGCCCCGGCGGGTACCACACTGCTCGACAAGATCCTGATCCTCAGCCGTACCGGCGAGACGGCGATCGAGTCGCTTGCTTCAGCCAGCCATGTCGACGAGGAACAGCTCGAGCGCCGCATGGCGACGACGCCCAACGAAATGCTGTTCGGTGTGCCGGGTGTCGCCGTCCAGGCCGACGCAAGGCGTGTCAGTTCCAGCATCAACATCCGCGGCCTGCAGGACTTCGGCCGCGTCTCCGTCATCGTCGACGGCGCCCGCCAGAATTTCCAGCGCTCGGATCATGGCACGCAATCGACCTTCTACATCGATCCCGAATTGATCAAATCCGTCGATGTGATCCGCGGTCCGGTCGCCAACACCTATGGCTCCGGGGCGATCGGCGGCGTCGTATTTTTCGACACCAAGGATGCGCAGGATTTCCTCAAGCCCGACGAGACCTGGGCGGCATCCGCGACCGGGCGCTACGAAACCAACGGCGAAGGCTGGACCACCAGCGCCACCGGCGCCTATCGGATCAACGAGAACTGGGACGTGCTTGGCAATATCCTCTACCGCGACTATGACGACTACGAGCATGGCGGCGGCGACACTGTAGCGGGCACCGGCTTCGACGTCTTGAGCGGCCTCCTCAAGACGACCATCCGCCCCAGCGAAAACAGCGAGCTGAAGCTGGGCTGGATCGGCTCGAACGACGGATGGACCGAGACCAGCGGCAGCGCGCCGGTGAACGACGCCGACCTGAAGGCGAATACCTTCACGGCCCGCTACAACATCACCGACCAAGACAAGAGCTGGCTCGACCTCCACATCAACGCATCCTACAACAAGACCAAGCTCGATCTGACGACCCTTGTCGCGCAAAACCGGTTTGATCCGGTCACCGGTCTGCCCGTGGTTTTGCCGGCGGGTTCGAAATCGACGTTCGACATCGGCACCTCCGGCATCGACATTTGGAACACGTCGAGATTCGAGACCGTCGGCATTGCGCATGAGCTGACCTATGGCGGCGACTGGGTTGGCGACGATGTCGAGACAGGCGGCACGGCGGGCGGCGACAGCTTCTATACGCCCTCGGGCAACAGGAACGTCTCCGGCGCTTACGTTCAGGACAAGCTCACCTGGGACTGGCTCGAGATCATCGCCGGGCTGCGCTACGACAGCTACAAGCTTGACAGCGATGTCGGCGAAACCTCTGGCGACCGGCTGTCGCCACGCATCACAGTGGGCATTTCGCCCTTCGAGAGCGCCAGCCTTTCCGGGCTGCAATTCTACGGCACCTACGCTGAAGGCTATCGTTCTCCGTCGCTGTCGGAGACCCTGATCAGCGGCAACCATCCAGCCGGCGTCAGCTTCCCGTTCCTCCCCAATCCCAATCTCAAGCCCGAAACCGGCAAGACCGTGGAGTTTGGCGTCAATTACAGCACCAACGGCGTCATCGAGGCTGATGACGCGCTGCGGCTGAAGGCGGCCTATTTCAACAACAACGTCGACGACTACATTGATGGCGTAACGCTATCACCGTTCGACCCGACCAGCGGCTGCCCGTTCGGCCCGGGCATCCCGATCTGCTTCCAGTATCAGAACTTCGCCAAGGCCAAGATCCACGGTTTCGAGATGGAGGGCGTCTATGATGCCGCCTGGGGCTTTGCCGGGCTTTCGGCGTCGTTCACCGACGGCCATACGATTTCCTATGAAGGCGAACGGGCGGACCTTGTCACCGTCCCTTCCTCCCAGGTCACCGGGCAACTCGGCTTTCGCTTCCTCGAGGACAGGCTGACCGTCGGCGGCGAGGTGCAATACAACGGCAAGCCGCAGGGCAACGCCGTCGCCAAGGACTACACGCTGGTCAATGCCTTCGCCAGCTACCAGGCAACCGACAATTTCAAGGTCGATTTCCGCGCCGACAATCTGTTCGACGTCAAATACGCCAACCCGCTGAACGCATCGACCACCAGTGTTGTCTACGAGCCAGGCGTCACCCTGAAGCTGGCGGCGACGATGAGGTTTGGAGGCTGACAACAATGACAGGCATCACAGCATCCCTTCGTCTGTTCGCCGCGGTGCTGGCAATGTCGCTTGTTGCGGCTCCGGCGTGGACACAACAGCAAGCACCGGCGCTGATCCTCGAGCTCAACGGCGCGCAGCCTTCCGACAAGGGCTGCCGCCTGACCTTCGTGGTCACCAACAATCTCGGCGCCGACCTTTCCAAGGCGGCATTCGAGATCGCATTGTTCAACGAGGCCGGCGTCGTCGACCGGCTGACCGTGCTCGACTTCAAGGAGCTGCCGGCAGGCAAGACCAAGGTGACGCGTTTCGATCTTGCCGGCACGGATTGCGGCAAGGTCAGCCGCGTGTTGATCAACAGCGCCACGGAATGCGCCGGCGCCGAGCCGAATGCCTGCATGCGCGGGCTGAAGACGCAGACCAGGACCGGCATCGCCTTCGGGGTCTGAATTTTGGGACCGGAACCCGCATTCGCGCGAAACGCCGTGGCGTGGCCACTAGCCGGTTTCCTGCCGCCGGAGCCGGACGATCCGGACTTCGCCATCCCGCGCGAGGCGCTGCGTGTTTCGCTGCGCGACAGGCCGGAAGACAGTTACATCGCCGATGCCGACGGCGACTTGCCGACGGTGCCTGCGGAGCCATTGCGGCAGGCACGACAGACGCGGCGGCGCCGCAACTGGACGGTGGCGATCGCCTGCTCTTGCGCATTCCACGTAGCCGTGGCGCTGGCCTTTCTCACGCTGCCGGACGACCGGCCAAGCATCGAAGGTGCCGACCAGCAAGGCGAAATGCTGCTCGGCGCCGACCCACAGCAGGCGGCCGGCGATGTCGGAGACGATCCGGAAGTGGCCAACGTGACGATGGTGACCATGCTGGACGCCAAGCCGGTCGAAACGGTCGAGGCGCAGGCGGCCGCGGCAGAGGAGACGCCCCAGCCGGTCACCGATGCGGCGGAGACATCGGACAAAGAAGTGGTTGAGCCGGTCAACGAGGCCGCCACGGAAATCGCTGTGCCTGCCGATCGCACCGAGCCAGCACCTGCGCAGCCGGCGCGCCAGGACCCATCGCCCGACGTTCTTGCAACCGACAGGCTGGTGCCTGCCGACGACAATGCCGTGCCGCCGCCAGTCAGCGCGGTCGAAACGGCCGAACCTGCCGAGACGAGTGCGCCGGCACCAGCCGACCCGGCGCCGGCCGAAACGGTTCAGACGACCGAGACAGTCGGCGCGGCGGACGAACCGAAGCCGGACAGGCCGGAGCCCAAGCAGCCGAAGAAGGCAACCGCAAAGAACAAGCCGGTCAAAAAAGCCGAACCGACTGAAACCGAAAAGCCGCCCCTGCGCAAGAAGGCGGGCAAGGCTGCGGCCAAAGCCGACACCAAGAAGAAAAAAGCCGGCTCCGGCGGCCGTGACGAAACGGATGTCGCGCGCGGCATGGCCGACGGCAGGAAGGACGGCAAGATCCTGACCGCCAGCAGAGGCGGCAAATCAGGCATCGGCAATGCAGCCGTCACGAACTATCCCGGCAAGATCAGGTCAAAACTGGTGCGGGCCTTCAATTCGACACGCACGCGCGCCACCGGCACAGCAACCGTTGCCTTTACCGTCGGCTCGAACGGCAGCGTCCGGTCGGCCAGGCTGACGGGCAGTTCGGGTGTTGCCGCGCTGGACAAAGCCGCACTCGACGCAGTCCGCCGGGCTTCTCCGTTTCCTCCCATTCCGGAAGGAGCCGGTCGCTCGGCTTGGCAGTTCGAAGTGCCGCTCGGTATCAGGTAACGATCGTCCTCATGCG
This sequence comes from Mesorhizobium sp. M0954, assembly GCF_040319155.1. Lineage (NCBI taxonomy): Bacteria > Pseudomonadati > Pseudomonadota > Alphaproteobacteria > Hyphomicrobiales > Phyllobacteriaceae > Mesorhizobium > Mesorhizobium sp. M0954. The sequence continues at coordinate 127,266 of NZ_JAMYNR010000009.1, read as the reverse complement.
GGCACCAAAGTCGGCGCCGCCCCTGCCAGCGATGAGCGAACCCTGGCGAAACCTACGCAGCGGCCAGCAGGCTGGCATTGCCGCCCGCCGCCGTGGTGTCGACGCAGACGGCGCGCTCGTGGGCATAGGCGGCCGGATAATAGACTTCGCTGACCAGCGGCACGATCGGGCCGGCGCGCTCGGCGATGACCTTGCGCACGATGCGCGCGGCCTCGGGCGTACCGGAAAAGGCCACGACATCGACCCGCAGCGAGCGCGCTTCGACCGGGTCCGGCCGGCCGTCGATCGCCGCCAGCGGCAGGCCCTTGCCGGTCAGCGCTGATAGCGCCGCCGGCGCGCCGGGGGCGACGGCGAGCACGGCATTGCCGGCGGCCAGCGCCTGGATCGTCTGGGCAAGCAGCGTACCCGCGTCGGGACCGAGGCAGAGCACACGGCCGCGCGGCGACAGCGACAGCGTGTTGGCCTCGCCGGTCGGCCCGGGCAGGTCGACCTGGCCGAAATCGATGCCGGCGGCAGTGCCGATAGCCGCGGCACCCTTGCCGCGCAGATGTTTCCTCAGGATGGCGACGCGATCCGGCCGCGTCGACCAGCCGCCAAAGGCCGGGTCCGGCAGATTGTCGGCGAGCTCGGTCGCCGTCACCTTGCGGCCTTCGGCAAGATGGGTGCCGGCTTCCGGCCCCTTGCGGAAGCGCCGGAGATAATGTGGCCCGCCGGCCTTCGGCCCGGTGCCGGAAAGCCCCTCGCCGCCGAACGGCTGCGCGCCGACGACGGCGCCGATCTGGTTGCGGTTGACGTAGATGTTGCCGGCATGGATGCCATCGACGAAATGCTGGGCGCGGCCTTCGATGCGGGTGTGCAGGCCAAAGGTCAGGCCATAGCCTTTGCGGTTGATCGCAGCGATCACCGCATCGATCTCGTCGGCATCGAAGGTGGCGACATGCAGCACCGGCCCGAACACCTCGCGCTCCAACTCCTCGATGCCCTTGACCCGAAAGACGTGCGGCGCAACGAAGCGGCCGTCCATCGGCGCTTCGAGCTTGGCGATCAGCCGGCCCTGCAGGCCCATTTTGGTGCAATAGCCACGGATCGACGCTTGCGCCTCGTCATCGATGACCGGGCCGACATCGGTCGATATCCGCCACGGGTCGCCGAGGCTAAGCGCTTCCATCGCGCCTTTCAGCATCTCAAGCATCTTCTTCTCGACGTCCTTCTGCACGTAGAGAATGCGCAATGCCGAGCAGCGCTGGCCGGCGCTCTGGAAGGCGGAGGCCAGGATATCGCGCACCGCCTGTTCGGGAAGTGCGGTGGAATCGACGATCATGGCGTTGAGGCCGCCGGTCTCGGCAATCAGCATGGCGTCAGGCGCGGCGGTGTCGGCGAGCTGCTTTTCGATCAGCTTGGCGACCTCGGTCGAGCCGGTGAAGCAGACGCCGGCAATGCGCGGATCGGCGGTCAGCGGGCCGCCGACCGAGGGGCCGTCGCCGGGCAGAAGCTGGATGATGTCTTCCGGCACGCCGGCCTCGCGCAGCAGCTGGACAGCGCGGAAGGCGATCAGCGGCGTCTGTTCGGCCGGCTTGGCAATCACCGAATTGCCGGTGACGAGCGCCGCCGCAATCTGGCCGGTGAAGATGGCCAGCGGAAAGTTCCACGGCGAGATGCAGGCGATGGCGCCGCGCGCCTCGGTGCCCGCCTCGGCATTGGCGGCCTCAGCCGCATAGTAGCGCAGGAAATCGACCGCCTCGCGCACCTCGGCAACGCCGTCGGCCAGCGATTTGCCAGCCTCGCGGGCGGCCAGCGCAAAGAACTCGACGGCGTTCGCCTCGTAGAGATCGGCCGTGCGGTTGAGGATGGCGGCGCGCTCGGCGACCGGGCGTCTTGCCCATGCCGGTTGTGCCTCGACGGCGATGCGAACGGCGGTCTCGACCTGCTTGGCGCCGGCCTCGCTGACCGTGCCGACCACTTCCGAAGGTTTCGCAGGATTGACCACCGGACGCTGCTTGCCATAGCCGGCAGCGCGGCTGACCGGCTTGGCGTGCCAGCGCTCCGGCCCGGCGAACTCGGCCCTCGCCTTGTCGATCGCAGCCAGCGTCAGCGTGTCGGTGATATCGAAACCCTTGGAGTTGCGCCGGCCGGGACCGAAGATCGCCGACGGCGGCACGATCGCTGGATTGGCGGCGGGACCTTGTTTCTCCACCGTTTCGAGCGGGTCGCGGGCAATGTCCTCGGGCTCGACTTCCTCGTCGGTGAGCTGGTGGACAAAGGAGGAATTGGCGCCGTTTTCGAGCAGCCGGCGGACCAGATAGGCGAGCAGGTCGGAATGAGCACCGACCGGCGCATAGATGCGGCAGCGAGTGCCTTCGGCCCGCCGCACCGTCTCATGCAGCGCCTCGCCCATGCCATGCAGCCGCTGGAACTCGAACGTATCGCGCTCCGTCGTCATCGACAGAATCGCGGCGACGGTGTGGGCGTTGTGGGTGGCAAATTGCGGGTAGATGCGGTCGGTCATCGCCAACAGCTTCTTCGCGCAGGCCAGGTAGGAGACGTCGGTGTTGGCCTTGCGGGTAAAAACCGGATAGCCGTCGAGCCCGAGCGTCTGCGCCCGCTTGATCTCGGTGTCCCAATAGGCACCCTTGACCAGCCGCACCATGATGCTGCGGTCGTATTTCCTCGCCAGCTCGTAGAGCCAGTCGATGACGAAGGCCGCGCGCGGGCCATAGGCCTGCACGACGACGCCAAAACCGTTCCAGCCGGCAAGCTCCGGTTCGGCCAGCACCCGCTCGATGACGTCGAGCGACAAATCGAGGCGGTCGGCTTCCTCGGCGTCGATGTTGAGGCCCATGCGCGAATGGCGCGCCGCCAGCGCCAGCGACAACAGCCGCTCGGCCATGACGGGCAGCATCTTTTCCTTCTGCGTCACTTCATAACGCGGATGCAGCGCAGACAGTTTTACCGAGATGCCGTGGTTCTGGCGGATGTCGGGGCCGTTGGCGCCGGCATCGAGCGAAGAGATGGCATCGGCATATGCCTTGAGGTAGCGCAGCGCGTCGGCCTCGGTGCGGGCCGCCTCGCCCAGCATGTCGAAAGAATAGAGATAGCCCTTCTGCGTCATCGGTCGGCCGCGCCTGACCGCCTCGGCAATGGTGCGGCCGAGCACGAACTGCTCGCCCATTTCGCGCATGGCGGCGGCGACGGCCTTGCGGATGACCGGCTCGCCAAGCCGGCGCACCATGGCGCGCAGCGTGCCTTCGATGCCGCCCTCGCCCTCGTCGAGCACGCGGCCGGTCAGCATCAGCGCCCAGGTCGACGCATTGATGAAGATCGAGCTCGAGCCGCCCGCATGCGCCGACCAGTCGTGCGGCGCGATCTTGTCGGCGATAAGGTCGTCCATCGTCTCGGTGTCTGGCACCCGCAGCAGCGCCTCGGCCAGGCACATCAGCGCCACGCCCTCCTTGGTCGACAGGCCATAGGCGGACAGGAACACCTCCATCAGCCGCGGATCGGACGAGCCGCGCACCGCCCGCACCAGATCGGCGGCACGCGCCGAAATCGCCTTGCGGTCTTGCGCGGACAGCCCGGCCGCCTCGGCCAGCCGCTTCACCGCCTGGTCTTCGTCGGGCAAATAATTGGCACGGATCTGCTGGCGGATGGTATCGAGCGCTGGCATGGCGGTCCTGTAGAGCGAGCATAAGGGAGCGGGCCGGCGGTCACCGGACCGAACGGCGCAAGCTAACATATGTAGGGATTGCAGTCGGTCCAAAGAAGTCGACAGAACAGATCGATCGATCTATCATTAGGACTGATCACCTCCAATTCGACCAGGAATTCAGTGACGGAAGACCAATTGGACCGCATCGACAGGAACATCCTGTCGGCTCTGGGCAGCAATGGCCGGCTTTCCATGTCGGAACTGGCGGCGAAAGTCGGCCTGTCGAAGACGCCGGTGCAGGCACGAGTCAAACGGCTGGAGAAGGACGGCTTCATCAGGGGCTACCAGGCGATCATCGACCGTGAGCGCATGGGCGAAGGCCATGTCGCCTTCGTCCAGGTGAAACTGTCCGACACCCGCTCGGCCGCGCTCGACGCCTTCAACCGCGCCGTGCAGGCGGTGCCGGAGATCGAGCAGTGCCACATGATGGCATCGAACTTCGACTATCTGCTGAAGGTCCGCACCACCGACATCGCCGCCTACCGCCGCGTACTCGGCGAGCGTATCTCCGCCCTGCCGCACGTTGCCCAGACCTCGACGTTTGTCGCGATGGAGACGGTGAAGGATCGGTAGGAGAGCGCTGTTGTTGTCCCGCCCTCACTCCGCCAGTGTCTTCAAAAACGCCACCAGCGCCGCGCGTTCGCGGTCCGAAAGCTGCAGCGGGTGGATCTCGGATGTGCCCTCGACGCTTGCCGGTGCCTTCGAATAATGCGCCACCACCTCGTCGAGGGAGGAAAACTGCCCGGCGTGCATGTAGGGCGGCCGGGTGGCGGCACCCCGCAGCGACGGCGTCTTGTAGGCGCGGACGAGTTCCGGCCCGGTCTTGACCATGAAGCGCAACTCGCGGCAGGCGCTGGCATCGCCGTCGCGAAAGGCGCCGAAACAGTTGAACGGATCGGCCTCGACCTGCGCCACCGCGTCGACGCGGCCGCGATCCGGCGGCAGGCCCGCGACCGGCGGCACGCCGGTGTTGTGGAAGCTGCCGTCGGTAAAACGCGGGCCGTTGTGGCAGGTCACGCAATTGGCCTTGCCGATGAACAGCTTCAGGCCGAGGATTTCCTCCGGCGAAAAGGCGGCGTCGCCTTTCGGCTCGGCGCCCGCAGCCAGGTCGATGGCGAAGCGGTCGAAGCGTGTCTGCGGCGGCGCGATCGAGCGCTCGAAGGCGGCGATCGCCTTGCCGATGTTGGCAAAGACGCGGTTGACCTCCTCGGCTTGACTGGCGGGCATGGCGTTCCAGGCCGCCTTCTCGGCATCGGTGCCGAGCGGGCCGGCATTGGCCGGCACGCCCGAAAGGTCCGGCAGCGGCCCGAAGATGCGCTCGTAGCGCTCGCCGAAGCGGGCCTTGATGTAATGCGCGAAGGCGGCGCGGTTGCCGGCCTGCTCCAGCGGATTTTCGAGCGGTGTCAGCGCTTGCGCCCACAGGCTGTCGCGCCGCCCGTCCCAGAAGAACCAGGGATCATGCGCGACGCCGGCCAACGGCATGGTACGACGGTTGGTGCGGCCGACGGCGACCGCTTGCGGCAAGTCGTCCTGGAATTGGCGGTCGATCTTGTGGCAGGTCGAGCACGATACCGTGCCGTCGCCGCTCATCCCGGTGTCGAAGAACAGCGTCGAGCCGAGTGCCGCGGCGGCCGGCACATCGGCGAAGCGATTGGTGGTGTCGGGCTTCAGCGGCGGCAGCTTGGATAGTGCCAGCGAGGCGATGGTCTGCTTTTCGGCATCGGAAAACTCCGGTCTGCCGCAGCCGGCAAGCAGGGCCACCACCACCAACGCGAGAAGACTGGGAAACCGGCTCATCAGTGGCTCACAGCACCACATTGAAGACGACAGTGTCCGAACCGGCCGCAGCGGAAATGGCAAAATGCAATTGCCACCACCCGCTCATCGTGAATTTGACGCCGTCGATGCGATAGCGCCCCGCGCCGAGGTAATCGGTCGCCTGCGGGCTGGTCGGCAGACCGTGCTTGTGCTGCGGCATGCCGCCGGAAATCGTTATCGCAGCACCTTCCACCGGCGCACCCTCGACGGTTTTCAGCGTCAGCAGCCAGGATTCCAGTTCGCCCTGCCGGATGACGCCTTTCTCGGGCTCGAAAGTCGCCGCGAACAGCTTGTTCGCCGTCGTCTTGGAACGGCCGACGTCCGAGCTTGGTTGCGGTGCATGCGGCGCCGTCAGATAGACGATTGCCAGCACGCCGGCGAGCAAGGCAGCCAAGCCGAGGCCTCCAAGAAGATAACGCCATAACGATGCCAAACCCATTCCTGTTCTGCGGATAACGTTTCGCTGGGCAGATCGCGTCCCACGCCCCTGTGGGAAATCGCGCCCAGTGCAAGAATCCGCCGTCGCCAAGCATGGCGCTGCCGGCAGCAAAAAGCTACAGCACCGCAATTGCAGGATGGAGGAGTGCTTCATGGCAGGAATCGGCATCGCCTCGATCGGCGAGTGCATGCTCGAGCTTTCGGGCCAGGCCGGGCCGAACTGGCGCATGGGCTTTGCCGGCGACACGTTCAACACTTTGTGGGCGCTGCATGCTTTGAGCGGCGAGCGGCCGGCGACCTATGTGTCGGCCTTCGGCGACGACCCGTTCTCACGCGACCAGATCAAGTTCCTGGCCGAGAACGGCATCGGCATCGGCGCCAGCCCGGTGATAGCGGGCGCCCGCCCCGGCCTCTATGCGATCACGCTGACCGGCGCCGAACGTTCTTTCACCTATTGGCGGGCCGATGCGGCCGCAAGGCAGTTGGCTTCGGACCCAGCCGCATTGCAGAAAAGCCTTGAAAACCAAGCGCTTGTCTATTTTTCCGGTATAACTTTGGCAATCCTCGACGAGGCTCCACGCAAGGTACTGCTGACGGCCGTGGCCAAGGCGCGCGCGGCCGGCTCGCTGATTGCCTTCGACCCCAATTACCGGCCGAGGCTGTGGCGCCAAAGCGAGGAAGCGCAGGCCGCGATCCTCGAGGCGCTCGCCGTCGCCGACATCGCGCTCCCGACCTTTCCCGACGAGCAGATGCTGTTTGGTGATACGACACCGCAGAAAACAGCCGAACGGCTGCGAAAGCTGGCCGGCGAAGTCGTCGTCAAGAACGGTGAGGAACCGGCGCTGATCGCGCAAAACGGAACCTTGCAATCGGTTCCGGCGGTGCACGTCGCCACCCCGGTCGACACCACCGGCGCCGGCGACTCCTTCAACGGCGCCTACCTCGCCGCCCGCCTTGCCGGCCATGCCCCGGCAGAAGCCGTGCTGCGCGCTCATCGCGTCGCCGCCGCCGTCGTGCAGGTGCGCGGCGCCCTGGCGCCGTTCGAGACGCTCAAGGGTGCGTTCGAGGCACCCGCTATCTGACCTTGATGACGACCTTGCCCTTGGCGCGTCCTGTTTCGACATAGGCCAGGGCGTCATTGGTCGCTTCGAATGGAAAGACCCGATCCACAACCGGGCGGATCGCGCCGGCTTCGATGAGAGCGGTGATTTTGCTCAGCTGATCGCCCTGCGCCCACATGAACAGGAACGAAAACTGCACGCCGCGGCGCTTGGCTTTGGCCCGAATTCCGCGACTCAGGAAGCGCAGCACCAGCCTCAGCATCAAGTTCAGTCCCTTTTCCCTGGCAAATTCGGCATCCGGTGGACCGGAGATGGAGATGAGCTTGCCACCCGGTTTCAGCACCCTCAGGGATTTTTCCAGTGTCTTGGCGTCCTGGCTGTTCAAGACGACATCGTAGCCCGACAGAACTTTCTCGAAGTCGTCTTTCCTGTAGTCGACGACGACATCGGCGCCGAGACTTTTGACCAGATCGGCACTTGCCGCGCTCGCGGTTGTCGCAACGGTCGCGCCGAGGTGCTTGGCCAACTGAATAGCAAATGTCCCGACGCCGCCGGAGCCAGCCTGAATGAAGACCTTCTGTCCCTTCTTCAGGTTTGCCCGTTCGATGAGCGTCTGCCAGGCGGTGAGACCGACCAGGGGAATCGACGCCGCCTCTTCCATACTGAGATTCTCGGGCTTCAAGGCTACGTCGGCCTCATTCACGGCAATGAATTCGGCGAATGTCCCAATCCGGCCGTCGCGCGGCCGCGCATAGACCTCGTCGCCGGCCTTGAACTTGCTGACTTGCGATCCTACGCGGATAACCTTCCCAGCCACGTCGTGGCCCAGGATGAAGGGCCGGCGGTAGGGCAGGATGAGCTTGAATTCTCCGGTTTTGACCTTGGAATCGAGCAGGTTCACCCCTGCGGCATGGACCTCGACCAAGACATCGCTGTCCTGGAGCTCCGGCTCCGGCATTTCGGCCAGCCGCAGGGCGCCCTTTTTATTATACTTATCGACAACGAATGCCTTCATGGCAGTTACTTTCCAAGAATGTCTGTTGCTGTTCGGGACGAAACAAGCCGAACGTTTTCAGCTGCATGGCCGCCCTGCGGCAAGGCCTCAGCCTCGAGGAAGGACAGCGCCTTCGGGACAAAAGCGGCGTGGTTCTGAAATACCCCGCCATGCCCGGCATCCGGATAGATGACCAGATGCGCCCCCGGGATACGCCCGGCGAGATCGTAGGTATTGCTGCTCGGCACCATCCTGTCCTGGTCGCCATTCGCAACCAAAGTGGGAATGCGGATGGTGCTCAGGTCTTGTGGCGCCTGGAGTCCGTAGGCCTTGATCGCCTTGAGTTGCGCGCCGAACGCGCTCAGCGATATCGCCTTGTCCCGGTTATTCCGGCGCTCTTTCAGCCGTTGCAGAAATGCGTTTGCGGCGCGGCGCCCATTCGGCGTTCTTGTGAAGAAGAGATAGTACTTCGGATCCCGAAAAGTCAGCGCGCCCTTGATCATGTCCACGATCGTCAGCGGCGTCACCTTGTCGATGCCTTGCCCACCGGCCGGCCCCGTGCCAGCCAGGATGAGTTTGCGCACAAGCTTGGGCTCGGTCAGCACAATCTCTTGCGCCACGAAGCCGCCGAGTGAAAAGCCGAAGAGATCGACTTCTTCGAACCCCAGCGCCCGGACAAAGGCGACCGCATCCCGCGCCATGCCGGAAATGGTCGACGGAGTTTTGCCACCCGAAGCACCGACTCCGCGATTGTCGAAGGCAATTACCCGCCGGGTCGCAGCGAGGCCATCGACGATGCGCGGATCAAAATTGTCCAGCTGAGCAGCCAGATGGTTGAGCAGGATCACTGGCACGCCCGTCCTGGGCCCGAGTTCCCTGTACGCAAAAGCTATGCCCCCGACATCGATCGAGAGCGTTGGCGCGTCCTGGAACAATGCCGGTGAACGCGGCGACCGATTGGATCTATGTGTCATGCTTGGCGTCTCCGTTTCGTAGGGCCTGGCCAAATGTGTTGTGGTTGCTAGTCGCATGTGCGTGAAATCCTCTGGCTCGCCGTTGTTCAGACCGGCAGTCGGAACTGCTTGCGCAGGCTCTTGTCGAAAATCCCCGCGGGGGCAAAGCGGCGCAGCAGGCTGACCTGGCGCGCTGCGTTGCCAGCGGTATAGCGCCGTCGCGGGCGGGCATCGGTCGCTGCCTTGACAACCACATCCGCCACCACTTCCGGCCGATCGGCTTTGGGCATCACATCGCCCAGCAGCGCCTTGAGCCCGGCTCGAGCCCGATCGTATTCCTTCAACAGCGAATCCGGCTCGATGCCGTTCTGGTCGAAGACGGTGCGGACGAATGCCGGCTCGATGACGGAAACGCGGACGTTGAAGGCGCGCACCTCGTGGTCGAGCGATTCCGAATAGCCTTCGAGCGCGTGCTTGACCGCCGAGTAATGAGCTGAGTATGGCGCGGGTACCAGTCCCAGAATGGAGCCGATATTGATGATGCGCCCTTCGCCGCGCCGCCGCATCGACGGCAACACCGCATTGGTCATTCGCATGACGCCGAACAGATTGACGTCGAACAGGGCTTGTACCTGGGCGACCGAGGATTCCTCGGCGCCGCCTAGCAGACCGACACCGGCATTGTTGACCAGGAGGTCGATCCGGCCGGTCTGCGCGAGCACGTTGGCAACGAGCGCATTGACGGCCGCATCATCGGTCACGTCGCATGCCAGCATGGTCACTCCGCCCGGACCGTTACTGGTCTTGCGGCGACTTGTCCCGAAGACAGTGAAACCCGCCCGCGCCAAGGCCTCGGCGCTGGCGCGGCCGATGCCCGAGGAGGCTCCGGTCACGATTGCGGTCTTTTCAGAATTCCCGTTCATTTTTGATGTTCCAGGTTCGAGAGGTCTAGCTTATTTCCACGAATTGACTTATGATCGTAATATCAGATTATGAGCATAATGCAATAGCAGGACAGGAAAGAAAGACCATGCGCTATGAAAAGGGCCGAAAAGACGCGTCACGCAGCCGGATCATGGAGGTCGCCGCCGAACGTTTTCGATCTGACGGCATCGCGGCGTCCGGGCTGGCAACCATCATGAGCGACGCCGGGCTGACGAACGGCGCCTTCTATCCGCACTTCCAGTCGAAGGCGGAGCTCGTCCGTGAAAGCGTGGCGGCGGCCTTGGACGCGCAGTCGCATGAAGTGCAGGAAGCATTGGCCGCCGGCGGTCCGGAAATGGCCATAGAGACGTATCTATCGGCCGAGCACCGGGACAATCCTGGAAAGGGTTGCGCTTCGGCCGCGTTGTTGCCGGAAATCGCGCGGCAGCCGCCTGAAACGCGAGCCCTCTATGCCGAGCGCGCTCAATCCCTGGTGCGCCAGATAGCTGAAGCTCTGCCGCAGACGAACGATCCCGAGGGCGCTGCGTTGGGCATGTTTGCAACGCTCATCGGCGCGCTTCAACTCGCGCGCGCCGTGGAAGGAACGGAATTATCGGATCGTATCCTGGCGGCGGGAGCAGCTGCCGCAAAGGCGCTGATCCGGCCGGTTCAAGACGAGGTGGCCTCCTGAGGGCAGCCCGGACTATTCGGCCGGCTCGAATCTGCCTTGCACCAAGACTGTCTCCACCGGCCCAAGCGGATTGATGATCCGGCTCTCCAGGACTTCGATAAGTTTGCGTCCAACACCCGCCATATCCACGGAATGAACTCCGATCTTTGCCGGCAGGAAGCGTGCCAGCCGCGTGCTGTCACGGGTGACAATGTGAACGTCGCGGCCTGGTGTGAGACCCCGCTTGCCGAGAGCGTGCAACGCTCCCAGAAGGCCCAGTTCGTTGGCGCACGCCAAGCCCGTTGGCGGATCTGATGACGCCAGCAAGCGATCGAACCAGCCTGCGCTCGATTCCATGGTGAACATGCCATGACCGATCAACGACTGGTCGATCGGAATACCAGCCTCGGCCATTGCCCTTCCATACCCGGAAAGACGCGTGGCACTCGCCTGGTCCTCCGGAACGAGAAGTTGCAGCGCAATGCGTCGACAACCCTTATCCATGAGCCGCCGGGTCGCCTCGTAGGCAATCTGTTCATTGTCGACATCGACATAAGGATACGCGATATCCAGGTCGGTTCTTCCAAACGCGACGAACGGCATGCGTTTATCCAGAAGCAGCTTGACGCGCGGATCAGCCGACACCAGGCGCGTGATGACCAGGCCGTCTGCGCTGTGCGCCTGAAGCTGCCGCTGCACACTCTCAACGGGATCGTCGTCGGGAGTGGTGGAATAGATGGACAGACTATAACCGGCTTGCCGCGCCGCCAGCGTCATGCCTTCGATTAAAGGAAGCTTCAACAGATCGGACAGATGGTCTCGTGTTTCCATCGGGAGTACTGCCGTCAGCGTCTGCGTTCGACCGGTTTTGAGCGCGCGACCATGATGATTTGGTAAATAGCCGACCCGCTTAGCCGCCTCCTTGACGCGGGCTATGGTCGAGGGCTGCACTTCCGGTCCATCTTTCAGAGCGCGGGAAACCGTGGTCACCGAGAGGGAAAGTTCCGCGGCGATCTGCTTTAGATTGGCCATTGTTCGCCCGACTTCATTTGCGAAAGCGCCGGCTGATTTGCTGACCGCCATAACGTTACCGAATTCGACATCCCGGTCAATCGAAACTCCCGTAGGAAGCAGCTTGACTCCAGTGCATTGAGATGCAATCGTAACGTTACGATTACAAAATAATGGCTCTTTTGAGCGATGTTTGATAAAGTTGGGGAGGAGAACCTATGTCCTGGCTACGCATTTCCTTAACAGCATTCGCAATCTCGGCTGCCCTGCCCGTTCATGCGCAGACGGTCACCATCACGACCGCAGGTGGCGATTATGGTAACGCCATGAAGGAGGCCATGTGGGGCCCGGCTGCAAAAGAGCTTGGCTATGACGTCCGCGAGGAGACCCTAAGCGACGGCCTGGCCGCCTTGAAGATGCAGGTCACCTCGGGTGCGGTCACGACCGACGTCATTCACCTGGGCTCACCGGAAGGTGCCCAGGCGGCCGCACAATCGCTGCTGGAGCCACTCGACTACAAGATCATCGATCCGAAATCCGTGCCGGAGGGTGCAAAGTCCGACTACTGCTATCCGTTTGACTCCTATGGCACCGTCATGTCGTGGAACACCAAGACCTATGGCGAGAACCCGCCGAAGACGTGGGCGGAATTCTGGGATGTTGCCAAATTTTCTGGCCGTCGCGCGTTGCGCGCCAATGCGCAAGACTCGATCGAGATCGCGCTGCTCTCCGATGGCGTGGCACCGGCGGACGTCTATTCCGTGCTCAGCACCCCGGAAGGGCTAGAGCGCGCCATCAAGCGGCTTGAAGCGATCAAACCAGATGTCGCCGTGTGGTGGACCTCGGGCGCCCAGTCCGCGCAGTTGCTGAAAGACGGTGAGGCGGATTTGGTCATTACCTGGAACGGACGCGCCCAAACCGTGAAAGCAGATGGCGGCGCGGCTGACTACACGTTCAAGGGTTCGGTCATCGGCACGGACTGTCTTGGGGTGCCGAAGGGAGCGCCGAACAAGGAAGCCGCGATGAAGCTCATCGCAGCGATGACGCAGCCCGCGCGGGTTGCCAAGCTGACCGATTTCATTGCCTACGGCCCAGTCAATCCTGCGGCATATGAGGGTGGCCTTATTCCCGAGGACCGTCTGAAGACCCTTGCGACCGCGCCTGAAAATGCTGGCACTTCGGTGTTTTCCAATTCAGAATGGTGGGTCAAGAATGGCGAGGCTGCCCAAAGAGCCTTCGATGAAATGATGGCTCGCTGACTCTCAGCTCTGACGCATGTCGCGCAAAAATGTGCAGCGCGACAACGACATGCATGAAAACAAGAAACCTAAAGCGCGTCGCGTGAAGCCAGTCGAACGCGACGCGCTTTAAGGCTGGAGCACATGATGAAGTCGCTCGCGATCACCGTCGAAAGCGTGCACAAGGCTTATGGGTCCTACGTCGCACTGGATGATGTTTCGCTCGACATTCAGGCTGGCGAATTCCTCACGCTGCTAGGGCCATCGGGATCGGGCAAGACCACGTTACTCATGGCTCTGGCTGGTTTTGTCCGGCCGGATTCCGGTAAACTTTTCTTGGGCGATCGAGACATCACCCGCCTGCCGCCCAACAAACGAGACATCGGCATAGTATTCCAGAATTACGCCTTGTTTCCCCACATGAATGTCCTGGCGAACGTCGCGTATCCGCTGGTGCTGCGCAAGGTACCGAGAGCGGAGGCACGTCAGCGGGCGCTCGATACCTTGGCCCGGGTGAAGCTGGATGGCCTGGCGGAGCGCAATGTTGCCGCACTATCCGGCGGCCAACGTCAACGGGTGGCGTTGGCGCGGGCTATCGTCTTCGAACCGCGCGTGATGTTGATGGACGAGCCGCTGTCGGCGCTCGACAAGAATCTGCGCGAGACCATGCAGTATGAGATCCGGCGTCTGCATGATCATCTACGGATCACCACGATCTATGTGACGCACGACCAGCGCGAAGCGCTGATTATGTCTGACCGGATTGCGGTGATGAACTCTGGCCGCATCCAGCAGATAGATACGCCGCAGCGGATTTATGATCGTCCATCGACCCGCTTCGTCGCTGAGTTCATGGGCGAGGCTAACATTGTTGCCCCAGGCTCAGCGCGCAGAATCGACGGCGCCGAAGCATCACGCGAAACTCTGATGATCCGCGCCGAAAGCTTCCATCTCGATGCGAAACTCGTCGGCGGAGACGGAGTGGCTCTCGAAGGAATACTGCGCGCCAAAGCGTTCCGCGGCGAGAACTGGCTTTTGACGCTGGCGCTTGACGGCGGGCAAGAGGTTCTTGTCTGCATTCCGGCAGCGCTGGCCGGCGGCTGCGCCGAGCTTGCCGCCGGTCAGCGGATGACCGCATATGCACCAGCAGCGAAGGTTCACGCGATACCGGGAGCGATGGCGTGACCGTCGTCCGGGACCCGGCGCTCGCGGCGGATGCGCGGCGCGAGCGGCGGTTTTTTCTTTCACTTTCGCTCCCGGCGCTGTTCATCGTTGGGTTGGCGGCGATACTGCCCATCCTTTGGATCATCCGGCAGTCCTTCCTAACCACCGGGGGCGAGTACACCGTCGGCAACTACGAGAAGGTCCTTTCGAGCGGACTGACATGGTCGGCCCTCGTCACGACCCTCGAACTGTCCTTGGGTACGCTGGCGGCCTGCATTGTTCTCGGCACCCCTCTGGCGCTGGCTCTGGCCAGCGTCAGACCAAGGCTGGCCAACGTGCTCATGGCGTTCGTCATGCTGCCGCTGTGGACCTCCATTCTGGTGCGTACCTATGGTTGGCTCGTTCTCTTGCGGCGCGACGGCCTGATCAACGCGGCTTTGACCGGTTCAGGCCTGACGGCGGAGCCATTGCCGCTGGTCTACAACTTCACGGGAACGCTCATTGGCATGGTTCACTACATGCTGCCGCTCTTTCTGCTGCCTGTTTATGCTGCGATGCGCGATATCGACCCAAATCTCATTCGCGCGGCAGCGAGCATGGGGGCCACTCTCAGGCAGGTCGTCCGCACAGTCATTATGCCGCTTTCGGCGGGCGGCATCTTCTCGGGTTCGATTATCGTCCTCATCTACGCCATAGGTTTTTTCATCACGCCGGCGGTGCTTGGCGGCGGCAAGGTAAATCCTCTCTCTACCCGGATCGAGCGTACACTATCGACCTTTCAGGACTGGGGGTCGGCGAGCGTCCTGGGCATTCTGCTCCTCGTTCTTATGGCGCTGATCGGTGTGATGTTGCTGGCGGCACGCCGCCTGGTGGCCCAGAACACCGTGGAAGCCTCCCATGCTTGAAGCCTATCCGCAAAACAGGCTCGCCCGCATCTTGCTCTGGAGCTTTGCCGCTCTTGTCATGGCATTTCTGATGCTGCCGACGCTCGTGGTGGTGCCGCTTTCCTTTTCGGCGTCGAATCTCCTTGAGTTTCCGCCGCACGCCTACTCGTTGCGCTGGTACGAGAACTTCTTCGGCTCGGCAACGTGGATGGCCGCGCTCAGAACGAGTTTGATCCTTGGCACATTAACGGCGTTGATCGCGGTGCCATTTGCGCTGCTCGCCTGCATTTCAATGAATCGGCTGGGCGGAAAGACCGCTGCGGCCATCCAGAGCGTCCTGCTGACCCCCTCGATCACCCCAGGAATCCTGCTTGCGATCGGTCTCTTCTTCGTGTTGGCCGCACAACATCTGATCGGAACGCTATTCGGTGTGCTGGTCGGACATGTGGTGCTGGCCGTTCCGGTCGCCTGCATCGTGTTGCTACCCGCTCTCGCTCGCTTTGACTGGAACCAGGTTCAGGCGGCGCGCAGCCTCGGTGCAAACTGGGCCAGGGCCATTGGCGGAATAATCGTTCCGCAACTTCGGATCAGCTTGCTGTCAGCGACATTGATGGCGTTCCTGACTTCGCTCGACGAGTCTGTGATTTCGATCTTCATCGCAAGCGGTCGCAACAGCACGATGCCGAAGCTTATGTTCCTGTCGCTGCGCGATCAGATCGATCCGACCATTGCGGCGATCTCGACATTGTGGACCGTCATCGTCGTGGCCGTGGTCCTGATTGTGACCCTTCGCCAAAAATCCTGACCGAGACTGGAAACATGCCCACCAATCACCACGCGGCCGACGATCTGACGGATCATTCGACGGACATCCCTCAGGTAGGGTTGGCCATCATCACCGGATCGGCAAACTGGGGGCTTGCCTTCCCGGAAGATATCGAATTCGATGGTGTGCGCACCTTGCGGCGCGACATGAGTTTTGAAACACCTTTCGGTCGCACCGACAACTGGAAGCTGCTCGAGTTCGATGCGTCGATCACAGCCGAAGGGAGAGCAAAACGCGCGCTGTGCATGTATTCGCACGGCAATCCCCGCGACCGTATCGACCATTCCTGCCATCGCCGCGCGTTCTGGGTATTGATGCGGGCGGGTGTACGGCAAGTTCTCGCCTGCTCGACCGTAGGCGCCGTCAACAAGGCGATCCAGCCGGGCGACATGGTGGTGACTGCCGATATCATCGAACTGACGCAGACCCCGTTTTCACTGCTTCCTGACCGCCAGAGCTTTGACTGTTCGGGCAAGCAAATCGTGTGTCCAAGATGTGCGGCGGTTCTGGTCGAAACGGCCCGCCGTCATTGGCCAGCCGAATGCCGCGTTTATGGCATCGAACAGCAGTTGGTGGCTGCCCATTGTTATGGGCCGCGGCTGACAACGCCTGCCGAAGCCTTGGCGTATCGGGGCATGGGGGCGGATGTACTCAACCATTCCATCGCCCCTGAGGCGACCTTGTCGCGCGAGATCGGCGCGTGTTTCGTGCCTTGCGCGTTCGTGACGGCGGGCTTCAACGACTACATGGATCGCAATCGCCAGAAATTGCTGCAGGAGGACGTGCTGCCCAGTCTCTCCATGACAGCCTCGCGGGTCGCGCTGGAGACCGCCGCGCGACTTCCCGCTGATCCGGAATGCTCCTGTCACGGCTTGAAGTCGCCTCAGCCGAAAGAACGCTCCAGCCGGTTCTGAGACGACCTTGGTGCGCCGGATAGCTGAAGCTCTGCCACCGACCAACAATCCCGAGGGCGCTGCATTGGGCGTGTTTGCGACGTTCGAAACGTTGAGGGCGGCGTTTGAGGATTAGGGTCAAAACTCAATCAGACTGGCTGCCGCCAATGGCCCAGATGGGCGGAACTTGCCGTTTGAATTAGTCGGCGGGAATCAGCACAGAGCGCCATGAGCGGAAGCTTAGCAGGGGTCACGCCAGCGCCCAGTTAACGCTACGAAGCAGACCTTCAGCCTGTGCCGGAAGCGAGGCCCGGCTTACCAAGTGGCATATCCAGGAAGCGCGTCCCCCTCCTCAGCTAGGCACCGTTTTCGGCTCTACGCTATGCCTGCGCGACGAGCCCCTTCCTTAATCGCAGCGAGGGCCAGAGGATTGGTGACGGGATAGGTTCGGATGAAGTTCTCGACGGTGAACCTTGGAAACTCGACGGCAATCCGCCTGGCGATCGACTGCGCCTGCGCCGACTCTTCGAGCAGCGCGTGGCACAGGGCACGGAACATCAGAGTGACGGGAATATCCGGCGGACTTTGGCACAGCGACGACAGACTGTCGGCATAGCGACCGGCGACGAACCGCGCCCGGGCGAGCTGCGCGTAGTACCAACTCGGAGCCTGCGGATTGAGGCGAAACGCCCGTTCGGCGAGAGCACAGCCTTCTTCCGGATTTCCACACACGAGAGCTCGGCTTGAGGCGAGCATCGACAGCACATCGGCGTCATTGGGTGCCAGGGCCAGCGCCCGGTCGTATTCCTCTGCGGCCCCGCTGATATCGCCGTCAATGGCGCGGAGAGCGCCCATGTAAAGGCGCGTCATCGGATCGGTAGGGTCGAGCGCCAGAGCCTTTTCCACGCATTCTCGCCAGCGCTCGACCGAAGCGGCTGAATCTGGCGTGAAGGCATTGAAGGCATCGACCGCATGTGCCAATCCCAACGTCATCCAGGCCCGCGCGAAGCCGGGGTCGAGTTCCACGGCGCGGGACAGCATGCGTATGGCTTCTGCCCTCGCATCGGTCGTGAATCTGTCGTGCAGTTCCACCCCGAGTAGATAGCAGTCGTAAGCACCCAGGCTCGAGGGAGGCTTCCGCCGAGCCACCTCACGCCCGAGATTGGCGAGCTTGCCGAAAGTGCCTGCCAGGGCGTTGAAAACGTTCTGTGTGATGCTGTCCTGCATGAGAAAAAAATCATCGGTCGACTCGTCGAACCGCGCCGACCAAAGGTTGGCTCCGGTCCGGGTGTCGACCAGCTGCACCGCGACGCGGACACGCTGTCCGATCGCCTGGAGGGTGCCTTCCAGCAGGTAATCGGCGTTCAGTTCCCGTCCGACCGAGCGTGTGTCGCTCGCCCGTCCCCGATAGGACTGCATGGTCTGGCGCGAAATGACCGCAAGGTCGGGATAGCGCGCTAGGTCGCCGATCATGTCGGCCGACAGGCCGTCTGCCAGCCGCGTCCAGCCGTCGTCGGCGCTCAGGTTTTCGAACGGCAAAACCGCAATTACCGGCGGCTTACTGTCGTCGCCGGAAGAAAGGCGTGGTTTGGCACCGACGATCTTGCCCGCAGTAGCAGGGTCGATCAAGACGCGGTACACGCGAACCGGTTCGGCGATACTTTTCATTTTCTGCACGCCGAGTGAGGCAAAGCCGATCGGCACCTTTCCCCTCACATGGTCGCAGGCGGTGGCGGAAATCGCGATTCCTCCAGGTTCCGCCAGCCCTTGCAGCCGATCGGCGATGTTCACCGCGTCACCGTGGATGTCGTCACCCTCAACGATAACATCGCCCAGATTGATGCCGATGCGGAAATCAAGCCGCCGTTCTGGCTGCGTGAAAACGTTCACCTCCGCCTTCTGTTGCTGGATTTCGACCGCGCAGCGTAGGGCGTCGACCACACTGTGGAACTCGACCAACATCCCATCTCCCATGGTTTTCACCAGTCGACCATGGTGCGCAGCGATCCTTGGCTTGAATACTTCGTTCAGGTCGGTTCGGAAAAGCGCACGCGTACCCTCGTCGTCGATCTGGCTCAAGCGGCCATAGCCGACGACATCGGCAATCAGGACGGCTGCGAGATGACGTTCCATCCCCCAATCCTTCGCGGATTGTTACCCGCTTTCCAAGCTTACAGCAGGTCGCAGGTTGATGCCATTGCCGCCGCCCCTGAAAGACAGCTTTTCAGGTCTGTGTACTTTGCTGCATGAGAGCCCGAATGTCGGATAAGGGTCAACTTGCGTCGTCAGGGCTCTCGGCGTCAAAGGTCCAAGAGAGTTCGAAGTCGGTCGTTCAGAGTGATTGCGTTTTGACTCCAGTGCGCCGCGCGTCATTGGACGCGCAAAGGACGCTATAACACTTTGAATTTTGCATGACCCTTTCCGAACCGGAGGTCAGCGCAGCAAAACCATGCCGGTTTCCGGGGGGTCCCGCCCTAAGGCAGCCTGAACCGGTATTCGGTCACGTGATGGTAGATCTGCCCGGGCCACAGCGTGGCTTGCGGGAAATACGGCCGGTTCGGCGCATCCGGCCAGATTTGCGGCTCCAGGCAAAAGCCCGAAAACGCCTTGTAATGGCGTCCGCCCAGTCCAGGCGAGGACGGCGCCAGATACTGGCCGGTATAGAGCTGGACGCCCGGCTCGGTCGTCCAGAGCTCCATCTCGACGCCGGAATTCGCGCCTTGCGCCCACGACGCCTGCTTCAGCGGCCCGCGCGTTGAGGCGAGGCAGAAATTCTGGTCATAGGGGAGCTGTTCGCCCTCGGTCTCCATGCGCAGCGGCCGCGCCTGGCGAAAGTCGAAAGGCGTGCCGTCGACCGGCTTTACCGTGCCTGTCGGAATGAGATCCGCGTCGACCGGCAGATAGGCGCCGGCATTCAGCATCAGCCGGTGATCGAGAATGTCGCCGGCGCCGCCGTCATCCAGGTTGAAATAGGAATGCTGGGTGAGGTTGCAGAGCGTCGGCTCCTCGCAGGTGGCGGTCAGTTCGACGCTGAGCGTGCCGGGGATCTTGAGCCGGTAGGTGCAGGTCACGTCGAGCGCGCCGGGAAAGCCCATCGTGCCGTCGGGGTCGTGCAGGGTCAGCGTGACAAAATCCCTGCCATGCAGCGAAACCGCCCAGGCCCGGCGCGAAAAACCTTGCGAACCGCCATGCAGCGTGTGCTTTTCGAGGAAATTGCGCTCGGTCTGATAGCGTTTGCCGGCAAGCGTGAAGCGGCCGTCGCGGATACGGTTGGCATAGCGCCCGACGACGGTGCCGAAGAAGGCGGTGTCCGTCTCATAGTGCTCGAAACGATCATAGCCGAGCACCAGCGGCGCGTCGTGCCCGGCCAGACGCAGATCCTGGATGATCGCACCCAGCCCGATGATGTTGGCGGTGAGGCCGCCTCCACGGATGGTGAAGCGGCGGACGGCCTCGCCCGCCTGCGTCGTGCCGAAAACCTCGCCGTCCTTCATTGCCATGCTCGCAAGTTCATTGATCGATGCCAGCCTGGCCTTTCGAAGCGGCCCAGGATCGTTTTCGGTATTACCGCATCAGGCTTCTAGAGACCAAGTCCGCCGATGCAGACATATTTGGTGTCGAGATAATCCTCGATGCCCTGATGGCCGCCTTCCTTGCCGAGGCCCGATTCCTTGACGCCGCCGAACGGCGCTTCAGGGGTGGTGATGAGCCCTTCATTGACGCCGACCATGCCGTATTTCAGCCCTTCCATGACCCGGAAGGCGCGGCCGAGATCGCCGGTGTAGAAGTAGCAGGCCAGCCCGAACTCGGTGTCGTTGGCGAGTGCCACGGCCTCTTCCTCGGTTTCGAACTTGAATACCGGCGCCACCGGGCCGAAGATTTCTTCCTTCATGAAGCGCATCTTCGGCGTCGCATTGGCGATCACCGTCGGCTGGAAGAACGAGCCGCCGAGCGCGTGGCGCTTGCCGCCGGCGACGACCTTGCCGCCCTTGGCGGTAGCGTCGGCAATCAGCTCCTCGACCTTCTCCACCGCCTTTTCGTCGATCAGCGGTCCCTGCTGGACGCCTTCCTCGAGGCCGGAACCGACCTTCAGCCCGTTGCTCGCAGCAGCCAGCTTTTCGACAAACCGGTCGTAGATGCCGGCCTGCACCAGGAAGCGGTTGGTGCAGACGCAGGTCTGGCCGGAATTGCGGTACTTGGCGGTGATGGCGCCGGCGACGGCCCGCTCGAGATCGGCGTCATCGAAGACGATGAACGGGGCGTTGCCGCCGAGCTCCATCGACACTTTCTTGACCGTCACCGACGACTTCTGGATCAGGATCTTGCCGACCTCCGTCGAGCCGGTGAAGGTGATCTTCTTGACCAGCGGGTTGGCGCAGATCTCGTCGCCGATCTCACCGGCGGCGCCGGTCAGGATATTGATTACGCCTTTAGGGAAGCCGACTTCCTCGGCAAGCGCGCCCCAGGCAAGGCCGGAATAAGGCGTCTGCGACGCCGGCTTGACCACGGCGGTACAGCCGGCGGCAAGCGCCGGGCCAAGCTTGCGGGCCAGCATCGAGGATGGGAAATTCCACGGTGTGATGGCGGCGATGACGCCGACCGGTTCCTTGGTCACCAGGATACGGCGGTCCGCCCAGGGCGACGGCACGACGTCGCCATAGGTGCGGCGGCCTTCTTCGGCGAACCACAATATGTAGGACGCGGCCGAGCCGATCTCGCCCTTCGATTCGAACAGCGACTTGCCCTGTTCGATGGTCAGCAGTTCGGCCAACACGTCCTGATTATCCATCATCGCGTCGTGCAGCTTGCGCAACAGCTTCGAGCGTTCGAGCGCGGTGGTCTTGCGCCATGTCTGGAAGGCCGCATCGGCGGCTTCGATGGCGCGGCGGGTCTCGGCCTTGCCCGACTTCGGCACCGTGCCTATCTTGAGGCCGGTGGCAGGATTGTTGACGTCGACCGTCTGGCCTGAATCGGCCTGCACCCATTCGCCATTGATGAGATTGGCCTGCCGCATGAAATGGCTGGTCTTCTGAAGCATGATCTCGCCTCCGTTCGGCACCTGGCGGGCCGGTCGCTGATTTCGTGAATGGACGTGCGCGATAGCATCGCTAGAGCCACTGCTCTTAGCCCAGGGCAAGCCCCGCAAGCAATCACAAGATGGCATATAGGGTTTGGGCCAGCCAAAGCGAGAGGCGATGCAGCCGGGTTCTTATCCAAAAACCGGGTTCTTATCCAAAAATATGGACGACCACTGTCAGCCAAAACGCAGTGGTCACGACCGCACAGGCGGTGGCGATGGTCATCTGGTTCGACGCCAGCGCCTGGCCGGTGTTGAACTGCACCGCGATGAGATAGGAATTGATGCCGGACGGCAACGCCGCAACCATGACCGCCACCTTGGCCGTCAATGGCGGCAGGCCGATCAGCCAGACCAGGCCGAGAACCAGCGCCGGCATCAGGAACAGTTTCAGCGCCGACAGCGCCAGCGCCGGCCTTACATTGCCAGAAATGCCGAAACGGCGCAGGCTGAGACCCATGGCGAACAGCGCCACCGGGGCGGCCGTGCCGGCCAGCGCGTCGCTCAGCCGCGTCGCAAGCACCGGCAGCGGCGCACCGGTGAAGCGCCACGCCAGCCCGGCCAGTATGCCGATGATCAGCGGATTGATGAATACCCGCCTGAGAAAGCTCCTGACGACGCGGAGCGGATGCACAGGCTCGCTGCCGCCGCGGCCGAACATCTCGAAAAGGATGATCGAGGCCATCATCATCACCGGCAGGTGAATGGAAACGAGCAGTGACAGCACTTCGAACCCGGCCGGCCCGAACACGCCGATGATGAAGGGCGCGCCGAGGAGGACAACGTTGGAGTAGGACGACGACACGCCGCCGACGACGCCAGCGCGGGCGTCCCGCCCGAAGATGCGCGTAATGACCAGATGGCCGGCAGCCCAGGTAAGCGCCACTGCTGCGAAATAGGCGCCCCACAGCGACCACGGCGCCACGCCGTGGAAATCAGCCTTTACCATGGTCTGGAACAGTAAAAGCGGCATTGCCACGTTGATGGCGAATTCGGATACGCCCTCGCCGCTCGCCGGCTTCAAATAGCCGGTGAACCCGGCAAGATAGCCGAGCCCGACAAGACTGAAAACGAAGAGGACGGTTTCGGTAAGCGGAGACATTTTTCCCGTGATAGGCGAGGCTCGGCGGCGGCGCAATCGCCCTTCCCTCGCGAATGTACCGGCCAACAATCCGGCCGCTCGGATCTTGCCCGAATTTGCTCATGGTTGGATGCCAGCGCTATACAGGGTTGTTGGGGGGACGCGGCGAATGGGCGCTGTCGGAAATCAGCACTTCTTCAAGCAGGCGTGGCTGACGGCTTTCGTCGGCGCCATGCTTTGCCTCGTGGTGACCTCGGCTCATGCCGCGGAGCCGGCGAGCCTCAAGGGCGTGGCGCTGATTGTCGGCCAGTCGAAATACCAGCACATAGCGGCGCTCCCCAACCCCGCCAACGACGCCCGCGACATCGCCAAGATGCTGACCGATCTCGGCTTCGAGGCGCGCAGCGTCACCGACCGCGACACGGCAAAGCTGAAGCGCGACCTCGAGCGTTTCGCCGAGGATGCAGAGGACGCCGACGTCGCCTTGATCTACTATTCCGGCCACGGCATCGAGGCCGGCGGCGAAAACTATCTGGTGCCGGTCGACGCCGATGTTTCTTCATTGAAGGACGCCGATCAGGCCCTGGTGCCGATCTCCACCGTCATGGACGAATTGAAGACGACCGTGCCGGTAACGATCATGCTGCTCGATGCCTGCCGCACCAACCCGTTTCCGGCGGATGCGGTGCTGCGCCGGGCGCCCACGGCCTCGGCCTCGCCGATTGGCGCCGGTGGCCTGGAGCCGGTGCGCGGTGCCAGGGCACTGGCAAACGCGACCGCGACGGAAAATCTGGGAACGGTGATCGGCTTTGCCGCCGAGCCGGGGCGGCCGGCACTCGATGGCATCGTCGGCGAAAACAGCCCCTACGCAGCGGCACTTCTGCGCCATCTCGCGGCGATGAAGGGCACCGAGTTCGGCTCGGTCATGCGCATGGTGACAGAGGAGGTCTATCTCGACACCAAGGCAAAGCAGCGGCCATGGGTCAATGAAAGCCTGCGCCGGCTGCTCTATTTCGGCGTTGCACCGCAGGAGCCGACCGGCGACGACGGCCTGATCACCGGCGAGCGGCGGCAATTGCTGCTGACGATCGCCGAGTTGCCTGACCCCAAGCGGGTACAGGTCGAACTGGCCTCGCTGCAGGACGGCGTGCCGCTCGACGCGCTTTATGGCGTGCTGAAGGCGCTCGGCACCGAAAACATGCCGGAGGACCCCACCGACCTGCAAAAGCTGCTCGACGCCCAGGCCGAGCGCCTGAAGAAGTTGATCACCGAACGCAACGCCCTGCGCACCGACGACCCCGAGATCAGCCGCCTCGTCGCCTCGGCCGACAAGGCGATCGGCCAGGGCGCCATCGTCACCGCGCGCAACTTCCTCGACCAGGCGGTGGGCCGGGTCGAGCAGGCCAGCGGCGTGGTCGATCGGGCAGAGGATCTGGTCAGGCAGAAGCGTCTTGCCGACGCGGCGATCTATGCCAGGCGCGCCGACGCTTCGGCGCTGGTCTTCGACTATCTGTCGGCCGCCAACGATTACGGCAAGGCCTTCTCGCTGGTCGAGAAATGGGACGACAGGCTGCGCTGGAACTACAAGAACCAGGAGGCGGAAGCGCTTAACGCGCATGGCAACGCCACCGGCGACAGGCAAGCGCTGCAGCACGCCATCGACGCCTACCGCGTCATCCTGAACTTCATCCCCAACGGCGAGCAGAACCGCGACTGGGCGATCACCCGCAACAACATGGCGGTGGTGCTGCAGACGATCGGCGAGCGCGAGCGCCAAATCGACCGGCTGGAAGAGGCAGCGAACATCTTTCGCGATTCGCTTGCCGTGTTCGAGCGCGAGAAGGATGATCTCAACTGGGCGGCCGCCCAGAATAACCTGGCCAATGTGCTGTTGAAGATCGGCGAACGCGAGAGCGACCCGAAACGCCTGAACGAGGCGGTGGTGGCGATGCGCGCCACGCTGGAGAAGCGGCCGCGCGACAAAGTCCCGCTGGATTGGGCCGCCTCGCAAAGCAACCTTGGCCTTGCGCTTTACGCGCTTTCGGAGCGCGAACCGGACGGCGAGCGCCTGGCCGAGGCCGAGGCCGCCTACCGGCTGGCGCTTGAAGAATATACGCGCGAAAAGGCGCCCGTTCAGTGGGCGATGGTCCAGAACAACCTCGGCAATACGCTGGTGTCTCTGGGCACGCAACGCAACGACAAGGCAAAAATCGACGAGGCAGCCGACGCCTTCCGCGCCGCGCTCGAAATCCGCACACGCGATACCTTCCCGCTCTCCTGGGCGAGCAGCCGTCTCAATCTGGGTAACGCGCTGAGCAGTGCTGCCCGTTTCGATCTCGGCACCGGCCTGCTCGAAGAGGCGGCTGCCGCCTATGGCGACGCGCTGACCATATTCACACGCCAGCGTTTTCCGACGGATTGGGCTTCGGCGGAGAACAATCTCGGCTCGATCTACCAGACGCTCGGCCAGCGCACGCGCGATCCTGCCAGGCTTGAGCAATCGGCTGCTGCATACCGGGCGGCACGGCGCGTCTATACCAAAAAGGAGTTTCCGCTCGACTGGGCGATGACCCACTACAATCTCGGCAACACGCTGCAACTGCTCGGCGGCGTGACCGACAAGCCGGTGCATTACGAGGCGGCGATCGAGGCCTATCGCGATGCACTGCGCGAATACAAGCGCGAGACGACGCCGCGGCAATGGGCACTGGCGCAGGCCGGCCTCGGCTCGGCGCTGCAATGGCTGAGCATGAGCGAGGCCGACCCCGGCAAACTGGCCGCATCGATCGCCGCGCGCCGGGCGGCGCTGGAGGTGCTGACCTTCGAGACCTCGCCCGTCGACTGGGCAAACGCGCAGAACGGCATCGGCATGAGCCTGACCAATCTCGGCAATCTCGAACGCACCGGCAAATATCTGGATGAAGCCGAAGCCGCCTTCGAGGCGACACTCAAGGTCTTCACCCGCGAAAGCCAGCCGATGCAATGGGCCTTCGAGCAGAACAATCTCGGCGACGTCCACTGGAA
Source organism: Mesorhizobium sp. M0954 (assembly GCF_040319155.1). Taxonomy (NCBI): domain Bacteria; kingdom Pseudomonadati; phylum Pseudomonadota; class Alphaproteobacteria; order Hyphomicrobiales; family Phyllobacteriaceae; genus Mesorhizobium; species Mesorhizobium sp. M0954. The sequence goes on along the minus strand of NZ_JAMYNR010000009.1, from coordinate 101,504 downwards.
CCGCGGCAGCTATGGCGGTGGCAATGCCGAATACCAAAAGGCGATCGAATTCTTCGAAAACGCCAAGCAGGGCTTTACCGAAGCCGGCTACACACTCCCGATCCCGCTGACCGACCGCAAGATCGATCTGGTGAAGAAGCAGATAGCGAAGAAATAGGCGTTTCGGCCGCAGGTTGCACTCGGCTTGTCTTTCAGCCGGCTTTGCCGTCCCTATATGCCGGTCACCGGGGACCTGCCTGCCGGTCACCCGAAAAGGATGTCTGATGCTTCGATTTGTGCTGGCGCTGCTGTTGCTTGCCGTTTCCGCCACAGCCCATGCGACGGAAGCCGGCTGGGCGCTGCTGCGCGACGGCGGGCATGTGGTCCTGCTTCGCCATGCCATGGTCACAGGCACCACCGATGCGGCCAATTTCGACCTCGGCAAATGCGCCACCCAGGTCAATCTCTCGGAGCGCGGCAAGCAACAGGCGCGCAAGATCGGCGCGCTGTTTGGCGCCCGCGCCGCACCGGTCGAGCGCGTGCTGTCCAGCCGCTATTGCCGCTGCCTCGAGACCGCCCGCATTGCTTTCGAAAGCGAGCCGGAGCCGTTCGCACCGCTTGACCTGCTGAAGACCGACGAAAAGGAGAAGGCCGCCCAGATCGCTGCGATCCTGGCCGAGATCCGCGGCTATTCCGGCTCCGACAATCTGGTCATGGTCACGCATCTCGAAGACATCAAGGAATTGACCGGCATCTCGCCGCGTGAAGGCGAAGCCGTGGTCGTCGAGCCGCAAGGCGACGGCCTGCGGGTACTCGGCCGCGTTACCTTCTGACCGGGCCGGAGCCGGTTGAAGTGAAAATCTAGCGCTTGGTACCTTAAGCGGAATACCGGTTCCGACCCGCGATGAGGTCTTGGTCGAGTCCAAGGTCGACATTGACCTTAGTCAGGAGCAACGAGCGCTTTTAACGAAAGCGAATGCGATGCCACCGTCTCATCAGGACTTCCGAGCCGTGACAACGGGCAGGTTTTCGTCCTTACTTTGCCGGCCGGAGCCTCAGCGGCCGAAAAAAGGCCCGGATGTCCTCGACCAGGAGTTCGGGTTGCTCAATCGCCGCGAAATGTCCGCCTTTCGGCATGTCGGTCCAGCGCTCGACACGGAAGACTCGCTCGACCCAGGAGCGAGGTGGCATAGGAAGCTCTCGAGGGAAGACTGCAACGCCGAGGGGCGGTGTTATTCGCTCCCTTGGCCCGAAGATCAGGGGGCAGAGCCGGTTCTCTTTGTAAATCCGGAGCGAGGCCTCGATCGTGTTACCGAACCAGTAGAGCGAGATGTCTGTAAGCAGCGTGTCTAGAGGGATGGCGCGTTCGAGTTCGCCTTCGCAGTCGCTCCAACTGCGGAACTTCTCGGCAATCCATGCGGCTAGCCCGATTGGGGAATCTGTCAGTGCAAAGGCTAGCGTCTGGGGCTTGGTCCCCTGCAGAAAAGCGTAGGCCCCCTCCGTTGCGGCGAAATTCGCCGCACTGTCGAGGAATGCCTTCTCCTCCGGCGTGACAGGTGGGTCGTCGCGACCGAGGGTCGGGCGGAAACTGCCTGGAATGTAATTCAGGTGCAATCCGATAAGGTCGTCCGGGTAAAGCCGAGCGAGCCAGGTCGAGACGCCTGCGCCGATGTCGCCACCTTGTGCGGCGAAGCGATCATATCCCAGTTCGCGCATCAGCCCCCGCCACAGCTTCGCGACACGCTTTGAGCTAACGCCGGCCTGATGCGGCGGGGACGAGAAGCCGAAACCCGGAAGCGACGGTGCGACGACATCGAAGGCGTCCTCGGCATCCCCGCCGTATTTGGCAGGATCCGTGAGCAGCGGGATGACGTGCTCGAACTCGGCGAAGGAGCCGGGCCAGCCATGAGTGAGGATCAACGGCAAGGGTGCTGACCCCTTTCCTTTCTGGTGAACGAAATGGATGTCGCACCCGTCAATCGTGACCCTAAACTGAGGCAACAGGTTCAGACGTTTTTCGTGATCGCGCCACCTGAAATCGTACTCCCAGTAACGTGAAAGCTTTCTGAGGAAATCAACGTCAGTACCGTCGTCCCATCCGTATGCGAAGATCGACGACGGCCATCTTGTCGATTGGATACGACGCCGTAGGTACTCGATCTGTTCATCCGGGATGTGGATGTGGAAGGAATGCATGGCCACGGGTGTTGCTCCGATCAGCGGCGAAGAATTGTCCCCATCATCAAGGCACAGAACGCAGGAAACCTCACTGAGCGACCGCTTTGTCCGCTACTTGCTCGTTCCCATCTACGAGACGAAGGTAACATTCCACCCTTAGTGGCAATTCGTTTAAGTTACTTGGCGTCAGATTTTCACCGCTACCAGCCAAGCGTCGACACGGAGCTTCCATCCCTCGATCATGTCCGCGAACGCGTCCTCTGTAAGTTCGGACAGATAGGATGCTCCTGCCGGGCTCCAAGGCCGTGAACGCATAGGTAATCGACGCCTCCGTGCCTCCGTTAGTGGTCGGTCGGCAGGCCACCTCGACAAATCCGAAACGCGAATCCGCGTAACGCGAACATAGCGGATGCGATACGCCAGCCGTCCACCCACAGGGTCTCTCCGATCGGCGTGAACAGCGGGAAGCCGCGGTCGATCGGCCCCGAAAGCACGATGCTGTGGCTGCGCTCAAGATGGCTCGTCATCCGCCCTCCCCGCCGGTTTCCGCCAGACCGTGGCTGTCCGCTGCGGCAAGCTCCATTTCGTAGATGCGCTTCAATTGGCCGATTGTTTCCAGGGTCGCCGCGGAGAACGGTGTCCGGCCTTCGAAAGCATGCAGCAGGATGCCCTCGATGAGGTCACCCAGGCTCATGTCGCGATGCTCAGCCAAGGCCTTGAGCACCTTCACCAATCGTTTTTCCAGGCGCACCCCGGTCTGCACGCGTTCTATGGTCATAGATCTTTGTACCATGGTACATTGGTACACCCAATGGTCAGAGATGGGGCGGTTTCGGCATATCGCCGGGGGTTACCAGCGACCCCTATTGCTCTGCCTGGGCAGCAATCCCATCTGCGCGCGGCGTATCAGGCCTTTTCCTGCCCGGAAAAACCGATTAGACAGCCCAAAACACATGCGGACAGATTCCGCCCGCAATCGAAGGAAAAGCCCTTGTCCACCACGTTCGACAAAGTCGCCAAGATCATCGCCGACACCAGCGAGATCGACATCGAGACGATCACGCCCGAAAGCCACACCATCGACGATCTCGGCATCGACAGCCTCGACTTCCTCGACATCGTCTTTGCCATCGACAAGGAATTCGGCATCAAGGTGCCGTTGGAAAAGTGGACGCAGGAAGTCAATGACGGCAAGGCTTCGACCGACGACTATTTCGTCATGAAGAACCTGTGCGCCAAGATCGACGCGCTCGTCGCCGCCAAGAACGCCACGTGAACACAGCGCCTGACGCGCCCGACCCACAACAGCCTCCCATGAACCCCCACGACGTCGTCATATCAGGCATCGGCCTTGTCTCGTCACTGGGCGAGGGTCCGGATGCGCATTGGCAAAAGCTCCTCCAGCCACGGCTTGAGCCGGTTCTGGAGGCCTCGCGCTTCTCGCCCTATACGGTCCATCCTCTGCCCGAGATCGACTGGAACCTGCAGATCGCCAAGCGTGGCGACCAGCGGCAGATGGAAACCTGGCAGAGGCTCGGCACCTATGCGGCCGGCCTTGCGCTCGACGATGCCGGCATCAAGGGTAATGACGAACTCTGCGCGACCATGGACATGGTGGTGGCCGCCGGCGGCGGCGAGCGCGACGAGGCGGTCGATGCGGCCATTCTCGCGGCATCGGAAAGCCGCAATGACCGCGACGTGCTGCTCAACGAGAAGCTGACCACCGAATTGCGTCCGACGCTGTTTCTGGCACAGCTTTCCAACCTGCTCGCCGGCAACATCTCGATCGTCCACAAGGTGACGGGGTCGTCGCGCACCTTCATGGGCGAGGAAGGTGCCGGCGTTGCCGCTGTCGAGACCGCGGCCGCGCGCATCCGCTCCGGCCAGTCGACGCATATACTGGTCGGCGGCGCTTTCCAGACCGAACATTCCGACATGCTGCTCGGCTATGAACTGGCCGGCTACCTGCATCGCGGTCCGTGGCGGCCGGTCTGGCAGAGGCAAGGTGCCGAAGGCGGCGGCGTGGTGACCGGATCCGGCGGCGCGTTTCTCGTCCTGGAGCAGCGCGAGCATGCGGAAAGCCGTGGCCGGAAGATCTATGCGGAACTCGGCCCGGTCCTGTCCGGTCGCGCCAGGCGCCGGCGGGACGAACTCGACGGCGAGATCGCCGTGCTGTTGAAGCAAGCCGCATTGCCGAATGGCGAGCTGCTCGCGATCTCCGGCGCTTCGGGCGCCCATGCCGCGACCGCCGCCGAGAAATCGGCGCTCGACGCCAATCCGGCGATCGCCGCACGCGGCTTTTCGACGCTGACTGGCCACATGAAGGAAGCGCAGTTCCCCTTTGCCGTGGCGCTGGCGGCGCTGGCTGTCGACCGCAAGGCCGCCTATCCTGTCTTCGACGCCACAGTCGAAAAACCGTTTGCCGGTGTCCCGAAGACCGTCCTTGCAACGGCGATCGGCTATCACCAATTCGAGGGCATGGCGCTGATCAAAGCCGCCTAGAGCATCGGACCGAAAAGTGTGGCGCGGTTTCGGGCGATCCGACGCTCCAAGAGAAACAGGTTTTTGGACAACAAATGGCCAATCTGAACGACCACATGGGCAGGCCCATCGTCGCCGTCACCGGCATCGGCGTGGTGACGTCGCTCGGTGTTGGCAAAACCGACAATTGGGCGGCACTTACCTCAGGCAAGTCCGGCATCCATCCGATCACCCGCTTCCCGGTCGATCATCTCAACACCCGCATCTCCGGCATGGTCGATTTCCTGCCGTCGAGTTCCAAGGGCGCCAGTCTCCTCACCTATGAGCTTGCCGAAACCGCCGCCCAGGAAGCGATGTCGGAGGCCGGCCTCGATGCCGGCGATTTCGGCGGACCGCTGTTCCTCGCTTCGCCGCCGGTCGAGCTCGACTGGAGCGAGCGCTTTTCGCTCTACAATTTCGACGCGCCCAATAATTCAGACAGGCACGACACCGGTGCCGAGAGGCTGCTGCGGGTAGCGCGCGGCCTCAGGGAACTCGACATCTTCGAGACCACCCAGTTCGGCTCGATTGCCGACCGGCTTGCCGACCGTTTCGGCACACGCGGCCTGCCGATCACGCTGTCGACAGCCTGCGCTTCGGGCGCCACCGCGATCCAGCTCGGCGTCGAGGCGATCCGCCGCGGCGAATGCGACAGGGCGCTGTCGATCGGCGCCGACGGCTCGGCGACCGCCGAGGCGCTGATCCGCTTCTCGCTTCTGTCGGCGCTCTCCACCCATAACGACATCCCCGAAAAGGCCTCAAAACCCTTCTCCAAGGATCGCGACGGCTTCGTGCTGGCCGAAGGTTCGGGCGCCCTTGTGCTGGAATCGCTGGAGGCAGCACTTGCCCGCGGCGCCACCGTTCTCGGCATATTGCGCGGCTGCGGCGAAAAGGCCGACGACTTCCATCGCACCCGCTCCAAGCCGGACGGTTCGCCGGCGATCGCGGCGGTGCGCGCCGCTCTTGCCGATGCCGGCCTGAGCGAGGACGGGATCGATTATGTCAACGCCCATGGCACCTCGACGCCCGAAAACGACAAGATGGAGCATTTGTCGCTGTCGACGGTGTTCGGCGAGCGGATCTCGTCAATGCCGGTCTCGTCGAACAAGTCGATGATCGGCCATACCCTATCGGCTGCCGGTGCTGTCGAGGCCGCATTTTCGCTGATGACGATGCGCGAAAGCATCATTCCGCCGACCATCAACTACGACAATCCCGACCCGGCAATCGTGCTCGACGTGGTGCCGAACACCAAGCGCAACGCCGAGGTCGGCACCGTCCTGTCGAACTCCTTCGGCTTTGGCGGCCAGAACACCTGCCTTGTCATGGCGCGGGAACCGGTCTAAGCGACCGTTCCGCTCTAGCACTGTTGTCGTGCGCATGGTCCTTTCCGAAACGGTTCTCGGTCATGCGCAACCTGGGATCTGGCATGCGCGCATTGCAACTTATCGAGGATCGCCGGCTTGAAACGGTGGACCTGCCGCCACCGCCGCCGCCGTCGCTCGGCGAGGTGACGCTGCGCATCAAGGCCGTGGCGCTGAACCATATCGACGTCTGGGGCTGGCGCGGCATGGCCTTCGCCAAGCGCAAGCTGCCGCTGGTCGTCGGCGCCGAGGCCTCCGGCGAGGTCGAGGCGGTCGGCCCCGGCGTTTCCAGCCTCCTGCCCGGACAGTTGGTGTCGATCTATGGCGCCCGCACCTGCGGTCTTTGCCGCGCCTGCCGCGAAGGCCGTGACAATCTCTGCGAGCATGTCTCGGGCGTTCACGGCTTCCATCTCGACGGCTTTGCGCAGGAAAAGATCAACCTGCCGGCGCGCCTTCTGGTCCCCGCCCCGCCAGGCGTGAGCGAAATCGGCGCGGCGGTGGCGCCTGTCACCTTCGGCACGGTCGAGCACATGCTGTTCGACAATGCCCGGCTGCAACCCGGCGAGACGATACTGGTCCATGCCGGCGGCTCCGGCATCGGCTCCGCCGCTATTCAACTGGCCAAGAAGATGGGCTGCATGGTCATCACCACCGTCGGCTCGAACGACAAGATCGACAAGGCCAAGGCGCTCGGCGCCGACCACGTAATCAATTATCGCGACGACCGCTTCGAAGGCATCGTGCGCAAGCTGACCAAGAAGAAGGGCGTCGACGTGGTGTTCGAGCATGTCGGCGCCGACACCTTTGCCGCCTCGATGCTGTGCCTGAAGCGCGGCGGCCGGCTGGTCACCTGCGGCTCGACCTCCGGCGTGTCGACACAGATCAATTTGATGCAGTTGTTCCAGCAGCAGTTGAAGCTGCTCGGCTCGTTCGGCTGCCGCATGGAAAATATGGCCGACGCCATGCAGAAGATGGCCGCGGGCCTGGTCGCGCCGGTGATCGACACCGAGGTCGGCTTCGACGGCATCGATGCGGCGCTGAAGCGCATGGAAGGCCGCGACGTCTTCGGCAAGATCATCCTGCGCGTCGGCTGAAATGATCGGCAACGCCTTCAGGAAGATCCGCAGGGACGTGGGATTCCGCTATGGCAGGCGGCTTCGCCAGTTCAACTACTGGCTGGTCGCGCGCGTCGCGATGATCATCATCTCCGCGCTGCGCCTGCTGCCGCCCGACAGGGCGCTCAATTTCGCCGACCGCGCTGCCCGCCGCATCGGCCCCTGGGTAGCGCGCCATCAGGTTGCCGTCGACAATCTGCGCAAGGCCTATCCGGAAAAGAGCGATGCCGAGATCGAGGCGATCGCTTCCGACATGTGGGGCAACATGGCCCGCCTGGCCGCCGAATACATCTTTCTCGATGCTTTGTTCGACTACGATCCCGCTGCGACGAAGCCGGGCCGTGTCGAGGTCAAGGGCGTGGAGCATTTCGTGCGCATCGCGGGCGAGGACAAGCCGCATATCGTCTTCACCGGGCATCTCGGCAATTTCGAGCTGCTGCCGGTGGCTGCGGCGACCTTCGGCATGAACATCACGGCGCTGTTTCGCCCGCCCAACAACCCTTACCTCGCCGAGTACATCCTCTCGACCCGCCGCTCGAGCATGGGATCGCTGCTGCCGTCTTCGACCGGTGCCTCGTTCGCACTTGCGGCCATCCTCGAGAAAGGCGGCAATATCGGCGTGCTGGTCGACCAAAAATTCACCGGCGGGCTCGAGACGACATTCTTCGGCCGCCCCTGCGAGAGCAACCGGGTCCTCGGCACCCTGGCGCGGCACTACGATTGCGATGTCTACCCGGCGCGCTGCGTACGCCTGCCGAACAACCGTTTCCGGCTCGAGATCGAGGACAAACTCACCTTGCCGCGCACCGCCGGCGGCAGTGTCGACGTCCCCGCCACCACCCAGCTTCTCAACGACGTGGTCGAGCGCTGGGTGCGCGAAGACCCCGGCCAGTGGATGTGGTTCCACAAGCGCTGGGAGATCAGCGGCCGCAAAAAGCGTCGGCCAGCGACAATGCGCGACAAACCCGCCTGAGCGCACCATCTTTTTTGGGTGCAAGCCTTATTTTGTTCTTGCTTTGTGCCGGCAGCTATGCTACTAATTTCGATATGGTGCTATTTGGCCCCAACGAACCCGCCGCTCCGGCGGGTTTTTTATTGCGGGCCGAGGAGCAGGCCCTAATTCGTCACGAGAATCCGCGTATTGCCGAAGCCGGCTTCGCGCACCATCGAATAGAACGCGGCGGCGTTGCTGGGGTGGAGGCGCACACAGCCATGCGATGCCGGGCGCCCCAATTGCCGGATCGCGCCGGTGCCGTGGATGGCATAGCCGCCGCGGAAGAACACCGAATAGGGCATCGGCGACATGTCGTATTTGCGCGAATACCACATCCGGGCCGTCCGCTGTGGCCGGTAACTGCCGCGCGGCGTGATGTAGCCCTTGCGGGCGGTGGAAACGCTCCACCGATAATACGAAAGCCCGTATCTTACCGTCATCGTCTGTGAGGAAATATCGATGTTCGCGACCAGGCTGGCCGCACGGCTCTCGAACGACGAACCGAACAGCATCGCTACTAATGCCGCTGCCATGAGAACAGTGTTTTTCATGCAATCAAACCCCTTTGATGCCCCTTGCCTGCCTGCCGTCACGCTGTTCTCCAGCGTTTTGATGGCAAGCCAGCGAGCTAACACCTACTCCCTGACGATTTCACCAATCCAAAGCAGCGAATTTGAACGATTTCCCGCAATAGTTGCCGTAACGACACGCAATCGCCTCGCAATTCGCCATCGGGCTTGCAAAACCCCCTCATCCGCTGCTCAATTCGCCGAATGAATGAACCGAACGAACGGCTCCTCAAGGCTATCGATGACCGAGCCGATGATCTGGTTGCACTGACTGCGGATCTGATCCGCTTTCCGACCATCAATCCGCCCGGCGAAGCCTATCGGCCATGTGCCGAATATATCGGCGCGCGGCTGAAGAAGCGTGGTTTTGAGATCGAATTCATCCGTGCCGAGGGCACGCCCGGCGACACTGACCGTTACCCGCGCGTCAACGTCGTCGCCCGCTTCGATGGCCGGGCGCCGGGTGCTTGCGTGCACTTCAATTCGCATATCGACGTCGTCGAGCCCGGCGACGGCTGGAGCCTCGATCCGTTCGCCGGCATCGTCAGGGATGGCAAGGTCTATGGCCGCGGCGCATGCGACATGAAAGGCGGGCTTGCCGCCTCGATCATCGCCGCTGAAGCCTTCATGGAGGTGTTTCCCGATTTTCCCGGCGCCATCGAGATTTCAGGCACGGTCGACGAGGAGTCCGGCGGCTTTGGCGGCGTCGCGCATCTGGCCAAGCTCGGCTATTTCTCGAGGCCGAAGGTCGACCACGTCATCATTCCCGAGCCGCTCAACAAGGACCGCATCTGCCTTGGCCATCGCGGCGTCTGGTGGGCCGAGATCGAGACCAAGGGCGAGATCGCGCACGGCTCGATGCCGTTCCTCGGCGACAATGCGGTGCGCCATATGGGCGCCGTGCTGCGGGCCTTCGAAGACGAATTGTTTCCGGCGCTCGACCGCAAGATGACGCGCATGCCGGTCGTGCCCGAAGGCGCAAAACGCTCGACCATGAACATCAACTCGATCCATGGCGGCCAGACGGAGGATTTCCGGCCCGGCCTGCCCTCGCCCAACGTGCCCGATTCCTGCCGGCTGACCATCGACCGCCGCTTCCTGCTCGAAGAGGATCTCGCTGCGGTCAAGAGCGAGGTGACCGATATCCTCGAACGGCTGAAGCGCGAGCGCAAAAAGTTCGACTACGAAATCCGCGATCTGATGGAGGTGCTGCCGCTGATGACCGAGCGCGACGCGCCGGTGGTTAAGGCGGTCGCGCAAGGCATCATGGAGATATTCGACCGCGAACCGGACTACGTGATTTCGCCCGGCACCTACGACCAGAAGCACATCGCCCGTATCGGCCACATCTATGACTGCATCGCCTATGGCCCGGGCATTCTCGATCTCGCCCACCGGCCCGACGAATGGGTCGGCATTGCCGACATGCTGGACTCGGCAAAGGTGATGGCGATCGGCCTCGGCGTGCTGCTGAGGGGCGCCGGCCCGCCATGATCCGGCCATGGGCGGAAAAACATTCCTCCCGGCGTCGGCACACGGTACGAAACGCAATTTACTCGGCGGCGAATTCACGCTTCTATCCGCCCGGGTTTGAGCACGTGTTTTAGTCATGGGGAGTTGCACGATGAAATTGTGGAAAACCATTCTGGCCGCCGCGGCGCTGGCGTTGGCCGCCGGGACCTCGGCGATGGCCGCGCGCACCGACCTGGTCATCGGCATTACGCTCGAACCCCCGCATCTCGACCCGACCGCGGGTGCCGCCGCGGCAATCGACGAGGTACTCTATGCCAATGTCTTCGAGGGCCTGACCCGCATCGGCCCGAACGGCGAGGTGCTGCCCGATCTCGCGCAAAGCTGGAGCATTTCCGACGACGGCAAGGTCTACACTTTCAAGCTGCATACAGGCGTGAAATTCCATGACGGCACCGACTTCAACGCCGACGACGTGAAATTCTCGCTCGACCGTGCCCGCGCCGACAATTCCGTCAACGCGCAAAAGGCCCTGTTTGCCGCCATCGACAGGGTCGAGGTCGTCGATCCCGCGACGGTGAAGGTCACGCTGAAGAACCCGCAAGGCTCGTTCCTCTACAATATGGGCTGGGGCGACGCGGTGATCGTGGCGCCTGAGACAGCCGGCACCAACAAGGAAAAACCGATCGGCACCGGCCCGTTCAAGTTCCAGAACTGGGCCAAGGGCTCATCGATCACGCTGGTCAAGTCGGATAATTACTGGGGCGCCCCGGTGTTCCTCGACAAGGCCGAGTTCCGCATCATTCCGGATGCCGCCGCCGCCGTTCCGGCGCTGCTTTCCGGCGACGTCCAGGCCTTTCCGTTCTTCGACCCCGACAGCGTCGCCCAGGTCAAGGACGACCCGCGCTTCAAGGTGGTGATCGGCTCGACCGAGGGTGAAACCATCCTGTCGATCAACAACAAGAAGCCGCCCTTCGACAAGCTGCAGGTCAGGCAGGCGATTTCCTTTGCGCTCGATCGCAAGGCGATCATCGACGGCGCCTCGGCCGGCCTCGGCGTGCCGATCGGCTCGCACATGTCGCCCGCCAGCAAGGCCTATGTCGACTTGACCGGCCTCTATCCGCACAATGTGGAGAAGGCCAAGGAATTGCTGAAGGAAGCCGGCCTGGAGAATGGCTTCAAGGCGACGCTGAAGCTGCCGCCGCCCTCCTATGCGCGGCTTGGTGGCGAGATCATCGCCTCGGAGCTTCGCGAAATCGGCATCGATCTCGAGATCATCCCGGTCGAATGGGCGCAATGGCTGGACCAGGTCTTCACCAAGAAGGACTACGACCTGACCATCGTTTCCCACACCGAGCCCAACGACATCGATATCTATTCGCGCAAGGACTATTACTTCAACTACGACAACCCGGCCTTCGACAAGATCATCGACGAGCTGAACCTTACCTCCGACGAGGCCAAGCGCATGACGCTGCTCGGCGAGGCGCAGAAGGTCCTGGCCGATGACGCCGTGGTCGGCTTCCTCTACGAATTGCCGAAGGTCGGCGTCTGGGACGCCAAACTGCAGGGCCTGTGGGAAAATGCCCCGATCCAGGCCAACGACCTGACCAAGGTGAAGTGGACGGATTGAGCGGGTCGCTGACAGAAGGGCGAAAGTTGCACTCCGTCCCACCCCCCTCTGCCCTGCCGGGCATCTCCCCCTCAAGGGGGGGGATTGGCAGTTTCCACGCTGGCACTGTCCTTGCAACGCTAGTGATTAGCGAAAGCGGCGATGAGGGCACAATCTCCCCCCCTGAGGGGGAGATGTCCGGCAGGACAGAGGGGGGTGGGCGGGAACGCAAGCTTCGCCCAGTGCTTGCATCAGGCAGCTCATGACCGCCTACCTCCTCAAGCGCCTCGCCATCGCCGTCGTCACGCTGGTTCTGGCCTCGATGGTGGTCTTTGCCGTGCTGGAGATCATTCCCGGCGACCCGGCGCGGCTGATGCTTGGCCTGAACGCCAGCGCCGACCAGATCGAATTGCTGCGCAACCAGATGGGTCTCAACGCTCCCGTCGTGCTGCGCTATCTGCATTGGGCCGGCGGCTTGCTGAGCCTCGATTTCGGCCGTTCCTATACCTATTCGGTGCCGGTCATCGATCTGGTCCGTGAGCGTCTCGTCGTCTCGCTGCCGCTGGCGCTGATGGCGCTGGCGCTGTCCACAGTCATTGCCATCCCGGTCGGGCTGTTTTCCGCCAGCCGGCGCGGCCGGGCCGGCGACACGGTTGCGATGGGCGCCGCCCAGCTTGGCGTCGCCGTGCCCAATTTCTGGTTTGCGCTGATACTGATCTATCTGTTCGCCGTCTGGCTGCGGCTGGTGCCGGGCGGCGGTTTTCCCGGCTGGGGCGCCGGCGTCTGGCCGGCGCTGAAGTCGCTGCTCCTGCCGGCGGTCGCCCTCGCTCTGCCGCAGGCGGCGATCCTCGCCCGGGTCACCCGCTCGGCGCTGATTGAAGTGCTGAATGAGGATTACATCCGCACCGCCCGCGCCAAGGGCCTGCCCTATCGTCTTGTCTTGTGGCGGCATGCGCTGCGCAACGCCTTGATCCCGGTGGTCACCATTCTAGGCCTGCAATTCGCCTTCCTGCTTGCCGGCACCATCATCATCGAGAACGTCTTCTATTTGCCCGGCCTCGGCCGGCTGGTGTTCCAGGCAATCAACCAGCGTGACCTGATCGTGGTCGAGAGCGTCGTCATGCTGCTGGTTGCCGCCGTCATCATCGTCAATTTCGTTGTCGATCTCTCCTATGCGGTGGTCGATCCGCGCCTGAGAGGCAGGCAATGACGCTGCACATCGACATCCCCGACGAGAACCTTGCCGGCATCCTGGCCAAGGCGTTTCGAAACCGTTCGTTCCTCGCCGGCTTCGTCGTCACCGCACTGGTGGCTGCGGTCGCGATCCTCTCCTTCGTGTGGACGCCTTACGACGTCACCAGGCTGGTCATTTCCGACAAGACCCAGGCGCCGTCGCTGGCGCACTGGTTCGGCACCGACCATTTCGGTCGCGACATCCTGTCGATGATCATGGTTGGCGCCCGCAACTCGATTGCCGTGGCGCTGGTGGCGGTCGGCATCGGCATGGGCGTCGGCGTGCCGCTCGGCGCCTTTGCCGCGGCGCGTGGCGGCTTCGTCGACGACGTGCTGATGCGGCTGAACGACCTGGTCTTCGCCTTTCCGGCGCTGCTTTCGGCAATCATGATCACCGCCATCTTCGGGCCCGGCGCGTTCAACGCCATCATTGCCATCGGCATCTTCAACATCCCGGTGTTCGCGCGCGTCGCCCGCGCCGGCGCCCTGGCGATCTGGCCGCGCGAATTCATCCTCGCCGCCCGCGCCGCCGGCAAAAGCAGGACGCTGATCAGCATCGAACATGTGCTGCCCAACATCGCCACGCTGCTGCTGGTGCAAGGCACCATCCAGTTCGCGCTGGGCATACTGGCCGAAGCGGGCTTGTCCTACGTCGGGCTGGGCACCCAGCCGCCGATGCCGAGCTGGGGCCGCATGCTGTTCGACGCCCAGACCCGCATGGTGGTGGCGCCGTGGATGGCGATCTTTCCGGGCATGGCGATCGTCATCACCGTGCTTGGCCTGAACCTGCTTGGCGACGGCATTGCCGACATTCTCGATCCGAAATCGCGGCGGCAGCGATGAGCCTGCTCGAAATCGAGAAGCTGTCGCTGACCATCGGCGGCACGCCCATCCTCAGGGACATCGAGCTGTCCGTCGCGCCCGGCGAAGTCATGGGGCTGGTCGGCGAATCCGGCTCCGGCAAGTCGATGACGGCGCTCACCGTGATGCAGCTCCTGCCGTGGGCGGCACGCGCAACCGGACGCGTTACCTTCGACGGCATCGACATCCTGGCGGCGAGCGAGGACCAGATGTGCGCAATGCGCGGCGACGACATCGGCATGGTGTTCCAGGAGCCGATGACGGCGCTCAACCCGGTCAAGACCATCGGCGAGCAGGTTGCCGAGGGTATTCGCTGGCACACCAGGGCGAGCCGCGCCGACGCCGAGGAACGGGCGCGAAAAATGCTCGACCGGGTCGGCTTGCCGGCGGCGCAGTTCCCGCTGTCGCGTTATCCGCATGAGCTGTCCGGAGGCCAGCGCCAGCGCGTCGTCATCGCCATCGCCTGTGCGCTGAAGCCCAAGCTGCTGATCGCCGACGAACCGACGACCGCGCTCGACGTGGTGCTGCAGGCGCAGATCCTCGACCTTTTGCGCGACCTCGTAGCGGAAAACCGCATGGGCCTGCTGCTGATCTCGCACGACCTCGCCGTGGTGACCGAGATGGCGGACCGCATCACCATCCTGCGACATGGCGAGGTGATGGAGGCCGGCGACACGGCGCGCATTCTGTCCGGACAGCTTCATCCCTATACGCGCCAGCTGGCGCAGGCCTCGATGCATGTGCCCGCGCGTGCCAAGACGCACGACAGCGGCCAAGGCAAACCGCTGCTTCAGGTAGAGAACGTAACGCGGGACTATCCGGGACGTCGCACGTCGCTGTTCAAGCGCGCGGCGCCGATCCGCGCCGTCGACGATGTTTCCTTCTCGATGGCGCCGGGCCAGTCGGTGGCGCTGGTCGGCCGCTCCGGTTGCGGCAAGTCGACGCTTGCCCGCATGGTCCTGGCGCTGGACCGGCCGACATCGGGAACGATCCGCTTCCGCGGCGAGACCATCACCGGCAAGAGCGAGGCGGAGCTCAAGCCGGCACGGCGCGACATGCAGGTCGTGTTCCAGGACCCGTACGGTTCCTTCGACCCGCGTCAGAAGGTCGAAAGATTGGTGGCCGAGCCGCTTCATGTGCTGGAGAAGAAGCCGGCGCCCGCCGAGCGGCGCGAGATGGTGGCGCATGCGCTGCACGAGGTCGGCCTCTCGCCGCGCGACATGGACAAATATCCGCACGAGTTTTCGGGTGGCCAGCGTCAGCGCCTGTCGATCGCCCGCGCCATCATCACCCGGCCGAAGCTGGTCGTCGCCGACGAGCCGGTCTCGGCGCTCGACGTCTCGATCCGCGCCCAGATCCTCGATCTGTTCGCCGAACTCAACCAGAAGCTCGGCATCGCCTATCTCTTCATCACCCATGATCTGACCGTCGCCCGCGCCATCACCGACGAGGTGCTGGTCATGCATGACGGCAAGATCGTCGAACGCGGCAGGACGAGCGAAGTGCTCGACCACCCGCGATCCGAGGCGGCCAAGGCGCTGGTCACTGCTGCTCCAGACCTGCACCGGGCGATTGCGAAAAGGCTGCAGGAACAGGGATGAGCGGCCTCGTGGCACGGCTTATTCGTGCGTACGGGCGGTGAATGGCCATTGACAGCCAACAGTTTTGAAAGGTGCGAAGGGCCGGAGCCCAATCGGGTTCCGCCGGAATACGGTGACAGTGCACTTTTATCGGAATTACGTTCGCCCGGCTCTCATTTGTGTCTAGATTGTCCATATGGCTCGCCTTGCTCGCATTGTCCCGGTGTCCCGTATCACGTGACGCAACCGGGTAACGAGCGAGCCAAAGCGTTTTTCACGCCGAAGACTATGGGCTCTCCAAGACATACTGCTGGTCGAGCATTGCCGCGTCGCCGATGTCGGCATCTGGACGGCCAGGCCGATTGCCGAGCAAACCGGAAAAGCCGTGAAATCGGGAAAACGCGGCAGGCAAAAGAAAATGGTGCACTGTCACCGTAATTCCGAGAACGACGCTGCGGGTGAACAGGAGGGCAATGAAGATGGCGGTGAACCGCAATAACAAAAAAGTTGGACACTATACATCTCCCTTTTGGCGGATTCTTCGAGGAGAGGCTGTGTACCAACTTGATCAAACGTCAGTGCCGGAAGACATAAATCGAGCGCTTGGTCCTGACCCTTTTTGGGAGAAAGGAGAGAATATAATGTGCTTCGACGACCTTGAGGTCGGACTAGACGAAGCAAACGAATTGAAGACTGTTCGGTACTACGGTTTATATCCGGGGAAAACGAGTAAGGGGGAAATCAGGTTACCAAAGCATGATAGCGAAAGGATCTCCAGGAAGCTGTTACGGATGAGTAGCGTTTTAGAATATCTGATGCTCAACTCCGTTGCATTCAACTACGACAAAACGCTTGACAGCGATACTGACCGTGGGATTCTCCTAGACGGTGGATACGGTCTTCATTTTTATGGAAAATCTGGAATATTTTATCTTGGCGCAGTGTTTTTCAAAAAAATATAGACACGCGAATTTTCGCCTGGGGCTGTGGTGACCGTGCATTTTTTGCCATGTTCGCCCGACTGGCGTTGTGTGTTGACGACACGGCTCAACTTGCCCGCGTTGTCGTTGCGCCGCACCACGTGACTCAACGAGGTGACGGACACGCCAAAGTGTTTTTCACGCCCGAACACGGGTGCGGCCGACACACCGCCAACCAAGGGCAACGCCATCCTCACGCGCAACGTGTCGTCGAATTGCGGTGACAGTGCACTTTTATCGTGTTCGTCCGGCTGGACTGCACCCCTTGAGTGAGACACGATAATTTCGGTTACAGGTTATCCCAAGGGATAGCCTATGACAGACAAGATGACGTTCAGAACGTCAGCAATCATAGTCAGCCGATGCTTCAGCCTTCCTGCTTCACCACATCGGCAGGGCTGATGTCGAGCAGGTCGAGCGTGCGGCGCAGCAGCTGCATTTCGCTCCCGGCGAGTTGCGAATCGGCCTTGGCGATCTCGGCCATGTGGCGGGCGAGCAGCTTGCGCCGTTCGACGTCGAGATCGCGGAATTGGGCGACGGCCTGCGAGCTGTTGGTCTCGTAGCCGAAATCGTTGAGATATTCGATGACGCTGTCGATGCTGGTTTCGGGAATGCCAAAGGCGTCCCGGCAGATACGCCTGAAGGCGGTCATTTCGCTTTCGCTGACCGAACCGTCGGCCAGGATCATGCGGAACAACATGAGCAGCTCCGCCGACAGCACCGGATCGTCCGCCACCTTGCGCACGCCGGGGTCGCCGTCGAAAATCGAGCGTATCTGGTCCAGCAATCCCATCGCCATCAGCCCCTTCCGATTCGTTCGGAAGGTAGCGCGGAATCGGCCTGGCGCAAACGGGGTGCGATGGTGGAAAAGCCGCCTGCGTGCGCTCATTGGTGTGTGACCGCGCGCCTGATACTATGTCGTTGTACGAATCATGTTGAGGAGGGACCGAACATGAATCTCAGTGCGCCTACCCAGCTTATTTTCATTATATCCCTTGTTATCGCCATTATCGGCGTTCTCGCCGCGCTTGGCGTCCTTGCGTTCATCCCTTTGGCTGCTGTGTGGATTGTCGTCATCGCTTACATCGTGCTGGCCGCCGGCTGCCTGATGCGCGGCGCTTAAACACGTCCAGACAACTCCGAATCTCAGGCAACTCGGAGCGCCCGGCCAAAACCGGGCGCTTTTGATTCCGGCGGATGGTCTGTTAAAGTCGCGTGGCGGAAGGAAAGCGCATGCCCGACAGCGAAGACGGCAGCCGCCACGACAGCCCAGGGCTCGATCGGTTCGAGATGGTGCGGCGCGCGCCGAGCCATCGGCTTCAGGGCGCCGTCACCGACATATGCGGCTTTCGCGAAACCATGCCAGGCCATTTCCGCGCCGTCGAATATGCCTCGCTGACCGTGCCGCTGGTCATCAGCTTTGCCGAACCCTTTGCCATCGGGCTCGGCCAGGACCCGGGCGACAATGACCGCTTGACCAGTTTTGCCGCCGGCCTTTATGCCGGGCCGGTGGTGATCGAATCCTGCGGCGGCACCTGCTGTGTGCAGATCAATTTCACCCCGCTCGGCGCTCGTCGCTTCTTCGGCCGCCCGATGAGCGAACTGACCGACCGCATGGTCGGCCTGGATGACGTGCTTGGCTTTGACGGCATCGCGCTTCGCGAAAGGCTTGGCAATGCGCCGGATTGGAGCTCACGCTTTGCCATCGCCGAAGCCTTCGTCGCCCACCGGTTGGCAGCCGCGAGCGGCACTCAAGCAGAAATAGTCTGGGCTTATGAGACGATCGTCACCACAGGCGGGCGGACCCGCATCTCGACGCTGGCCGAAAAGCTTGGCTGGAGCCGCAAGCATCTTACCGGAAAATTTTCGGACGCTATCGGCACCGGCCCAAAAACGCTCTCGCGCATCGTCCGCTTCAACCATGCGCTTGGGCTGTCAAGACAGGCCGACAGCGATTGGGCCGACATCGCCGCCGACTGCGGCTATGCCGACCAGGCGCATCTGGTACGCGAGTTTCGCGACCTCGCAGGCCTCGCGCCGACGGCGCTTGCCGCGAGGTAACATTTCTTCAAGACGCGCAACCGGCCGTCGCGCAGACTGGGTTGATCGACCAACCCGCTGAAGGAGATCAGCCATGCCGAACACCACCGAACCACCTCGGCTTTATCCGGCGCTGCGCTACAGGAATGCCGGCAAGATGATCGATTGGCTGTGCGAGGCCTTCGGCTTCAGCGTTCGCGCCCGCTATGGCGAAGGCGACGTGGTGCACCACGCCGAACTCGCTTTCGGCTCTTCGATCGTCATGCTCGGCGCGGCGCGCGACGACGCCTATGGCAAGATGGTCGGCGCGCCGGGTTCGGGTGGCGGCAAGTCGATCTACGTTGCGGTCGCTGACGCAGACGCGGCATACGCGCGGGCAAAGACCGCCGGCGCCGAGATTCTGGAAGAACTCACCGACCGCGACTATGGCAGCCGCGAATTCATCTGCCGCGATCCGGAAGGCAACGTCTGGTCGTTCGGCACCTACTGGCCGAAGGCTGACGAGAAAGCATGATCCCGAAAAGTGGAGACCGGTTTTCGGACAAGATCATGCTCAGGCAAAGTATCTAACGCGCCAGCCCAAAAATCGTGTCGCAGTCGAGGTGGGTTTCCAGTTCGGCTGCGATCTCGTCCAGTGCCCGTTCGACCTCGGCGCGGTAGTCGATGCCGCCGCCCTTGACGCCGAGGCTTTCGAGGAATTTCGCCCGGAAGGCATCGGCGGAAAACAGCCCGTGCATATAGGTGCCCACCACCTTGCCGTCGGCCGAGATAGCGCCGTCATCGATACCGTTGATAACGGCGGACGGCCGCAGCGTGTCCGGACCTGTGGTGCGGCCGAGATGGATCTCGTAGCCCTCGAGCGGCAGATCGAATTGCACCGAGCGCGCGCTGACATTGCGCACCGTCTTTTCCGGCTCCATCACCGTTTCGACGTCGAGCAGGCCAAGCCCTTGCGTTTCTGTAACGCTGCCCTCGATGCCGTCGGGATCGCGCACGGTATGACCAAGCATCTGGAAGCCGCCGCAAATGCCGACGATATGACCACCGCGTTTCCTATGCGCGGCAAGGTCGCGGTCCCAGCCGTTCTCGCGCAATTTCAGGAGATCGCCGATCGTCGACTTCGAGCCGGGAATGACCACCAGACCCGCATCTTCGGGCAAGCGCTCACCAGGCGGCACGAACACCACCTCGACCTGCGGTTCGGCCTTGAGCGGGTCGAGATCGTCGAAATTGGCGATGCGCGAGAGCACCGGCACGGCGATCTTCAGCGCGCGCTTCTCGCCGGACGCCAGTCGCTCGAGCACGACGGAATCTTCCGATGGCAGCCTCGCCGCCGCCTTCAGCCACGGCACGACGCCAAAACAGCGCCAGCCGGTGAATTTTTCGATCGCCTTGATGCCGTCTTCGAACAGCGAGACGTCGCCACGGAACTTGTTGATGAGGTAGCCGACGATCATGCGCCGGTCCTCCTCCGGCAGGATCAGATGGGTGCCGGCGACCGAGGCGATGACGCCGCCGCGATCGATATCGCCGACCAGGATCACCGGCACGCCGGCGCGCGTCGCAAAGCCCATATTGGCAATGTCGCGGCTCCTGAGATTGATCTCGGCCGGCGAGCCGGCGCCCTCGACAATGACCAGATCGGCGCCCTCGCCGACCTTTGCCCAGGAGTCCAGTACCGCATCCATCAGCCGGCCCTTCAGCGCCTGGTAGTCGCGCGCCCGCGCCTCGCCGAACACCTTGCCCTGCACGACGACTTGAGCGCCGACATCGGTCTGCGGCTTGAGCAGCACCGGGTTCATGTGGATGGTCGGCGCTGCGCCGCAGGCGATCGCCTGCAGCCATTGGGCGCGGCCGATCTCGCCGCCGCCTGAATCGCCTGGAATATCGGCGACAGCGGCGTTGTTCGACATGTTCTGCGGCTTGAACGGCCGCACTTTCAAGCCGCGCTTCTTCGCCGCGCGGCACAGACCGGCGACGAGCACCGTCTTGCCGACATCCGAACCCGTGCCCTGCAGCATGATCGCCTTGGCCATATCAGTCCCTGCCCTGCGCAACGGTTGCGGTGATCGTCGACTTGGCCGCCAGTGGCCCGCCACGCCAGAGATAGAGCGCCAGCAGCGGCTCCTTGCCGGTGCGCATGGCGTGGTTGATGTCAGAGGCATGGTGGATCACTTCGCCCGCCGCTCGAAGGCGAAAACCGCCGTCGCCCATGCGCCATTCGGTGCCGCCGGTCAGCGGGATGTAGATCTCCTCCGCGACATGGTGGTGATCGGGGTAGACAATGTCGGGCCCAAGGATCAGCAGGCCGCCCGCGACCTCGTCATTGACGAAATGGCCGCGTGTGCCGAACACCTCCAGCCAGCCGTAATTGTCGATGAAAACCGTGCCGAAATCCGCCTCGCCATAGGTCTGGCCCCAGTGCAGATCGCCGCGACGCTCCGCAACCAGCCGCGCCAGCGACTTGGCCGCAGCGGGAGCGAGTTCGACGATCCGGCCGAGTTGGACGAGACAAGGCAGTGCATGCGGTTCGAGCGGCCGGCCCGGCATGTCCCAGTCGATTCGGGCCATGGCGTCGCGCACCAGCGCATCATCGAACGTCTGGAGATAGGCATGGAAGCATCCAAGCAGTTCGTCGAAAGTTGTCGTCACACTTTGCTCCAAAGCGCATTCGCACACAGCCGCTGCCCAGATGGTTGGATGGAGACGATCGGGTTGCGCGGCGGCATCATTGGTCTAGATTGGACGGCGCGCAAAGCCAAAAACGATCAGGCCAGCAGGCCGGAAACATCAGGGAGCACGTCATGGACGCCGCTGTCGATGCGAGCACCAGCCAGTTCGAACTCAACGAGGACCAGCGCGCCATCCAGGAGATGGCGCAAGCCTTCGCCGCCGACCGTGTGGCGCCGAACGCACTCGACTGGGATCGCAACAAGTATTTCCCCGCCGATGTGATCCGCGAGACAGGTCCGCTCGGCCTTGGCGGCATCTATGTCCGCGACGACGTCGGCGGCTCGGGGCTCGGCCGGCTCGACGCCGTGCTGATCTTCGAGGCGCTTTCGCGGGCCGATCCGGCGTTTTCCGCCTTCATCTCGATCCACAACATGGCGGCATCGATGATCGACCGCTTCGGCAGCGACGAGCAGCGCCGGCGTTTCCTGCCGAAGCTGACCTCGATGGAATGGCTGGCAAGCTACTGCCTGACCGAGCCCGGCTCGGGCTCCGATGCCGCGGCGCTGAAGACGCGTGCGGTCAAAAGCGGCGGCGACTATGTGCTGAACGGCGCCAAGCAGTTTATCTCCGGTGCCGGCGACAGCGACCTCTATGTCGTCATGGCGCGCACCGGCGCCGACGGGCCGAAAGGCATTTCCACCTTCGTCGTGCCGAACGATGCGCCCGGCCTTTCCTTCGGCGCCAACGAGCACAAGATGGGCTGGCACATGCAGTCGACGCGCCAGGTCGTCTTCGAGGACTGCAAGGTGCCGGCCGAAAACCTGCTGTCGGTCGAGGGCGCCGGCTTCGGCATCGCCATGGCCGGGTTGGACGGCGGCCGGTTGAACATCGCCGCCTGCTCGCTCGGCGGCGCGCAATCGGCACTCGACAAGGCGCTCGCCTACACCGCCGAGCGCAAGGCTTTCGGCTCGAGGATCAACCAGTTCCAGGCGCTGCAGTTCAAGCTTGCCGACATGGAGACCGAACTGCAGGCAGCGCGCGTCTTCCTCTATACCGCCGCCTCGAAGCTCGACCGCAACGCGCCGGAGGCCTCGAAATGGTCGGCGATGGCCAAGCGCTTCGTTACCGACGCCGGCTTCAATGTCGCCAACGACGCCCTGCAGCTGCACGGCGGCTATGGTTATCTGCACGACTACGGCATCGAGAAGCTGGTGCGCGACCTGCGTGTCCACCAAATTCTCGAAGGCACCAACGAGATCATGCGCGTCATCATCGCTCGCGCCCTGATCGGACGGTAAGGCAGTAGGCAGTAGGCAGTAGGCAGAAAGATGACCGGCAAGATCAATTCGTACAAGGATCTTATCGTATGGCAGCAGGCGATGGATCTGGCCGTCACCACCTACTCCCTGACCAAGGCATGGCCAAAAGAGGAATTGTATGGGTTGACCAGCCAAATCCGCCGCTCAGCAACCTCTATTCCCGCAAACATCGCGGAAGGTTACGGCCGAGACAACAGAGGCTCCTATCAGCAATTTCTCAGGATTGCCCAGGGATCGCTGAAGGAGTTCGAGACACACCTCCAGATCGCCGAACGCATTGGCCTTGCTACGTATGATCAAGCTTATCACGTGCTTTTAGCGACCGAGGGCATCGGGAAAATGCTTCGCCAACTTATTAGCAAACTTGCGCCCGAATAGGTCGCTTACTGCCTACTGCCTACCCAAACCACGGAGCGCCATTATGACCACCATCGCCTTCATCGGCCTCGGCAATATGGGCAATCCGATGGCCTCCAACCTGGTCAAGGCCGGGTACGCCGTGCACGGCTTCGACCTGGTGCCGGAGAATCTCGTCATCGCCAGGGAACACGGCGTCGTCATCATGGCCAACGCCGTTGCGGCGGTGAAAGACGCCGATGCGGTCATCACCATGCTGCCAGCCGGTAAGCATGTTCTGTCGGTTTACGCAGACATAGTATCCAGGGCAAAAAAAGGCGCGCTGTTCATCGATTCCTCTACCATCGATGTCGAGTCGGCTCGAAAGGCCCATGCCATCGCCGCCAAGCACGGGTTGCTGTCGATCGACGCGCCGGTCTCCGGCGGCACGGGCGGTGCGGCGGCCGGCACGCTGACCTTCATGGCCGGCGGTTCGAAGGATGCCTTCGCCAAGGCCGAACCAATCCTCAAGCCGATGGCCGGCCGCATCGTTCATTGCGGCGACGACGGCGCCGGACAGGCGGCGAAGATCTGCAACAACATGATTTTGGGCATTTCGATGATCGGCGTTGCCGAGGCCTTCGTGCTGGCAGAAAAGCTCGGCCTGTCGCACCAGGCGCTGTTCGACGTCGCCTCGACCTCGTCCGGCCAGTGCTGGTCGCTGACCACCTATTGCCCGGTGCCCGGCCCGGTGCCGACATCGCCCGCCAACAATGGCTATAAGCCTGGCTTCGCGGCGGCACTGATGCTGAAGGACCTGAAACTGTCGCAGGAGGCCGCACAGAGCGTCGGTGCAGCAACGCCGCTCGGCGCCGAGGCAGCCCAGCTTTATGCGCTGTTCAACGCACAAGGGAATGCCGGCGCGGATTTTTCCGGCATCATTAATTTCCTCCGTGGTGACCCGGCGTAAGCTCCAGGTTCACAGGTTTTCGATCTGCCCAAAGCGGAAAGCCGGCAAATTTAGGTTTGCTTAAGCTCTTGCTAACCCTGCAGTAACGATATGCGTTTAAAACGGATTGCGAGGCGGACATCCGCCCGGCGCTCCGGATCAGGTCTCGCGTACCGGAGCCCGTAAGTTTCGCCGTAAGTTTCGCAAGTGTATTGTTGGCGAAGCGCCATGCGTATCTGGCAAAGCCGCGTTCCGATGGAGCGCGGTTTTTGCGTTTCGCATTCTTCAAGGACAATGAGGCGATCGCCCTGGCGTGTCTCCAGATGATCGTCGGCGTCGTGGCTGCTGTCCTGAGCTACGTCGACCCACAGGTGGTCGCGCCCCAATCCCCCAGCGCGTCGGTGCCATGGCTCATCGGTCAGCTACGCTACTTGCGTGCGAGCACGACGTGGGCCTCTTGGGGGAACATCAGCTCCCCTTCAGTTGAATAGATTGCCAGCGAAAAATCTAGATCACCGGTGATCGCTGCGATGACTGCTTCCCGATGCCCGGCATCAATTCTGCTGACCAGCCCGGCCTGCGGAGTCGCTGCCAGCTGTAGTCGCACATATTCCCTAGACGAGGGAAATCGGATGTTTTGTGTCGTCGTGTGGATGGTCACCTGACGAAATCCCGCCTCGGCCACCAATCGGTAAAGCTCGTCCGCATCGGCGAGTGAATGCTCAGACTTTTCGTTGCCGAAGCGCCTGGACCGAGGTGTCGATCCAAGGCATCCGCCAGCGCCTTCGCCGCAGGAGTGTGCTCAATAGCGCTGAAAACGTTTAAAGCCAGTCGGCCGTCAGGCACCAGAACCCGGAACATCTAACGGAGCGCACTAGATCGATCCGGAAAAAACTGCAGTCCGAGCTGGCAAAGAACCAGATCGAAGGCGGAGTCAGGGAACGGCATTTCGAGCGCGCTTCCCTCGTGCCAGTCGATACGCGCTCCAGCGCCTCTCGGGAGCGACCGAGCAACGGCGAGCATGCCCGTATTGATGTCGAGGCCGACGACCTGCCCACTTCCCATACGCTCGGCCGCCGAGCGTGCCACCACGCCGGTGCCGCAAGCTACGTCCAAAATCCGCTCACCAGATTGAGGCGCAGCACGATCCATCAGGTCCGCAGCCCACAGGGCTGTGATTGCCGGGACCAGGTAGCGCTCGTAGAGGTCCGCGGCGCTGCCTTCCAGCTGCCACTGCTCCTGCTGGGCCATAGTGTCCCTCCCGCACAACGATCTCGGGCAACGGGCCCGATCGGCGCTTCAGCAGCCATCATAAAGCGCGTGTCTGTCGACTAGCAACCGGGCAATGGAAACCGGCAGGGTGCTATTCTTCGCGTTCCGTATCACAACGGTCTTTGCACCATCCGCCCCAAGTAGAATCAAACTCGCATTCTACTGTGCACTCCACGCGCGGCATCTCGCCAATATTTACGAGGCCGATATCCACGAGTTTGTAGCGAGCGATCGCCTTTGGATATTTCCTGAAAACACTCTCAATTTCCGCCACGAAGCCCTTGTGCTCTTCTGGAACCGGCCTTTTGAAAGGTGTTTTGGCGTCCTGCGCAAGAGATACAGTGATGACCGATTGCATAACCAAGGCTAGGATCAAAGAAATGGTGCGCATCAACTGTCTCCAATACGCCTTACGTGGAGAGATGTTTTGATGGTGGATGGCCGCAACTCCGGGACGGGGGGAAGGCCGTATCGAGGGTAGTCTGCGTCAAACATGGCCCACCATCGCCCGTGTAATCGTTGCACGGGCAGTTGCTGTGCGCCTCTATATGCGCGTTGCAAGGGTTCCCGAACCCAAACCCATCATCAGTAAAGTTACTCCCGCCCGCGCCAGTAGCGCCGCGGCTTCTCTCCGCGCGCTGATGATCAAGAACGCGGCCTTTTCCAGGGCTTCCGATTGTTCGCGCGTGAGACCCTCCCGAGACAGATATTTAAACATGTGTCACTCCCTCAGATTTGGATTCGCCAAATGCCTCAATTGGGAAAGCAAGCATGCTTCAATTTGCACACCGCTCGACTTGTTCGCTCTTCAACGTGGCGCTATTCGTTGCGACGTGGCGCTAAGGACAGCTAGTCGCCCATTTTGGTCTCCTTGAACGAATGATCCCTTGCTGAAGTCGATCAGGCGACGTTGACAGGACCGGACTTACGGATGGCTTACGGAAGTCACGCTGATCGGCGGCAGGTGACAAGACGGGCGCCGTTCGCACGCCTGCCGCGCTCGGCATGGACGAGTTTTGCCAGCCGGGGAGTGAGGTAGGCTTGGCGCGCCAAAGGGCGCGTTTCCACCCGCAGCCGAATTCGAACTGACTTTGTCCACGTCCTCGACCATCTGCTCGGCGATCGACGCAGCGATCGCCGAGCGTCCGACTGCAGGTCGCCCGGCGATGGTTCTACCTTACCCCTTGCGCAAATCCGCTTGCGCCAGATCGAGCGCCGTGGCGATGCGGTCGCAGGCCATGTCGATCGTCTCGCGCGTCCAGATCAGCGGCGGCGACAGGATCATCGTGTCGCCGGTAGCGCGCAGCATCATGCCCTGGACAATCGCGTGGTCGCGAACCATCACCGCCGCGCTGCCGGCAGGCAGGAAGCGCTCCTTGGTCACCTTGTCCTTGACGATCTCGATCGCCCCCATCAGCCCGAACGAGCGCACCTCGCCGACCAGATCGTGCCCACCGAGACGTTCCTGCAGGGCCCTGGCGAAGTAAGGCCCCGTGTCGTTCCTGACGCGCTCGACCAGGCCTTCACGCTCGATGATCTCGAGGTTCTTCAGCGCCACCGCGCAGGCCACCGGATGCCCGGCATAGGTGTAGCCGTGATAGAATTCGCCGCCCTTTTCGACCAGCGTCGCCGCGATGCGGTCGCCGACCAGCAGCGCCGACAGCGGCTGATAGCCAGAGGTCAGCGCCTTGGCCGTGGTGATGGTGTCGGGCTCGACATCGAAGGCTTGTGCGGCGAACCACTCGCCTGTGCGGCCATATCCGGTGATGACCTCGTCCAGCATCAGCAGGACATCGTATTTGCGGCAGATGCGCTGCACCTCCGGCCAATAGCTCATCGGCGGGATCTTCACCCCGCCTGCCCCCATCACCGGCTCGCCGATGAAGGCGGCCACCTTGTCGGCGCCGGCTTCGAGGATGGCGTCCTCGACCGCTTTTGCCGCGCGCTGGCCGAAATCATGGTCGCTTTCGCCGGGCAGTGCGAGCTCATAGGCATAGGGCATCATCACATGGACGATGTTGGGCACGGCGCCGCCGAGCTGCTTGTGCATCAAATCCATGCCGCCGAGCGAGGCGCCGGCGATGGTCGAGCCGTGGTAGCCCATCTTGCGTGAGATGATGCGGTTCTTCTCGGGCCTGCCTTCCAGCACCCAATAGTGACGGACCAGGCGCAGCGCCGTGTCATTGGCCTCCGAACCGGACGAGCCGTAAAACACCTGGTTGATGTGCCTTGGCGCGATCTCCGCCAGCTTTTTCGACAGCAGAACCGGCGTCGGCGTCGAGCATTTGAAGAAAGAGTTGTAGTAGGGCAATTCCTTCATCTGGGCGTAGGCGGCGTCGGCGAGCTCGTCGCGGCCATAGCCGACATTGACGCACCACAGCCCAGCCATGCCGTCAAGGATTTCCGTCCCTTCGGCATCATAGATGAACGGCCCGTTGGCGTGGGTGATGATGCGCGAGCCGGTCTCGCGCATCTCTTTGTGGTCGGTGAACGGATGAAGGTGATGCGCGGCATCGATCTGCTGAAGCTGCTTCAGCGAATAATTCTGGTAGGTCATGTCTGGTCTTTCCTCTTGAACCAATCCGGCAGCTTTCGCGCCGGGGCGGATTCGTCAGAGGACAGCGGGCGGCGAATAGCCGATGCGAGCGCACAGCCGCAACAGCTCGGCGCGTAGCGTGCGCGACGACGGCGTCACCGCCACCCTAAATGCGCAACCCGATTTCGCCAGCCGAGCCATGCATGTACCTTAGGCTGCCTCGAGCCCTCAGTTCAAGCCGTGCCGGTCAAGCGACGCCGGTCAATTGGTGCCAGTCAATTGGTGCCAGTCAGGGCCCGCTGCAGGAAGACGTACTTCATCGCCGCCTGTGCGGCCTGCGGCCGCCGGTCGCCGCGTCCACCATGGCCGCCCTCGGTCTCCTCGAAGAACAGCGTCTTGCCATGGCCGGCCGCCTGCAGCCGTGCCGCCATCTTGCGGGCATGCCCGGGATGGACGCGATCGTCGGCGGTCGAGGTCGTCAGCAACACCGGCGGATAGGCTGCATCCGTGTCTACATGCTGGTAGGGCGAATAGGCGGCGAGCCAGGCTGCCTCTTCCGGCTTCGCCGGATCGCCATACTCGGCCATCCATGACGCGCCGGGCGGCAGCTCGGTGTAACGCAGCATATCGAGCAGCGGCACGTCGATGATCACTGCACCGAACAATTCCGGGTGCTGGGTCAGCGAGACGCCGGTCAGCAAGCCACCATTCGATCCGCCCTGGATGCCCAGCGTGGCGGGCGTAGCGATGCCGCGTTTGATCAGATCTTGCGCGACGGCAGCGAAATCGTCGAAGGCATTCTGGCGATTGGCCTTGAGCGCCGCCTGGTGCCAGTTCGGGCCGAACTCGCCGCCGCCGCGGATGTTGGCCTGCACATAGGCATTGCCTTTCTCCAGCCACAGCCTGCCGCGCACGCCGGCATAGCCGGGCAGCAGCGGCACTTCGAAGCCGCCATAGCCGTAAAGCAATGTCGGCACGGGTCCATGCAAGTCGCGCCTCCTGACGACGAAGTACGGGATCATCGTGCCATCCTTCGAGCGCGCCTCGAACTGTTCGGAGAGCAGGGACGACGCGTCGAAACGCGCCGGCTGCGATTTCACCGGTGCCAACGTGGCAGCATTGTCGTCCGACCAGATGATCGAGCTCGGCGTCAGGAAATCGGTGAAGGAGAAGGAGACGCTGGAACCGAAATGCTCGGCATGGCTGATGCCGACATTGCCGTTTTCGGGCAACGCCACGGGCTTGAACTCCCAGCCGCTGTCGCTGCGCTTGCCGGCGACGACCTTGCCGCGCACATTGTCCATCAAATTGATGAACAGCCGGTCCTGCGTGCGGGCAATACCGGCGATCGAGACACGGTGCGCCGGCTCGAGCACGGTATCGAGGGATCTGAATAGCCCGGTTTCGATCCAGCGCTCGAAATCGAGTGAATAGAGTCCGTCGGGCTTACACAGCGTGCCGTCCGGCGCAGTCCACGGGGTACGCACGCCGAAGACGAGCTGGCCCTTGAACAGCGCTGTATCGGTGACGTCGTCCGGCAACGGGATGCGCCTGTTCTCGCCGGAAGGCAGCCGCAGGAAACTGTGCGAGGCGAAGAAGTCGATGGTCCGGGCGAGGAAGACATGACGCTTGTCGCCGTCGAATTCGACGGACCCGCCGGCGGCAAGATCCTGCTTCAGCGCCTCGAAGATCGGCATCGCCGCTTCCAGTGGCGTGCCGCGCCGCCAAAGCTTGACCACGCGCGGATAACCGGACTGGGTCTTGTCGTCCTCCTCGAAGGCGGCGGAAACGATAACCGTGTCCTCGTCCAGCCAGCTAAAGCTCGACTTCGAGGCAGGAGCGCGAAAGCCGCCATCGACGAACGATCTGCTTTCGATATCGAATTCGCGCATCTCGCTGGCATCGCCGCCATCCGGCGACAGGTTGAGCAGGCAGCGGCTGAAGTCGGGGTAGAGCCGACTGGCGCCGCTGAACACCCATTTCACCCCCTCTTTCGCCGCCAGACTGTCGAAGTCGATGATCGTCTGCCATTCCGGCTTGTCGGTCTTGTAGGAGGCGACGGTGGTGCGCCGCCAAAGGCCGAGTACGTTCGTCCGGTCCTGCCAGAAATTATAGACATAGCCGTTGATAGCGGCCCCAACGGCGATGTTATCCTCGGCTGTCATCAGGTCGAGCGCCGTCTCGAACGACATCTGATAGGACGGATCACCCTGCAGCTCCCCGACCGTAACTGCATTTTGGTGATGCACCCAGTCGAGCGCCTGCTTGCCCCTCCTGTCCTCAAGCCAGAGAAACGGGTCTTCGGCCGCCGAACCCGGCTGGCCCTTGGTATTCGATTTGCTCATGAGGTCTCCGGTTGAGTCGGGTGGCGACATAGCCAAGATCGACATGGGGCCGCTTACATTCAAGTCATTCGTCAGAAACGGCGGCTTTCTGGCATTCACACCATCCGTCTTCGAATGACCGTTACAACTGCCAGCGCCAGGCAAATGGCACCGAGCGTCATTGGCAGGCCGCCGGCGCCAACAACATCCATGGCGCTGCCCGCCAGCGGCGGCACGGCGATGCCGCCGACGCCCCACATCAGCGAGAAGGCGGCGTTGCCGGCGACCAGTGCCGAGCCGGTGAACCGCTCGCCGAGTTCAATGATCGACATCGTGTAAATGCCGTAGGAAACCGCGCCCCAGATGAAGACGCACGGCCAGATCAGCGGCGTCTCGATGAGAACCGGCAACAGAACGCATCCGAGCACCGTCATCGAAACACAGATGAACCGCACCAGCCGCGCTGTCAGTCGTTCCGCCAGCAGGCCGAGCGGCACCTGCATAGCGATGTTGCCGGCGATCATCACCGACAGCAGCGCCGACATGCGCGCTTCCGCAATGCCATAATGTGTTCCGTAGACCGGCAGCAAGGCGAGCACCGCCTGTTCGAAACCGGCGGCCACGACGACGGCCGATAACAACAGCCAAGCCTGCGGCACGAACCCCAGCACCGAAACGCGGTGCCCGCTCTCGTCGACCTTGGGCAGCCGTGCCAGCACCGAGGCGAGGCAGGCGCCGCAAAACAGGAATGCGGCAATGCCGACGACGAACGGTGGCCACCCCTCGGTGCCGACCGCAAGCAGGCACAGCGGCCCCGCCGCAAAGCCCGCCGAAATGATGGTCGAATAGATGCCCATGACGCGGCCGCGGCGTGTCGGCGGCGCCAGTGCGATCACCCAGACTTCGCTCAGCACGTAGAGCGGGTTGGTGACGGCGCCGATCAAAAAGCGCAGAGGAACCCACAGATAGACATTTTGCGTCCAGCCGATCAGCGCCAGCACCAGCGCGGAAAGTGCCGCGCAAGTAAGCGCGGTGCGCCCTGCCCCGAAACGCCCCGCCAGCGCCGGAACCAGCGGCGACGAGACGATGAAGCCGATCGGCGTCATTGCCGCCGACAGGCCGATCATGGCCGGCGAGACGCCCTGGCGCTGCAGGATGAAGCTCAACAGCGGATAGCTCAGCCCTTGCGCGATGGCGAACACCGAGACGGTGGCGATCACGCCGGTGATCGCCGCCCATTGCACTGTCTCGCCGCTGTCCTGTTCCGCCCGGTCCATGATGCAGGACTAGCGTTTCGCTTTCATCGCGGTAAGCACCGGCAACGAAAACCGCTTGCGCCAGCCGGAAGAGAATAAGAGCCTGACGATCCCTCCGGCTGCCCTTCAGGCATGTCGCTTCCCTCGTCCTAGTGGTCGCCGCCTCCGCAATGGCTGGCCGGCCGGCAGTCCATTATGCCGCCGCATTGCCGCAGCGTACGAGGACTATCATGACCGCCGCCATTCAGCCCGCCGAACCTGCATTGGCAAACGACCGCGCCCGTCGCGGCGGCCGCGCGGGAAAGCGTGCCGGCGGATCGGCGGCGTTCGAGCAGCCGCCGTTTCGGCAGTTGAAGAACCCGCTGGCGCCGACCCGGCTGGTTTCCGACGACGAGCTGGAATCTATCCACCTCGCCTCTCTGCGCGTGCTGCGGGAAATCGGCGTCGACGTGCTGCATGACGAAGCCCGGCGCATCATGAAGGCGCATGGCGCCGATGTACGCGAAGGCGGCGAGCGGGTGCGCTTCGACAGTGACATGATCCTGGAACTGGTTGCGCACTGCCCGCCGGAATTCACCATCCACGCCCGCAACCCGGCGCACAACGTGCGCTTCGGCGGCGATAATCTGATCATCTCGATGATGGCGTCGGCGCCCAATTGCTCCGACGTCGACCGCGGCCGCCGGCCGGGCAACCAGCAGGACTACCGCAACTTCCTCAAGCTTGCGCAGATGCACAACATATTGAACTGCACAGGCGGCTATCCGGTCGAGCCGATCGACGTCCATCCGTCCGTCCGCCACCTTGAATGCATCCGTGATCTCGCCACGCTGACCGACAAGATGTTCCACATCTATTCGCTCGGTAAGGAGCGCAACGTCGACGGCATCGAGATCACCAGGATCGCACGTGGCATCAGCCATGAGCAGTTGCTTGCGGAGCCGTCGGTATTCACCATCATCAACACCAATTCACCGCTCAAGCTCGACGTACCGATGATGGAAGGCATCATCCAGATGTCGAGCAAGGGCCAGGTGGTCATCGTGACGCCGTTCACCCTGTCCGGCGCCATGGCGCCGGTGACGATTGCCGGCGCGCTGGTGCAACAGAATGCCGAGGCGCTGTCAGGCATCGCCTTCGCGCAGATGGTGCGCAAGGGCGCGCCTGTCGGCTACGGCGGCTTCACCTCGAACGTCGATATGAAGTCCGGCGCGCCGGCCTTCGGTACGCCGGAATATATGAAGGCGCAGCTGGTCGGCGGGCAGCTCGCCCGCCGCTACAACATCCCCTACCGCACCTCCAACACCTGCGCCGCCAACACGGTCGACGCGCAGGCCGCCTATGAAAGCGTGTTCTCGCTGTGGGGCGCCATCCAGGGCGGCGGCAACCTGATGATGCATGCCGCCGGCTGGCTCGAAGGCGGCCTGCGCTGCTCCTACGAGAAGACCATCCTCGATATAGACCTGTTGCAGATGGTCGCCGAGTTCCTGACGCCGCTCGATCTTTCCGAGGAAGCGCTCGGGTTCGACGCCATACAGTCGGTCGGCCCCGGCGGTCATTTCTTCGGCACCCAGCACACGCAAGACCGCTACAAGACCGCGTTCTATGCGCCTATTATCTCGGACTGGCGCAATTTCGAGAGTTGGGCGGAGGCCGGATCGCCGACGGCGCTCGAAAAGGCCAATCGCGTCTGGAAGGAACGGCTGGCCTCCTATGAAGAGCCTTACATGGATCCGGCAATCCGGGAGGAGCTCAACGCCTTCGTCGACAAGCGCCGGGCCGAAGGCGGCGCGCCGACCGATTTTTGATCATCTGATGAGTAGTCGACCCCCACTCCGTCTTGATGGCAGGCTGGCCCGAAACATCGCTGTATCCGATCTCCGCTTTGTTTTCGCGCCCCGCTCACTCGATTCAATCTCTTCAAAAACGGATCTATCTTCATGAAATCTCATGCAAAAGCGGTTGTCATCGGCGGCGGCGTCGTTGGCTGCTCGGTGCTCTATCATCTGGCCAAGTCTGGCTGGACCGACATCATGCTGATCGAGCGTTCGGAGCTCACTTCCGGCTCGTCCTGGCATGCGGCGGGCGGCTTCCATACGCTGAACGGCGATCCCAACGTCGCCAAGCTGCAGGCCTATACGGTGCAGCTTTACAAGGAGATCGAGGAGATTTCCGGCCAATCCTGCTCGCTGCACCTGACCGGCGGCGTGATGATGGCCGACACGCCCGAGCGCATGGACTTCCTGCGGCTCGCCCACGCCAAGGGCCGCTATCTCGGCATGGACACCGAACTGATCACGCCGTCCGAAGCCAAGGCGATGTTCCCGCTGATGGACGAGACTAATTTCGTCGGCGCCATGTGGGATCCAGTCGAGGGCCATCTCGACCCTTCCGGCACCACCCATGCCTATGCCAAGGCCGCCAGGAAGCTAGGCGCCGAGATCGTACTGCGCAACCGCGTCGTGGAACTGACGCAGGAGGTCGACGGCACCTGGAACGTCGTCACTGAGCGAGGCACAGTCAAAGCCGAGCATGTGGTCAACTGCGGCGGCCTGTGGGCGCGCGAGATCGGTCGCATGGTCGGCGTCGAACTGCCAGTGCTGGCCATGGAGCATATGTATCTCCTGACCGAGCCGATGCCGGAGGTCGAGGAATTCAACAAGTCGACCGGCCGCGAGATGATTGGCGTGCTCGATTTCAAGGGCGAGATCTATACCCGCCAGGAGCGCAACGGCATCCTGCTCGGCACCTATGAAAAGGCCTGCAAGCCGTGGTCGCCGGTCAGCACGCCCTGGGATTTCGGCCACGAGCTGCTGCAGCCAGACATCGACCGCATCGCGCCGTCGCTCGAGATCGGCTTCAAGCATTTCCCCGGCATCGAAAAGGCCGGCATCAAGCAGATCATCAACGGCCCCTTCACCTTCGCGCTGGACGGCAACCCGCTGGTCGGCCCGGTGCAGGGCCTGACCAATTTCTGGTGCGCCTGCGCCGTCATGGCCGGCTTCAGCCAGGGCGGCGGCGTCGGCCTGGCGCTGTCGAACTGGATGGTCCATGGCGACCCCGGCTTCGACGTCTGGGGCATGGACGTTGCGCGCTTCGGCGAATGGGCAACGCTGCGCTATACCAACGCAAAGGTCCGCGAAAATTATTCGCGCCGTTTCTCCATCCGCTTTCCCAACGAGGAATTACCGGCGGCAAGACCAGCGCAGACGACCCCCCTTTACGACACCATGCTCGCCAACAACGCCGTCATGGGCGACAGCTGGGGTCTCGAAACCCCGCTCTGGTTCGCGCCGAGAGGCTCGGAGCCGAAGGACGTCGTGTCCTTCCACCGCTCCAATGATTTCCGCCCGATCGGCGAGGAGGTGCGCGCCACCCGCGCGAGGGTCGGCGTCACCGAGATCGCCAACTTCGCCAAATACGAAGTCTCCGGGCCAGGGGCCGAGGACTTCCTCAACCGTCTGATGACCAATCGCATGCCGAAGACCGGCCGCATCGTGCTGACGCCCATGCTGAACGAGTTCGGCCGGCTGATCGGGGACTTCACCATCGCCAAGGCGGGCCCAAGGGGTGGGGAAGAACGCTTCATGATATGGGGTTCTTCGGCAGCGCAAAAATACCACATGCGCTGGTTCGAGAAGCATCTGCCAAAGGATGGAAGCATCCGCATCCACCGCTTCGACCAGACGCTGGTCGGTCTCTCCATCGCCGGGCCGAAATCCCGCGACCTGCTGCAGAAACTGGTCGATGTCGACATCTCGACCAAGGCCTTCCGCTTTATGGATTTCCGCGAAATGGCGGTCGGCGGCGCGCCTTGCATGGTCAATCGCATCACCTACACCGGCGACCTCGGCTACGAGATCTGGATGGCGCCTGCCTACCAGCGCCTTGTCTACAAGGCGATCAAGGAGGCTGGCGAAGAGTTTGGGCTTGTCGATTTCGGCATGCGGGCTTTGCTCTCTATGCGCCTTGAGAAGAACTTCCCGACCTGGTTCCGCGAGCTACGTCCGATCTACGGACCGTTCGAAGGCTCGATGGACCGCTTCATCAAGCTAGAGAAGAACGACTTCATCGGCCGGGAAGCAGCGGCCAAGGAACAGGCAGAAGGGCCGAAACTGCGCCGTGTCTCCTTCATCGTCGATGCCGCGGATGCAGACGTCATGGGCGATGAGCCGATCTGGGCCAAGGTCGGCGGCAAGGATTACGGCACCGTGGAAAAGCCGCATGGCTATGGCGCGCCGCGCTTCGACGCGGGCGGCAAGGAAGTGCGCGGCTCGAACGCCGCCGAAGGCGCGTCTGCCGTGCGCGGCATTGTCGACGGCAACTGGCGCGTGGTCGGCTGGGTCACCTCCGGCGGCTATGCGCATTATGTCGAGAAGTCGATGGCGCAGGGATATGTACCGGCGGCGCTTGCCGAGAACGAGAGCGCCGGCCTGTTCGAGATCGAAATCCTCGGGCACCGGCGTCCCGCACGCATCAATGTCGAACCGCCTTTCGACCCGAGCGGCGAAAAGATGAGGACGTAGGCGCAGCCAGCCGGTCGCATTGTGCGGAGCATACTCTTCATGCTAGCGCAGCCGGCAACACACTGCTGGCAAGGGCGATGAGATTTCATTGAAGTACAATCTGAGATGGGCCGAGTGGCTGGCCGAGGGACGGATCGGCCCCTTCCCGGCGGCGATCGTCATGGTCGCGG
Source organism: Mesorhizobium sp. M0954 (assembly GCF_040319155.1). Taxonomy (NCBI): domain Bacteria; kingdom Pseudomonadati; phylum Pseudomonadota; class Alphaproteobacteria; order Hyphomicrobiales; family Phyllobacteriaceae; genus Mesorhizobium; species Mesorhizobium sp. M0954. The sequence goes on along the minus strand of NZ_JAMYNR010000009.1, from coordinate 65,648 downwards.
CTTACTTTGCCTTGCAGACCATCATACTGTCCCTGTTGAGCTCTTGGGCGGGAACCGGCGTCGGCATCGATGATGCGGAGCAGCTGATCTATGTTCCGTATCTCTGGGCTGGATATGGCGGCTCGCAACCACCCCTGTACACCTGGATCAACTGGCTGGCCGCGCATGTTTTCGGCACCAGTATCTTCACGCTGAAGCTCGTCAAATACTCCGTGCTGTTCCTTGCCGCCTGCAGCGTGTTCGCCGCCATGCGGCGGTTCAGCTACACCAAAGCGACAGCGGCGGCGGCCATGTTCGGCCTGTTTACCATCCCGCAGATCGTCTGGGAATCGCAGCGCGCCTTGTCGCATTCCGTCGCCGTCGTCGGCTTCTGCTCGCTGCTCCTGCTGGCCATGGCCTATCTTCTCGAGCGGCGAAGCATGATCGCCTATGCGGCGTTTGGCCTGGCCACGGCGGCGGCAATTCTTGCCAAATATAATGATGTCTTCCTCGTGGTGGCCCTTGTTGCGGCCGTGCTGTCGCTGCGCGAATGGCGCCGCGCGATTCTCGATCCGAAGTTCGCCATCAGCATAGCGGTCGCGATATTGGTGCTGGCGCCAACCACCTATTGGAGCCTCATGCATCCCGCCGATTTATTGTCGAGAGGCGAGAAGTTCGGAATAGACGCGCAACAAGGGCGCGTGGCGGCGGCCTTTGTCGGCGCCGGCAAGTTTATCATGGGCACCTTCAATTTCGCGGTCTTGCCGGTGCTCGTTTCCGCCCTCACGTTCTGGCTGGCGAAGTTCCGTTTCTCCGAGCGGCACCCGAAAGGTCCGGCAAGGGAAATTCTGTTGTGGCGTACCTTGGCGCTCGGCTTGGCCATGCTTGCAGTACTTGTACTTGCCACCGGCGTGACGGTGGTCAAGGACCGCTGGCTGCTACCGGTCCTGTTCATGTTGCCGATGGCCATCGTCGCCACTATGGAACGGCTGGCGCCGCGCGGCAGGAATGCGCAGCTCCTGGTGATCGCGGCTGGAGCGATCATCGCCGTGCTGCTCGCGCCCGCCACCTGGTACGTCCAGATAAACGGGACCAGTGGCCTCTCGCGGATGATCCGCGTGGATTACCCCGCCCTCTATCGCCAACTGACTGCGGACGGACCGGTCAAAACCGCAATATCTGATGGTGCATGGGTCGGAAACCTGCGGTTGGTCGATGAAAACCTGGTCGCACTTGACCAGGAAGTGCCTAATTTCGAAACGCTGATGCAGGAGCCGGCCGTACTCGTCTGGCTTGACCGAGACGATCCGCGTCCGGTCATTTTGGAGCAGCTCAAAGCGGCCGGCTATGAGCCGGACGGCCAACCACGGCAAATGATGGTTCCGCTGTTGCGCGGCACCGGCAAGTCCGCCCGGGCCGGCGCCTATGTAAGATTGAAGAGAATGGCGGTGGGAGAAACCACGGCGCCCAAGGAAGGCGTTAGCGGAGGAGCCGAGGGTGGACAGGAACCCGACTGACCGGCCCCGTCATCACCGCAAGATCATGCCGTTCGAGCCGGACGGCTCGAACGATGTGCTGCACAAAAAATCGCGGCTGAAGGCCGCTGAACTCAACCAGCATGCGCTGGGCTATGGAGCGCTGGCGGAAGTCGAATGGCAGGCGGCGGGCATTGCTGCTCCTGACCTGCCCGCCATGCGCCGATATCGGCTCGAGCGCATCCGCGCCGAGCTGAAGCGCCGCGACTATGCGGGAGCCCTGCTCTACGATCCGGTCAATATCCGCTATGCCACCGACGCAACCAACATGCAGCTCTGGGTCGCACACAATCGGACCAGGCATTGTTTCGTTGCCACCGATGGCCCGGTGGTGCTGTTCGACTATTTCTCCTGCGAGCACCTTTCCGATCATTCCGGCGTCGTCGACGAGGTGCGGCCGGCGGTGTCGTGGGCTTATCTGTACAGCGGCGAGCTGACCGGCCAAAAAGCCCGCCGCTGGGCAGCCGGCATCGCCGACCTGGTATTGGAACATGGCGGCGGCAATCGCCGCATCGCAGTCGACCACATCAATCCCGAGGGCATCGAAGAGCTCGCCCGCCTCGGCATCTCGACCGGCAATGGCGAGGCGGTGATGGAAAATGCGCGGCTGATCAAATCGCCCGACGAAATCCTTGCCATGCGCCGGGCGATCGCCGCTTGCGAGGCGGCAATGGGCGAGATGGAGAAGGCGTTGAGGCCTGGCATCTCCGAGAACGAATTGTGGGCCGAACTCCATCGCGGCAACATCGCGCGCGGCGGCGAATGGATCGAAACCCGGCTCCTGTCGTCGGGTCCGCGCACCAATCCATGGTTCCAGGAGTGTTCGTCGCGGACGATCAAGGCCGGCGAGCTCGTCGCTTTCGACACCGACCTGATCGGTCCTTACGGCTTCTGCGCCGACCTTTCGCGCACCTGGCTTTGCGGTGACGCGCCGCCGTCGCAGGAGCAGCGCGACCTGTTCCGCATCGCCGCCGACCAGATCGCCCACAACACGGAGCTGATGCGGCCGGGCATATCGTTCCGCGACCTCGTCGAGGGCTCGTCAGTGCCACCGGGAGACTGCTTCCCGGCCCGTTACGGGGTGCTCTATCACGGCGTCGGCCTTGCCGACGAATACCCGACTTTGCCGCATGCTGGCGACTGGACCGACGACACACCGGACGGAGTGCTCGAACCTGGCATGGTGCTGTGCGTCGAGAGCTATATCGGTCGGCTTGGCGGCTACGAAGGCGTCAAGATCGAAGAACAGATCCTGATCACTGAAACCGGCTACGAGAAGCTTTCGACCTACCCGCTCGACAATCGGCTGCTTGGCGGCTGAGCGATGCTAATGCATGTCGCGCAAAACTGTGCAGCGGCTTTGCGATAACGACATGCATAAAACAAGAATCTAAAGCGCGTCGCATGAGGCCGACCGAACGCGACGCGCTTTACGTGAGCGCCGCGATCGCCTCGCGCATCGCGGCGACGATCGTTTCCGGCGTCGTCCTGGCGGTGATGAACGGCAAGCCTTTGCGCCGCCTTGTCCAGCCGACGACCGTCACCTTCTGCGCCGCCGGCTCGAAACGCTGCGCCAGCGCCCAGCTCTCGCAATCGATCGCCGCGACGTCCGCCCTGCCCTCGGCAACGGCAACGATCGAAGCACGGTGCCCACAGCTTTCGCTCAGCCCGGAAAAGATATCCAAACTCTCGCCCAATGCTTGCAGGTCGCGGGCTGGCGCGATGATGCCCGACATGGAATCGAGGCTGTTGAAGGTGAAGCGCTTGCTGCGAAGCTGATCGAGCGGAATGACGGCACCGCCGTCGGCCGGCGCCCTTGCCGGCGGTGCCTCGCCCGCCCTCATGACGATGGCGCTCGAATAGAGTTCGCCCTGTCCACCCTTGAAGGCGTCGTAACGCGGCTGGCCGATGAGCTGGACACGCTGCGACAGGCCGAGTTCCATCGGTCCCCAGCAGGTTTGTGCAAAGAGCAGCGCCGGATGCAGCCAGAGCTGGTGAAAATCCAGTTCGTCCGGCGGCAATGTCGCCGGATCGGGCGCGATGGGTTTTCCCTGATCATCGCGAATACCGCCAGGTACGGGGGGCAAATCGCCGGTGCGGCGGATGATCGTCTCCGGCGCATCGATGCCTTTTTGCCTGAAAGCATCGCGCAGCCGCGCCCATTGCGCGTCGACATCGTCCCGCGCTTCCGGCCAGTCGTACATCGGCAAAGCCGCAATGAATTCGCTCATGCCGGGATTTGACCGTTATGCGGGGAAATTGACAAGGTCAGGAAAGCGTCGTCCGCGCGGCACCGCCTGCAACAACGCAAGAATCATTCTTTCGGCGGCTCGGCGGGTACCGGTGCGCTGCCAAGCCCATTGAGGCTGCGTGCCCTGACGCGCGGCTTGAATGCGCGTCCTGGTTCCGGCATGCGCCGCAGCACGGGATGGACGACCGGCTCCTTCGCCTTGAAGGCATAGGCCTTGAGCAGCGCGAAATAGTTCGGATAGGCGTAGCCATTGTTCATCCGCAGCCATTCGTCGCGGCGGTCGGCGAACAGCTTCGGCAGCCTGTACCAGGCCACCGTCGGGCTCTTGTGATGGACGAAATGCAGATTGTTGTTGAGGAACAGGAAGGACAGCGGCGAGCGCTCGACGATGATCGTGCGGCCTTCCGGATGTTCAGACCATTGGTGCTCGGCGTAGGTGCGGATCGAAATCAGCGACTGCCCAAGCCACACCGGCACCAGTATGTAGAGCCATAACGGCATGCCGAAGCCGAACTGCACGACAGGCAGCACCACGACGAGGCCGATCGCATGCAGCAGCCATGCCTTGCGGATGGACTTGTCGCCCGCGGCAACCTGCTTGGCGTCGTCGATGAAAAAGCCGATGCAGGAAAGCCACGGGCCTAGCACCAAACGCCCGATCATCGTGTTGTTGACCTTCAGCAGGAATTTCATCGCCGACGGCAGCTCCTCGTGCTGCCAGAGAGCCTTGTAATAGCTTTCGGGATCATCGAGCGGATCGGTCAGGCGCTCGTCTGCATGGTGGCGCAGATGAATGGTCTTGAACCGGCGAAACGGCCAGACAAGGCCAATCGGCAGGAACACAAAGGCTTCGTTGAGCCGCGCATTCCGGGTTGGGTGGCCGTGCAGGACCTCGTGCATCAGCGAGGATTGCAGCGCCGCAATCAGGGTCAGAAAGGCGAGTGCCAGCAGCGGGTAAGAGGGCCAGAGCAGGAAGCCGGTAGCGAGCCAGCCGCCGTAGCAGAGAAGTGCGAGAAATGCTGTCGGCCATTCGATGGCCATTGCGCCGTGTCGCCTGTTGCCCATGCTCGTCATGCTATCGACCACTGCCTTCCAGTCGCCGGAACCCGTTTGATTCCTGACAACATTGTGTCAGGAGCGTTGCGTCGGCGCAACGCGATAAAGCGCACAAACTGTTGCGATTGCGCATTTTCAGCTGCATATGTTATGTATTGTAAACAGCCAACAGGATTCATTTGCGCCTGAAGCCCGCGTTCGCGGCTTTAAGCGCAAATTTTTCCTCCTATTGAATGGGGTAGCGATTTGGACAAGCGCGACCTGTCGACGATCTTTCGCGAGCGCCTGAAAATGCTCTTGACAAGGTCCGATTTGAACCAATCAGCCTTCGCCGCCGCGGTTGGCATTGACCGTTCGGCACTGTCGCAGCTGCTCTCCGGCGCCTCGACCCGCCTTCCCCGTGCTGAAACGCTGCTCAACATCGCCGCCGAATTCAAAGTCTCGCTCGACTGGCTGCTCGGCCTCAGTCACGATGAGGGCGTCACCGGTGAAATCCGCGAGAGCCTTGAGATCGAGGAGGCGCCGGACGGCTTCGACCGCACGCTGCTGGCTCGCTGGCATGCCGAGGCGGCGGGAACGAAAATCCGCTATGTGCCGGCCGGCATTCCCGATCTTCTGCGCACCGAGGCGCTTGTCGACTACGAAGCTGTCATCGCCAACAAGAGCCGCGAGGCACAGGCCGGCGAGACGCAGTACCGCATCGACTACAACCGACGGCCCGAAACCGACATGGAAGTCTGTATGCCGCGCCACACGCTGGAGATCTTCGCGCGCGGGCTGGGCGTGTGGGACCGCTTTCCGGAGGCCGACCGCCACCAGCAGCTCCTGCACATGGCGACGCTGCTCGACGACCTCTATCCCACCTTCCGCCTGTTTCTCTATGACGGGCGGATGCGCTATTCGATCCCCTACACCATCTTCGGGCCCTATCGCGCCGCCATTTACGTCGGCGACATGTATCTGGTGCTGAACGCCACGCAGCCGATCCGCATCCTGACCAGCCATTTCGACAATCTGATCCGTGCCGCGGACGTCAACGCGCATGAAGCGGCCAGCTTCACACGAAAGCTGGCGGAGATGCGATTTTGACCGGTTGCTCTACGTGCCGACATTGACGGCACATAAAGAATTCTTTATATCCTTATCTCAGTTATTCTTCCGGGAAGGCGTATTTCACATGACCAATCCGATCGACGCTCTGCTTGCCGAAAAGGGCGTCCTGCTCGCCGATGGCGCCACCGGCACGAATCTGTTCGCCATGGGCCTTGAGGCCGGAGAGGCTCCCGAGCTCTTGAACGAGACCGCGCCCGACACCATCACCAGCCTGCACCAGAACTTTGTCGATGCCGGCGCCGACATCATCCTGACCAACTCTTTTGGCGGCACCCGCCATCGGCTCAAGCTGCACCACGCGCAGGACCGGGTCTATGCGCTGAACAAGCGCGCGGCCGAGATCGCAAGCGCCGTCGCCGGCAACGCCGGCCGCAAGGTGATCGTGGCCGGCTCCGTCGGCCCGACCGGCGAGCTGCTGGTGCCGCTCGGCGCCATGACCTATGACGAGGCGGTCGAAGCCTTTGCCGAGCAGATTGAGGGGCTGAAGGCCGGCGGCGCCGAAGTCGCCTGGATCGAAACCATGTCGGCGCCTGACGAAATCCGCGCCGCCGCCGAAGCCGCCATCCGCGTCGGCCTGCCCTATACCTATACCGGCTCCTTCGACACCGCCGGCCGCACCATGATGGGACTGCTGCCGAAGGACATCCACGGCGTCGTCGATGGCCTGTCGCAGACACCGCTCGGTGTCGGCGCCAATTGCGGTGTCGGCGCCTCCGACATTCTCGCGTCGCTGCTCGACATGACCGAGGCGAAGCCGGAAGCAACGGTGATCGTCAAGGGCAATTGCGGCATTCCCGAATTTCGCGGTGCCGAGATCTACTATTCCGGCACACCCGAGCTGATGGCCGACTATGTGCGCCTCGCCGTCGATGCCGGCGCCAAAATCGTCGGCGGCTGCTGCGGCACCTCGTTCCAGCACCTCGCCGCAATGCGCAAGGCGCTCGATGCGCACACCAAGTCGGATCGCCCGACCGTCGAGCAGATCGTCGAACGCATCGGCCCGATGCGCAACAAGCAGGCTACGGTCAATGTCGCCGAGACCAGCGAAGCCCGCCGCGAGCGGCGCCGCGGACGCGCCTGACGCTTTCGTCTGCGACATGGTCCGCGCGAAGCAGTGCGGCCGCGAAAAAAGGCCGGCAAGGTTTCCCTCGCCGGCCTGCCTCACCCGCCCGTAGGCCGGCTCCCCCTATCAGAACGATCCCATCTGAAAGAAACCGGCCGTCATTGCCACTACCGGTTACCGCCGAGCGCCGAGGCAAGGCGCACGAGCGAGAGGAACTCGGACCTGTACCCAAATAGGTCGGCTCCCCTGGCAGCGGTGGCAATCTCCATGATCTTGTCGTAGCCGAACTTCGCGGTCGCATCCTCGTCGCGCAGCTTCTGGCCGAACGCAGCAACGGCAACGGAGAAACGCTGGTCGGTGCTGGCCTGGTCGAACGACGCCACCTCGTTGGCTGACGTTACCGGCGTGGTGATCAGCTTCGAGGTGTCCTCGTTCGGCAGTTTGTAGCGGATCTTGACGAAAGCATATTCGTCGGCATTGGCGACACCGCCATTGTTCACCGAGGCCTGGCCGTAGCGCAGCTGGTCGATCTGTTCGCCGCCGCTGCCCTTAGGCGTGATCTCGTAGATTGCGGTGACTGAATGACCTGAGCCGATCTCGCCGGCATCGACCCGGTCATTGTTGAAATCCTCTCGATTCAAGGCGCGGGTTTCGTAGCCAATCAGCCGGTACTCCGAGACCTTGTTCGGGTTGAACTCGACCTGGATCTTCACGTCCTTGGCGATGGTGAACAGCGTCGAGGAGGCATCCTCGACCAGCACCTTCTCGGCCTCCGCCAACGTATCGATGTAGGCAGCAGTGCCATTGCCGTTCTGGGCGATGGTCTGCATCATCTGGTCGTTCAGATTGTCGCGGCCGAAGCCGAACACCGACAGGAATACGCCTGTCTTGCGCTCCTTTTCGATCAGCCGCTTCAGGTCGTCGTCGTCGGTCTGGCCGACATTGAAGTCGCCATCGGTGGCGAGCATCACCCGATTGATGCCGTCCTTGACGAAGGATTTCTGCGCCAGCCTGTAGGCTTCCTTGATGCCGGCCTCGCCTGCCGTCGAGCCGCCGGATGTCAGATTGTCGATGGCAGCGAGGATCTTGTCCTTTTCCGAAGCCTTGGTGGGCTCCAGCACGGTACCGGCATCGCCCGCATAGGTGACGATCGAGACGGTGTCGTCAGGTCTCAGCTTGTTGACCAGCAGTCGGAAGGCCGACTGCAGGAGCGGAAGCTTGTCCTGCTCGTTCATCGACCCCGACACATCGATCAGGAAGACCAGATTGGCCCTGGGCTGCTCGGCCGGCTTCACGTCGAAACCCTTGATGGCGACATGCATCAGCCTGGTGTGCTCGTTCCACGGCGACGGCATGACGCTGACGGTCGAGTTGAACGGCGTCGAGGCGGAGTCCGGGCCTTTCCAGTCATAGGGGAAGTAGTTAACCATCTCCTCGACGCGAACCGTGTCGGCCTGCGGGATAAAGCCTTCCTTCAGCGAGCGCCGGACGAAGGAATAGGAAGCGGTGTCGACATCGATCGAGAAGGTCGAGACCGGGTCTTCAAGTGCGGCATGCACCGGGTTGGTCTTGAAATTCTCGACGCGGTCGCGGTTTTCCTCTTGCGGCAGCATCTGGTCGGCCGGCGCAGCGGCGGGCTGCTGTGCCATCAGCTTGGGCTCGGCAACCGTGCCAGGCATGCGGCCGACCCGCGCGCCGCCATCGGCTGAAGGGGCCGCGGAGCTTGCGTCGCCGTTCAACGCAAGCTCGCTGCTCGGCTGCGGTTCGGGTGCATTGCGGCTGAGCACATCCTGCTGCGTCAGCCCGCCGACTGCGGTCGATTCCGCCTTCGGCGGCGATGTCGGCGCCACAAGCGCCTCGCCGGCGTTACGGCTTTCACTGTCGGCGTCCGCCTTCTTCTGCTTGTCCGCTTCGGCAACGACCGGCGGTTTGACGGTCGCCGGCTTGTCAGCCAGCGTTTCGGTGATCTTATCCCCGCCGAATTCGGGCCCGCCGAATTTGGATTCCCCAAGCATGTAGATGGTAGCGTATCCGGCGATCGGCAGGGCAACGAGCCCGGCAATGGCCGGCGTGGCGAAGAGTTTCTTTTGCATGATTTCGCTCCAGAGCCTTTGTGCTCGCTCTGTGAGACGAAGCCCGCTCACCGATCCTTGGGCGGCCGGCAAAGTTTTTTCTTCCATGTCATAGGCGCGCAGCGCAGCCTGGAGGGCACGCGCCTTTGCGTCCGAGTCCGGCGCCGGTGCTGCGATGTCGCGTAGTCTGTTGAGTTCGTTGTCGTCGACCATGGTCACACTTCCCCGGCTGAACGCATCAGCGTCTTCAGCCGTTTCTTCGCTTCATGGATGTGCCAGGAAACCGTCGTCTCCGAGATCGCCATCGCCTCGGCGGCGGCGGCGTGGCTCAGCCCTTCGCCATAAACCAGCAGCACCGCATCGCGCTGCTTGTCCGGCAGCTTGCGCACCGCTGCCCAGAGCGCCTCGGCCGGGTCTTCCGGCTCAGCCGAGATTTCCCCCGAAATCAGCGCATAGGCGCCATAGGCCTCGGTCTTGACCGTCTCGCGGGCGGTCTTGCGCATCATGTCGCGCGCCGCATTCAGCGTCATGGTGTAGAGCCACGTCGTGAAGGCACCGCTGCCGTGATAGTCGCGGATCGCCCGGCCGAGCCGGACGCAGACTTCCTGGGCGATGTCCTCGGCGTCGGCCTTTTTCCCGCACCAACGATAGGCGGCGCGATAGACGAAACCATAGTGCCTTTCGAGCAACTTGCCGAAAGCACCCCGGTCTCCGCCCTTCGCCCGTCCGATCAGTTCGGCGTCGGAGGCTTCGCTTTCGTCCAGCATCATCGCCATCATTTGCCTGTTGGACGAAGGCTAATGGCGGTTCCTTGGGGCGATGGAAAGAATTTTTTGGTGGGCGGTCACGTCGTAATGGTTGGCGTGACTTGGCCGAGCGTCTCCGCAAACAGCGTCGTCAGCCGCTTCCAGTGGCGTTCGGCGCCGGCTGCATCGAAGGCACTATGGTCCGGCATGCACCAGCCATGCGCCATGCCGGCATAGTTCTCTATGACATGATCAACCTCGGCGGCGCGCAGTGTTTCGGCGAGCCGCGCCGATTGCTCCGGCGGAAAGCTGCGGTCGACACCGGCAGTGCCGATATAGACCCTTGCCTGGAGTGAGGCGGCCTTCCGGTGCGGACTGTCGGCGGCGTCACCGGCCAGATTGCCACCGTGGAAACTGGCAGCAGCGGCGATGCGGTCGGAATAGGTGGCCGCGGCGTTCAGCGCCCGCGCTCCGCCCATGCAGTAGCCGACAATGCCGACCGGCCCGGTCAGGCCTTGCGCAGCGAGCGCATCGAGGAACGCGCCGCTGTCGCGGATCGTCATCTCCTGGGTCGTGCCGCCGACGAGACCTGTGATTGCGGCCTTGCTCCTCTCGTCACTGAACGCAGTCTTGGCTTCGAAAGGGCCGTAGGGCGCGTTGCGGTAAAAAAGGTCCGGCACCAGCACCGCATAGCCTTCGTCGGTAAGCCTTTCCGCCATCTGGTCTAGCGCCGGTCGCGGGCCAAAAGCGTCCATGTAGAGGATGATCGCTGCCTTGGCTGGGGCTGCCGAGCGGAACAGCCCGGCTTTGGCCATGCCGTCACTCGTCTTAATCTGGATCGCTTGCTTGGCCATCGCCCGCTCCGTTGACGTGTCGTGCGATAGATATCCGCGCTGACCGTCGCCGCAAGCTGTAATGAGGCGATCTGCTTCAAGATTTCGTGCGGCATTCGGCGACGCTACAGACGCGCGAATGCTGCCATGTGAAAGGCCTGAACCTCGGCCGGATAGCGATAATCGGTGCCGTAAGGACAGGCGTTGCGATCAAGGCAGCCGCCGGTCCGGCAGGACGCGCCGTTTTGCCCGCGCACATGGGCCAGACAGGTTTCATGTGCAAAACCATTCGCAGAATAAGCCTCGACCGGACAGGATTTCAGGCAAGGTTTTTCCAAACATGTATCGCAAAGGTGAACCACCTCGTGGGGTTGTTGGAGCGCAATCTCATTTTCGAACAGCAGCGCGCCGCGATAGGCGTGCCAGAGCCCGTATTGCGGATGCATGAGGATGCCGAGCGGCGACGGCCGCAAGCCCTCCGCCCGCACCGCCCATTGCTGGAAAGGCAGATATGGCCTATCGGAGGGCGAAACCGCGCGCGCCCCGAATTTTCCGGCCACCGCGCCGATCACTTCGCGAGACCATCTGTCGAGCGGATCGTCGATCGGCTGTGACTGTTTCTCCAACCAGCGCAGGAAGTGCGGCCAAGGTGCGGCACCCGCCTGCCCCACCAGCAGAACGGATCTGGCGGCAGCGCCGGAGAGACCGGAAGGTGTCTCCTCAGCACCTGCAAAATTGAAGCCGCCGCGAAGCATAAGGCCATGGACGGAAAGTGCCGCCGCGATTGTTTGAGTCATGCCGCGCTCGGGATCACCCCTTCTTGTCCGGGTCGGAGAAGGCGCTCCGCCAGACTTCCTTGTGGATGATATTGGCGACTTTAGCCCCGCCTGATTCGGGCTCCTTTCAGGTGAAGGCGTCGGCCATCGACGCCTTCTTCCTGGCGATGAAGTCCTTCAGCCCGTCGTCGATGCCCGGGTCGAGATACGGCGCCTCGTAGCTCTCCAGCCAGCGGCGGGCGAGCTCGTTGGCGCGCTGCGGCGCGGTCTTTTCGCCTTCGGCCAGCCATTGCTCGTAGGAATTGTTATCGGCGATGTTGGAACGGTAGAACGCGGTCTGGAAATTGGCCTGGGTGTGATCGCAGCCGAGATAGTGGCTGCCCGGGCCGACCTGGCGGATGGCGTCCATCGCCTGGCCGTTTTCCGACAGGTCGACACCCTCGGAGAACTTCTGCGTCATGCCGAGCTGGTCGATATCCATCATGAACTTTTCGTAGCAGGAGGCGAGACCGCCCTCGAGCCAGCCGGCCGAATGCAGCACGAAGTTGGTGCCGGCGAGGATCGTCGAGTTCAGCGTGTTGGCGCTCTCGTAGGCGGCCTGCGCATCGGGGATTTTTGAAGCACAGAGCGAACCGCCGGTGCGAAACGGCAGGCCGAGCCGACGGGCAAGCTGTGCGGCGCCATACGAGACCAGCGACGGCTCCGGCGTGCCGAAGGTCGGCGCGCCCGACTGCATCGAGATCGACGAGGCGAAGGTGCCGAACAGCACCGGCGCACCCGGCCGGATCAGCTGGGTGAACGACGCTCCCGCCAGAACCTCGGCTAAAACCTGGGTCAGCGTGCCGGCGACCGTCACCGGGCTCATCGCACCGGCAAGGATGAACGGCGTGACGATACAGGCCTGATTGTGGCGCGAATAGACCTTCAGCGCTCCCAGCATGGTCTCGTCGAAGACCATCGGCGAGTTGGCGTTGATCAGGCTGGTCAGCACCGTGTTGTTCTCGACGAAATCGTCACCGAACACGATCTTGGCCATCGCCACCGTATCTTCCGCGCGCTCGGGCGCGGTCACCGAGCCCATGAACGGCTTGTCCGAATATTTGATATGGCTGTAGACCATGTCGAGATGCCGTTTGTTGACCGGCACGTCGACCGGCTCGCAAACCGTGCCGCCCGAATGGTGGATCGACGGCGCCATATAGGCGAGTTTCACGAAATTCCGGAAATCCTCGATCGTCGCATAGCGCCTGACGCCGTCGAGATCGCGCACGAAGGGCGGTCCATAGACCGGCGCGAACACTGTCGCGTTGCCGCCGATCTGCACCGAGCGCTCGCCGTTGCGGGCGTGCTGGGTATAGACGGACGGAGCGGTCTTCAACAGCGAGCGGCAGAGGCCCTTGGGGAAATGCACCCGCTCGCCCTTGACGTCGGCGCCCGCCTCTTTCCAAAGCTGCAGCGCCTCGGCGTCGTCGCGGAAGATGATGCCGATCTCCTCCAGCACCGTGTCGGTGTTCTTTTCGATCAGCGCCAGCCCTTCCTCGTCCAGCACTTCATAGACGTTGATCTTGCGCTTGATATAGGTGAGCTGTGTGCCGGGGCCGCCGCCCGAACGCGCGGCCCGTCGGGCTGCGGCGCCACCGCTGGCAGCGCGCCCGCGCCGTGCGTTTGACGCTTCCTGATCGACCGGCGCGTTCTCACTCATAATCGTTCTTCCCTGGCTTTCGTTCTGGCCTGATTTACTCCGGCCGGGCTGTTGTACCGGCCTGAAATCCGTTTGCGGCCGCATATTGCGGTCTCTGGCCGGATCGTAGCCATGCACCCTATTCGAAACGGCCCGCCAGCGCCAACGCCTGTCGCAAAATCGACAAGAATTCCAAGAGATTTACGGTCGCTTTCGTTTTGCGGGAAGTCGCAAATCAGCTATGGACAACCGGCCCGTGCGGGTTAGGTATTGACGCGATATTTTTAAGCTGCCGCGATAGTTGTAGCCGGCAAGGAGCCTGAGAAAAAATGGCCGACGACGAGATCATCCTTTCGGAACTCTCCGACGACGAGTTGGTGCAGCAGATGCACGACGATCTTTATGACGGGTTGAAGGAAGAAATCGAGGAAGGCACCAATATCCTTCTCGAGCGCGGCTGGGCGCCTTACAAGGTGTTGACCGAGGCTCTGGTCGAGGGCATGCGTATCGTCGGCGAGGATTTCCGCGACGGCATCCTGTTCGTTCCCGAAGTGCTGCTGTCGGCCAACGCGATGAAGGCCGGCATGTTCATCCTGCGTCCGCTGCTTGTCGCCACAGGCGCGCCGAAGCAGGGCAAGATGGTGATCGGCACCGTCAAGGGCGACATCCACGACATCGGCAAGAACCTGGTCGGCATGATGATGGAAGGCGCCGGCTTCGATGTCATCGACCTCGGCATCAACAATGCGGTCGAAAAATATCTCGATGCCATCGAAAAGCACCAGCCCGACATCATCGGCATGTCGGCCCTGCTGACGACGACCATGCCTTACATGAAGGTCGTCATCGATACGATGAAGGAAAAAGGCATTCGCGACGACTATGTCGTACTGGTCGGCGGCGCACCGCTCAACGAGGAATTCGGCAAAGCCGTCGGCGCCGACGCCTATTGCCGCGACGCCGCGGTGGCAGTCGAGACCGCCAAGGACTTCATGAAGCGCAAGCACAACGTCCGCGCTTCGGCCTGAGCCAATAAGTCCGGCACGAACAAGAAAAGCCGCGCCTTGCAGTGCGGCTTTTTTATTCCCAAATGTTGAGAGCCGTGCGGATCAGGGTTTCTTGACGGTATCGTCAACTGCCTTCGCAGTGGATTTGATATCCTTACCGACGCCGCGCACCGTGTTGGCGCAGGCCGAAACAGCCAAGGCGCAGGCGAGAATAGCGATTGGCGCGACGCGGAACAATTTCATGATTGGTGTCTCCCTCAGCATATAAATTCGCTGGACAGCAACGAAGATCGATTAGACTGGTTCCATGACTACCGCGCGAAAACAACAATCCGATCAAGGCGACAGGCTGCTCGTCATCGCCTGCGGGATGATCGCGCGCGAAGTTTTGGCGGTCAAGGAGCAGCTCGGGCTCGACCATCTCGACCTGACCTGCCTGCCGGCGGAGTTCCATTTCTATCCGGACCGCATCGCGCCGGCCATGGACAGGGCTATCGAGAAGGCCAAGACCGACGGCTACAGACACATCTTCGTCGGCTATGCCGATTGCGGCACGGGTGGCCTGCTCGATCGGATCTGCGAGAAGCATGGCGTCGAGCGCATGGCCGGGCCGCATTGCTTTGCTTTCTACCAGGGCATGGATGCCTATGCGAAGGTCGCCGATGACGACATGATGTCGTTCTACATGACTGACTTCCTCTGCCGGCAATTCGATGCCTTCTTCATGAAGCCGCTCGGCCTCGACAAGCACCCGGAGCTGATCAAGGACTATTTCGGCAACTACGAGAAGCTGATCTATATCGCTCAGACCAACGACCCGGAACTCGACAAGGTCGCCGAAAAGGCGGCGAAAATGCTCGGCCTCGCCTATGAGCGCCGCTCGACCGGCTATGGTGACCTGACGAAGGAACTGGCCAGCGCCTCAGCACATTCGTAAAAGAAATAGCGTCCTCTAAGCGTTTGCCGGAGGCTGCCGTTCATTTTCGCCCACCGATTCACCGATCCGATATGACATCGATAATGCGCCCGGTTTCAAGGCGGATCGGCCCCCGCGCGGTTGGATCTTTAAGCAATATTTCGGCAAGCATTGCATCGACATTGTCGAAATTACTTTGCAGAATTGACGGATCACTTAGCTCCCAATACTCCCCTTCATCGACGACATTGAGACTGGAGAACAAGCGAGTAATTTCGCGAAGAAACCTGATGATCTCGATATGAGCGCCTGCACCTGAAAACTGAGTTTTACAATGTTGTTGAACGAAGAGGTGATTGTCGAACTCAAGCCGCAGCGGTTCCGAATTGGGATGCGGTTGAAGCTCTATTCCAAACACAGGGCCAATATAGTCCACGTTTCGTTCATCAATGACTCGATTGAGCGTCTTCTCGCGCTCATCGATCTCGCGCACCGGCCAGTCTCGCGCAATGGCGAACGCCTTGGCTTCGTGCAGCAAAGCAGCATATTGCTCGTGACCCCGTAACTGTCCTTCAAAGTAGATTGTTACTCCCAACTACCTCTCCCAGTGACGCGCATTCCTGACGAATACCCGCGCTCTTATTCCGCCACAAGCCGGGCGAGCACATCGGCAAAGCTCGTCTTGCAGATGAAGCCCAGCCGCTTCCTCGCCCGCGACGCATCATAGACCCGGTCGATCGACGAAAACATCGTCCAGCCTTTCTTCGCGTAGAGCGCCGGATAATCCGGAAAATAGCGCGCCACGACCGACGGCGCGTCGGCGATCAAGGCCGCGCAATCTTCGGGCTGGAAAGGCGTCGGTGCCGAGATGATGAAAGTGTCGAAGCCCAATTGCGGCGCTTTCTCCAGGGCAGCGATGTGGGCGTCGGCTGCGTCCTCCACCGTCAGCCGGCGGAACAACAGCTCATTGGCCTTGGTGTTGGCATCCGACTGTTCGATCACGTGCGCCATGTCGTCCGCCTCGGGAAAAAACCGGGCGGTGCGCAACACGATCACCGGCAGGCCGAACTGCAAATGATAGAGCCGGCAGAGCTGTTCGGCTGAAAGCTTGGTGACGCCGTAGATGTTGCGCGGTTCAGGCGACATGTCTTCCGTCAGCCATGCCGCCTTGCGCGTCCCGCCGGTGAAGCCGGCGCGAATGGTTTGGGAAATCATCAGCGACGTCGTCGACGTGAACACGAAACGCTGAACGCCGAATGCTGCCGCCGCGTCGAGCAGGTTGAGCGTGCCGCGCACATTCGTCTCGACGAAATCCTCGTTGCGATAACGTTCGATGTCAGGCTTGTGCAGCGCGCCGCTATGGATGATGGCCTCGACGCGGTTCCCCTCGACCGCCCTCATGACCAGGTCGCGATCGGCCACTGAGCCGACGATCGGCGTTTCCGAAGACGGAACGGGATCGAGGCCGGTGACGTCATGGCCAAGAGCCCGCAGGCGCGGCGCCAAGGCGCTGCCCAGCCAACCGGACGATCCCGTCAGCAAGATCCGCATTCTTTCCACCTCGTTTCTGCTGTCGATGCTCAGGCACGGATGACAGAACGCGGCGAAACATTAAGGTATGCGCCAGACAAGAAAACAGCCTGCTCCAGCCATCAAAAAGGAAACGCCACCGATGATCGCTCGCCTCATGTTTGCCGCAGCAACTGTCCTCTGCTTGACCATGCCCGCGTTCGCCGATGGCGAGGTGCAGACGCTGATAACGGCTGCCGACAAGGCGCGGCTCAACAAATATGGCGAGACGCGCAAGGCAGCGCTTGACGAGGCGAAGGCCGGCGATCCCGCCGAGGTCAAGCAGCTCGACGCTTTGCTGGCAAAGCCGCTGGTTCCCTTCTCTGACAGGGACCTGACCGGCAAATGGCAATGCCGCACCATCAAGGCCGGCGGATTGAGCCCGCTCGTCATCTATGGCTGGTTCAAATGCGAGGTGAGCGACGACGGTTCTGGCTGGAGACTGGAAAAGATCACCGGCTCGCAACGCACGAAGGGCCGCTTCTTCGACGATGGCGAGAAACGCGCGATCTATCTCGGTTCCTTCCACGTCAACGACGATCCGGCAAAGCCCTACGGCAGCGGCCCGGAAAGCGATCAGGTCGGCTATGCCTTCCGCAACAGCGCCAGTGAATGGCGCATCGAGTTCCCGGCGCCCTATTACGAATCGAAGCTCGATATCCTCGAATTCAAGCGCTGAGCCCGATCACCAGGGGTTAACCCGGTCAGCCTAGCATTCGCGCGCAAAGAACAGGTTCTTTGCGGGGAGTCGCAGAGCATGGCACTGTCGAAAACAAACCAACGGCCGATCGTCGTCGTCACCGAAGGCGGCCCGCATATCTGGGCGATCGTCAACGCCCTCGCCGATCAACTCGGCCCGGTCAGCGTCATCCTCGAAGCTCCTGAATCCAAAAAGCAATTGCTCCTCGCGCGGGCGCGGCGGCAAGGCTGGACCTCGGCCATCGGTCAACTCGGCACGATGGTGCTGACGCGCCTCGGCAAGCGCTTCTTCGCCGGCCACGCAGCACGGCTTGCCGCCGGGCAGAAGCTGCAAACCGAACCGAAGCCTGGGCAAAAGATCATTTATGTCTCGTCGGCCAACGCGCCGGAGTGCCTGCAGGCGATTGCGGAAATCCAGCCGGGTGTGGTGCTGCTCGCCGGCTGCCGCTTGCTGTCGCGGCAGACGCTGGCGAAAATCCCTTGCCCGGTCCTCAACTACCATGCCGGCATCGCCCCGAAATATCGTGGCATGAACGGCGGTTACTGGGCGCTGGCTTCAGGCGATGCGGAGAACTTCGGCACCACCGTGCATCTGGTCGACGCCGGCGTCGACACTGGCGGCGTGCTGCGGCAGACGCGTGGCAAACCGCAGCCCGGCGACACAGTTTCGAGCTACGCGTTGCGGCAGGCGGCCTTCTCGCGCGACATCTGCGTCGAAGCGGTCAGGGATGCGCTGGCCGGCAAGCTCGGCACGGTGGATCCCGGCCTACCTTCGACACAATGGTATCATCCGACGATATGGTTTTATCTCTGGACGGGGATAAGGAACGGCGTCTGGTGACGCGCCGATTTACCGGACAGCCACCCGCCACTAACATTGCATCATGAGCGACATCGACCACCGCACCATCATTGCCGGCCTTTCGGTCGAGGACCGTCGCGACCTCACCGCCAGGGTTGACCGGCCAGGCATTGTCCGGCTGGCGGTCCATGCCGGGCTGGTTATCCTGCTAGGCGCGCTGATCGCCGCTCGCATCCCGTTCTGGCCCGCGCTCGTCTTGCCGCAGGGAATCCTGATCGTCTTCTTCTTCACGCCGTTGCACGAGACCATCCATGAAACTGCGTTCAGAACGGCGCGGCTCAATCGCACCATCGCCGCCGTGGCCGGCTTCCTTATCCTGCTGCCGCCGGCATGGTTCCGCTATTTCCATTTCGCCCATCACCGCCATACGCACGACCCGGACAACGACCCCGAACTGATGGCCCCGAAGCCGGAGACCATCAGCCAATATCTGCGCTATCTGTCAGGCGGCCCCTATTGGATCGCCATGGGCCGTGTGATCGCAACCAATGCGGCGGGCCGCAACCGCGACGGCTTTGTGCCGGAAAAGCGCCGCGGCAAGGTGGTTGCCGAAGCACGGCAGTTCCTGATCGGCTATGCGGCATTGCTGGCCGCATCGCTCGCCGCGCAGTCGGCGCTGCTGTTGTGGGTCTGGATCGTGCCGGTGCTGGTCGGACAGCCGTTTTTGCGTGCCTACCTGCTGGCCGAGCACGCGTTGTGCCCACATGTCGCCAACATGCTCGAGAACACCCGCACCACCTTCACCACAAGGCTGGTGCGCTTCGTGGCTTGGAATATGCCGTACCATTCCGAGCACCATTCCTATCCGGCCGTTCCCTTCCACCGCCTGCCGCGCTTCCATGACATCGTCGCGGAGCATTTACGCACGACCGAACGAGGTTACGTGCGCTTCCACAGGAAGCTGGTCGGCAGCTACGATGGCCGCGCCGGCTGACCAGTGCTGGAAGAAACTCCGCTTTCAACCGCGGCCGTCGATTGCGTCGCTTTTGAAGGCCCCCGCGTCGTCCCATAACAAGCAGCCCAACAGCGCTTCCGGCAATGCTCGAAACCACTGCATTGGCCAAAAGATCGGAATCGATCTTCGGAGAGCACGATGCAGCGGAGTTAAATGGTAGAGCATCGTTTGTGCGTCCGATTGGACGCACGGCGCTCTGCAGGAGCAGGAAATTATGGCCGATCTGATCGTCGTCTACTGGCGCGACATCCCCGCCCAGGTCATCGTCAAGAAGGGCCGGCAGAACGCCAAGCGCGAACTGCCGCTGCGCTTCACCGAGGCGATCGACATGTGCGCCATGCGCACCGGCGCTGGCGGCACCGACGACTATCTTGCCGAATGGCACAAGGCAGAACCCCTCCCGGTCAGTGACGATCTTGAAGCCGAGGCCGAGAAGGCTCTTCAGGAACTTGATGCGAAATACGACCGTGAGCGGCTGGTCGCTCTGGTCAAGGCGGGGGGCAAAGAGAATGTCTGATCCCCAATCAATGCCGGCGACGACGGCTCAAGCCGGCGTGACCCAGGCGACCATCGTCAAGAAGGCGGCGCCGAAATCCGACTACAAGCCGGCCGACGTGTCGCCGCAGCGGCGTGTGCAGCGCTCTTTCGCGGTGCGCCTTTGGTCTGTGCGGCATTCGCGGCTGCTCGAATGGTTCTACGGCAAATTCGCCGACATGTTCCTGCTCCTCCATCCGCTGTGGAAGGGCATCGGCTACAGCCGTGTCGAAGGGCCTGTGAAATTCGTCGAAAAGCGCGTCAAGGGATTCATGTTCGACTGCCGCATGTGCGGCCAGTGCATCCTTTCCTCGACCGGCATGTCGTGCCCAATGAACTGCCCCAAGCAATTGCGCAACGGCCCTTGCGGCGGTGTCCGCGCCAACGGCAATTGCGAGGTCGAGCCTGACATGCCTTGCGTCTGGGTCAAAGCCTGGGAAGGCTCGCGGAACATGGTGCATGGCGACAAGATTTTGGAAGTGCAGAAGCCGGTGGATCAGTCCTTGCGCGAAACTTCCGCCTGGCTGCGGGTCACCGCGCAGGCCGCGGCCGCCCGCAATGCGGCCCGGAATACTACGAAGACCGGAGCATCGGCATGATCGGCCGTCAGCCAGACGAGAATCCGGCCGGCATCCATTTGCCGCTCGATCCCCTGCCCGGCCACACCTCGCGTGGCCGGCTGGAACGCGTCCTCAGGCGCGGCGAGTTCGCAGTGACGACCGAGCTCAATCCGCCCGACAGCGCCGATCCGGAAGACGTCTACAACCGCGCCAGGATTTTCGACGGCTGGGTCGACGCCATCAATGCCGTCGACGCTTCCGGCGCCAACTGCCACATGTCGTCGGTCGGCATCTGCGCGCTGCTGACCCGCATGGGCTATGCCCCGATCATGCAGATCGCCTGCCGCGACCGGAACCGCATCGCCATCCAGGGCGACGTGCTTGGGGGTGCTGCGATGGGCGTCGCCAACATGCTGTGCCTGACCGGCGACGGCGTGCAGGCCGGCGACCAGCCCGGCGCCAAGCCGGTGTTCGATCTCGACTGCATGTCGCTGCTCGAAACCTGCCGCGTTATGCGCGATAACGGCAAATTCCTGTCCGGCCGCAAACTCACGACCCCGCCGCAGCTTTTCCTTGGCGCGGCGATCAACCCGTTTGCGCCGCCGATCGATTTCCGGCCCTATCGGCTGGGCAAGAAGATCGCCGCCGGGGCACAGTTCGTGCAGAGCCAGTACTGCTTCGACGTACCGATGTTCCGCACCTACATGCAGAAGGTCCGCGATCTCGGCTATACCGAGAAATGTTTCATCCTGTGCGGCGTCGGGCCGCTGGCCTCGGCCAAGACGGCCAAATGGATCCGCTCCAACGTACCGGGCATTCACATTCCCGATCAGATCGTCAAGCGCCTGGAAGGCGCTCAGGATCAGAAGAAGGAAGGCAAGCAGCTCTGCATCGACATCATCAATGAGGTGAAGGAAATTCCCGGTGTGTCCGGCGTCCATGTGATGGCCTATCGCCAGGAAGAATACGTCGCTGAGATCGTCGACGAATCTGGCGTGCTGAAGGGTCGCCGGCCGTGGAAACGCGAAATCCGCCGCGACGACCAGCTCGTTGCCGACCGGCTCGACCACATACTGCATGACGACCTCACCGAAACCCAGGTCGACATGGTCAAGACCGCGCATTGACAGCGCGAATCGTCAGCATTCGCTTGATCAGAAACAGATAACGATATAAAGAACTCTTTATATCACGATGGAGAGATTTCATGACCCGCACCATCGTCGCCTCGGCGACACGAGAAATCATCATCGGCTTCGATCAGCCCTTCTGCGTGATCGGCGAGCGCATCAATCCGACCGGCCGCAAAAAGCTGGCCGCCGAAATGATCGCCGGCAATTTTGAGACCGTCATCAAGGATGCGCTGGAGCAGGCCGCCTGTGGGGCCACCATGCTCGACGTCAATGCCGGCGTCACTGCAGTCGATCCCAACGCCACCGAGCCGGCGCTGCTGGTGCAGACGCTGGAGATCGTGCAAGGCCTGGTCGACCTGCCGTTGTCGATCGACTCCTCCGTGACTGCGGCAATCGAAGCGGCGCTGAAGGTCGCCAAGGGCCGGCCGCTGGTCAATTCCGTCACCGGCGAGGAGGAAAAGCTCGAAGCCATCCTGCCGTTGATCAAGAAATACAACGTTCCTGTCGTGGCCATTTCCAACGACGAGACCGGTATTTCGATGGACCCCGATGTGCGCTTCGCCGTCGCCAAGAAGATCGTTCAGCGCTGTGCCGACTTCGGCATTCCGGCGCATGATGTGGTCGTCGACCCGCTGGTCATGCCGATCGGCGCGCTGGGCGATGCCGGCCGCCAGGTATTTGCCCTGCTACGCCGGCTGCGCGAGGAGCTCAAGGTCAACACCACCTGCGGCCTCTCCAACATCTCGTTCGGCCTGCCGCACCGTCATGGCATCAACGCCGCCTTCATCCCGATGGTGATCGGCGCCGGCATGACCTCGGCGATCATGAACCCGGTGCGGCCGCAGGAAATGGAAGCGGTGCGTGGCGCCAACGTGCTGAACGGCACCGACGAGAACTGCACCAACTGGATCAGGACCTACAAGGACTACAAGCCTGCTGAAGGCGGCCAGGCCGTTGCCGCCCGGACGCAGGTCAACGCGCCGGGCGATGGCAATGGCAATGGCGGACGCAGGCGCGGCGGCCGCGAAGCGCGTATGGCCCGGGGTTGAGCCAGGTCTTGGCCGACACGATATGGGGCCTAGGACTGGGGAGGAACCGAGACATAGCGGCATCGCTGCCGTAGCCAAGACCCGAGCTGCGTAGAAAGTAAAGTCTGGAACGTATGAACTCTCCCGTCAACATCACCGATCCGCTCGTGCTGTTCATGCCGTCGGGCAAGCGCGGGCGGTTTCCGGTCGGCACGCCGGTTCTGGACGCCGCGCGCCAGCTCGGTGTCTATGTCGAGAGCGTGTGCGGCGGGCGTGCCACTTGCGGGCGTTGCCAGATCGAGGTGCAGGAAGGCAATTTCGCCAAGCACAAGATCGTTTCCTCCAACGATCACCTCTCGCCCAAGGGCGCTAAGGAAGAGCGCTACGAACGCGTACGCGGCCTGCCCGAGCGCCGCCGGCTGTCCTGCTCGGCGCAGATTCTCGGCGATCTCGTCGTCGACGTGCCGCAGGACACCGTCATCAACGCGCAGACCATCCGCAAGGACGCCGACACCAGGGTCATCGCCCGCGATGCGGCAATCCGCATGTGCTATGTCGAGATCGAAGAACCCGACATGCACAAGCCGCTCGGCGACCTCGACCGTCTGAAGATCGCGCTGATGAAGGACTGGGGCCTCAAGAGCCTCGATTTCGATTTCCATCTGTTGCCGCAGGTGCAAGGCATTTTGCGCAAAGGCAACTGGACCGCGACCGCCGCCATCCACAAGGACACCGACAGCGAGACCGCACGGGTCATCGCTTTGTGGCCCGGCCTCAAGAACGAGGCGTACGGACTTGCCTGCGATATCGGCTCGACCACGATCGCCATGCATCTGGTGTCGTTGCTGTCGGGCCGCGTCGCCGCCTCGTCGGGCACATCCAATCCGCAGATCCGCTTCGGCGAGGATCTGATGAGCCGTGTCTCGTACGTGATGATGAACCCGGACGGCCGCGAAGGCATGACGGTCGCCGTGCGCGAGGCCATTTCGGGGCTTGTGGAGAAGGTCTGCACCGAAGGCAACGTCCAACGCAACGACATCCTGGATTCCGTGTTCGTCGGCAATCCGATCATGCATCATCTGTTCCTCGGCATCGATCCGACCGAGCTCGGCGGCGCCCCCTTCGCGCTAGCCGTCTCCGGCGCCGTGCACATCAAGGCATCGGATATCGGTTTGAAGCTCAACCAGGGCGCCAGGCTCTATATGCTTCCTTGCATTGCCGGCCATGTCGGCGCGGACGCTGCCGCAGTGACGCTGTCGGAAGGGCCGCACCGCCAGGACGAGATGATGCTGATCGTCGATGTCGGCACCAATGCCGAGATCGTGCTCGGCAATCGCCAGCGGGTCGTGGCGGCCTCATCGCCAACTGGCCCGGCCTTCGAAGGTGCGGAAATCTCCGGTGGCCAGCGCGCCGCACCGGGTGCCATCGAGCGCGTCCGCATCGATCCTGAAACGCTGGAACCGAAATACCGCGTCATCGGCTCGGAACTCTGGTCCGACGAGCCGGGCTTCCTCGACAGTGTGCAGGCGACCGGCGTCACCGGTATTTGCGGCTCCGGCATCATCGAGGTGGTCGCCGAGATGTATCTCGCCGGCATCATCTCCGAGGACGGCGTCGTCGATGGATCGCTGAGCGGCCACTCGCCCCGCGTCGTCGCCAATGGCCGCACCTTCTCCTATGTGCTGAAGGAAGGCGAGCCCAAGATCACCATCACCCAGACTGATGTGCGCGCTATCCAGCTTGCCAAGGCCGCCCTTTATGCCGGCACCAAGCTTTTGATGGAAAAACAGCACACCGATCATGTCGACCGCATCCACTTCGCCGGCGCATTCGGCTCGTTCATCGACCCGAAATACGCAATGGTGCTGGGCCTGATTCCGGATTGCGACCTCGACAAGGTCTCGGCCGTTGGCAATGCGGCCGGCGCCGGCGCCCGCATGGCGCTGTTGAACCGTGGCTATCGCCGCGAGATCGAGGAAACCGTTAGCAAGATCGAGAAGATCGAGACGGCGCTGGAGCCGAAATTCCAGGAACATTTCGTTTATGCCATGGCGCTCCCGAACAAGATCGACCCGTTTCCCAAGCTGTCGGCGGCGGTGAAACTGCCGCCGCGCAAGACGGTGAGCGAAGACGGCATTGCCGGCGACGCTGCCCCGCGGCGGCGTTCGCGCGAAGGCCATGCCGCGCGGCGCGGGCGGGGATGACTCGCCTCCGCCAGGCTGTCAGAACTTCCATTTTCATTTGTATGCAAATGTTTCCAGATCGCGCCGATCTGGAAACGAAATCGCGTTTTCGTGAAATCCGCCAGATACATAGGCGGAGCATTTAACCGGCATCGAACGGCCGGCGGAAACAGTTTTCGGCCACCGCAACGCTCCAAGGAGATCAAGATGTCGATGTTCGAAAGCTTCGGCCGCTATGGTGCGGCCTTCAAGAAAACACGCGAAGCGCGCAAGTCGCTGCGCATCCTCAACAGCTTGCCGCCTGAGATCCAAAAGGACATTGGCTGGCCGGTGTCGCCGCGTTCGAGCGAAAGGCAGCTTTCGGTCGGATGGGGCACGCAGCGCGGATGAAATTCATCGACAAATGCAAGCTGCTCGGTATTCGCCGGAGCCGCAATGCGGCTCCGGCTGCACCCAACAATTGGCTGCGCGCCGCGTTGCTGCCGCGGCGTTGAGCTGCACCGGTAGGCCAGAGACTTCATGGCCGGACGCTTTGTCGACAGCTGGGATCAAACGACCGTGTTGAGATTGCATCAATCTTGACTTTCTTGGTGGCGACACAATCTTCGAAATAGTCGGGGGTTCTCTTAGTCGGCTCAGCCGAAGTCCGTGTATCTGCATGCCCAGTCTCAAAAGCCACGTCGTGTCGTTCGTCCTCAGGTACAGCCGCAAGAAGGCGTTTTCCAGCCCCGAGAACCTGCAGCGCTGGATCGCCTATGCGCGCAGGACGGAAAACCATCAGCCGCCTGCGTCGCTGTGGTCACGCCTGGAGATCACAACCCGCACGATCAACGGCTTTCCCGTCTACGAGATCGCTCCCCAGGCTGGTGAGCGGAGGCGGATTCTCTACCTGCACGGCGGCGCTTACGTCTTTGAAATCACACCCTATCATTGGCGGCTGATCGCCGACATGGCCGACCGCCTCGGGTTCGGTATCACCGTGCCGATCTATCCCATTGCTCCCGAACACGATTTTCACGCCATGTTCGGCATGGTCTGCGCCGTCTACCGCCAGATGTTCGGCGAAACCAGGGCGAATGATATCATCTTCATGGGCGATTCCGCCGGCGGAAACATGGCCGTCGTGCTGACCATGATGGCTGCGCAAGACGGCCTGCCCTTGCCATCACGCCACGTGCTGATTTCGCCCGGTCTCGACGTGTCGCTCGCCAACCCAGAAATGTATGAGGCCGAACGCAACGATCCGTGGCTGGGCATTGCCGGCGGCCGCGAGGCGATCCGGCTTTACAGCGCCGGCATCGATCCCACCGACTGGCGCATCAGCCCGGTTTACGGCGACCTGTCGGTGCTGCCCAAAACGCTGCTGCTGACCGGTTCACGCGATCTGCTCACCCCCGACAATCTGATTTTCGCGGAAAAGGCACGCGCGGCCGGCGTCGAAATTGAGGTCGTCCACGAGCAAGGCATGTTCCATGTCTGGCCGTTGATCGACATGCCGGAGGCGCGTCGCGCGCGGGACAGCATAGTGGCCTTCTTGACCAACGAAACTGACAGTTATCATGCCAAGGCAGGAGAGTTGTCGCTGCAAAGGGCAGACCGCGACGGAACGCCTCGCAATCTGGTTGCGCCGCTCAGGTCGTAGTTTGGCTCAGAACTTCCCAGTTTCCCTGAACATCTCAAACGTCGCGCGGATATGGTCGGCGACTGCCTTCACTGGAGCGCTGGCGTCCGGCGTCACCACCATGGCCAGATTGTAGGTGCCGATGTCAGGCATGCCGTCCTTCGGGCACAGCTCGACCATATCGCTGCCGAGGAACGATTTCGGCAGCGGCGCGACTGCAAGATCCGCCATGATCGCGGCGCGCTGGCCGGCCGTGTGTGCGCTCATATAGGCGATACGGTAGTTGCGGCCCTCGCGGCCAAGCGCCTCCAATGCCCCTGCCCGCCAGGCACAGCCCTCTTCCCACAATGAGACCGGCAGCGGCTCGCGCAGATGCGCGCAACCGCCCTTGGCACCGGCCCAGACGATCGGCTCGGTGAGCAGCACTTCGGCGCCGATCGCGCTGGTCTTGTAGGAGTTGGTGAGCAGCGTGATGTCGAGCGCCCGGTCGTCCATGCGCCGGCGCAGATTGACGCTCTGGTCGATGGTGACGTCGACCGCGATCGATGGATGCGATTGTGCGAACCGCTTCAGCACATGCGGCAGCACACGTTCGCCGTAATCGTCCGGCGAGCCGAGCCGCACCACCCCGACAATGTCTGGAATGATGAACTTCGACACCACCTCGCGATTGATCGACAGCAGCCGGCGCGCATAGCCGAGCAGCATCTCGCCATCGGTGGTCAGCGTCACCGAACGGGCGTCGCGCGCGAACACCGAGCGGCCGAGAATGTCCTCCAGCTTCTTGATCTGCATCGAGACGGCCGACGGCGTGCGGAAGACCGCATTGGCCGCAGTGGTGAAGCTGCCGGTCTCGGCGATTGCGACGAAAGTGCGCAGAACATCGAGATCGAGCAGCGGCAGCGGATGATTGAGTGGGGCGTTCATGGCAAGCGGCCTTCAATTTTTCTGATGCAAACCATCATTCCATTTCGTTTGATTGAACATCAGTTTGGGAGGATAGTCAACTCGGTCGGAGGCAGGACGCATCGAAGTGGTCCCGAAACAACCATGACACGGACCTGCAATCGACACGAAATGAAGCTGAAACAAAGCCGGTGTACCGCCTGACGCTGCAAGCGCCGGGACGACCCGGCCCAACGCGAAGGAGAATGAGATGTCTATCCTGTCATCCATCGGTCGGATCGCGACCGAGTTCAGCGAGGCCCGTGCCCGCTACCAGACGGAACGCGCCATCCGCGCGCTGCCGATTGAACTGCAGAAGGATATCGGCTGGCCCGAAGCTGCCGATGCCAAGGCCGGCACTCGCCATGGTGTGGGATCGTGGGCTGGAGCAAAGTAAACCGTGTGTATCAACAGCTGAAGGCCTGCCGCGCAGATCAGCCCGGCAGGCTTTTTTGTTTGTACTCCAATGATTTTCCCGAGCCATGTCGCCGTCGCATGCCGCATATGAGCAAGTCGCATAGCAGCCCGCACTGGCAATCAACGCATTGTAAATAATCGAAAATCCTGGGCAGAATGCCCAAATTTGTCGCATTCCGTGTCGCTTTTCATATCAAGTGCTTCGCTTTTGCGATTTAGTTTCCCCTCACGTAAGCCTATATCATCATCAACAAACGAGCTGCCCCACTCCATCAAGCGAAGGCGACCCGTCTGAGCAACCGAATGGAGATGATCATGAAGCTTTTTGCCCGCCTCTTTGCCCGTCGCGAAATGAACCTGACGACCGCACTCGAGCGCCAGCGCCTGGCCAACACCATGCCTGGCCAGACCGGTGCCATGGCTGCCGCGCGCCTCGGCTTCGTCGCCTGAGACGCGGCAATCCCGGCGGAAGCAGCCTAGCGCTGCTTCGAAGTCGATCCAGCGCCGCTTCGGTTTTGCCGAGGCGGCGTTTTCGTGTGCGCAGACTGCGTAGGCTCGGTTGGTCGATCCGGCGGCATGTCGCGTCCTTCGCCGCATAGCGATCGCCCATTTGCGACCCGTGTCGCAAATAAAGTCGCTCCGTTGCCATCTAGCCAATTGACAGGAAACGTCTTTCCTGATGTCGCTGTGCTAATCGCGACATCCTGTTCGCGCCATTGCAGCGTGAGGATCTACCCGTGAATGTCGTAAAGCACCCGATCCGGCGATCGTTCGTATTCTTCCTGGTCCCCGATTTCACCATGATCGCCTTCGCGACGGCGCTCGACCCGTTGCGTTCGGCCAACCGCATGCTCGGCTATGAAGCCTATCGCTGGCGGCTCGCCAGCATCGACGGCAAGCCGGTGCGCGCCTCGAACGGCGTCGAATGCGCCGTCAACACCTCGCTAGAGGAAGAGCGCAAGAAAATGTCCGGACCGGACCGGCCGAACATGGCCATCGTCTGCAGCGGCATCAATGTCGAGCGCTACCAGAACAAATCGGCCTTTGCCTGGTTGCGCGAGGAGTACAATCGCGGCGTTGCCGTCGGCGGCCTGTGCACTGGCGCGCATATCCTGGCCGCCGCAGGCCTGCTGTCCAACAAGCGCTGCGCCATCCATTGGGAGAACCTGCCGGGCTTTTCCGAGGCGTTCCCCAAGGCCAATGTCTTCGCCGACCTCTTCGAGATCGACCAGAACATCTACACCTGCGCCGGCGGCACCGCCGCGCTCGATATGATGCTGAAGCTGATCGGCGACGATTTCGACGAAAGCCTCGTCAACCGCGTCTGCGAGCAGGTGCTGACTGATCGCGTGCGCAGCCCGACCGACCGCCAGCGCCTGCCGCTGCGCGCCCGCCTTGGCGTGCAGAATTCCAAGGTTCTGGCCATTATCGAGCTGATGGAAGCCAATCTCTCCGAGCCGCTCTCGCTGATCGAGGTCGCTGATCATGTCGACCTGTCGCGCCGGCAGATTGAGCGCCTGTTCCGCACCGAGATGGGGCGCTCCCCTGCCCGTTACTATCTGGAGATCCGCCTCGACCGCGCCCGGCACCTGCTGATCCAGTCGTCGTTGCCGGTGGTCGAAGTGGCGGTCGCCTGCGGCTTTGTTTCCGCCTCGCATTTCTCCAAATGCTATCGCGAGTTGTACGCCCGCTCGCCGCAACAGGAACGCGTCGATCGCAAGCAGCTTCTGGCGGCTTGATCTGGCAAATCAGCAGAGGACCGGCGAAGTGTGATATTTCGCATCGAGAGATGTCCCATGACCACGAGTTCGAGCCTATCCGAAAAACCGGCCGACCCGCACAGCTTCCGCCTCGATGCAGAAAAATGGGCCGCGTTCATGGCGGTACTGGACGCCCCCTACGCGCGACCTTCCACGCCTAAAGCGCCTGTTGAGCGAACCGAGCATCTTTTCCGGTCGCGGTCGAGTGTAGGTTGCGGCGACTATACCTGCGCCGTGCGCATCGCCTCGACGCGGATATCTTCCGTCAGCCGCGCCTTCAGTGCCGAAAACTCCGGGCTGGTCTTCAGCGTGTAGTGGCGCGGATGCGGCAGGTCGACGGCAACGTCCGATTTGATGCGGCCTGGCCGTGCCGTCATCACGACCACGCGCGACGCCATGAAGATCGCCTCCTCGATGTCGTGGGTGACGAACAGCACCGTTTTTTGCCGGCGCTCCCAGATGCCGAGAAGCAGTTCCTGCATCAGCCCGCGGGTCTGGTTGTCGAGCGCGCCGAACGGCTCGTCGAGCAGCAGGATCTCCGGATCGTTGGCCAGTGCCCGGGCAATCGCGGTGCGCTGCTGCATGCCGCCGGAAAGCTGCTTCGGCCAATGGTTTTCAAAACCTCTCAGCCCGACGAGATCGACGTAAGAAGCGACGATCTCGCTGCGCTCGTGCTCGGCCATTCCACGTTCGCGCAGGCCGAAGGCGATGTTCTCGGCGACCGTCAGCCACGGAAACAGCGTATAGGACTGGAAAACCATGCCGCGGTCTGGACCGGGCCGGTCCACCACCCTGCCGTCGAGCAGAACACGTCCCCCACTCGGCGCTTCGAGGCCGGCGACGATCCTGAGCAGCGTCGACTTTCCACAGCCGGATGGCCCCAGGATGGTGATGAAGTCGTTGGCGGCGACCGCCAGATCGATCGGCATCAGCGCCTTGACCGGCTGTCCACCGCCGACACCGGCGAAGGTGCGCGAGACGCCTTCGATGAGCAGCTTGCTCACGCCAGGCTCCATGGAAACAGCCAACGGTTGAGCGCCTTGAAGGCGAAATCGGACAACAACCCGATCAGGCCGATGACGATGATGCCGAAGATGATCTGCCCTGTCGCCAGCCGCGACTGGCTGTTGATGATCATGTAGCCGATGCCCGACGACGAGCCGATCAGCTCGGCGACGATGACATAGGTCCAGGCCCAGCCGAGCACCAGCCGCAGGGTCTCGGCAATCTCCGGCGCATTGGCCGGCATGATCACGCGCCGCACGATGCCGTTGTCGGACGAGCCAAGCGTGTAGGCCGCCTCGACTAGGTCGCGCCGTGTGCCGCCGACCTTGACCGCGATGATCAGGATGATCTGGAACACCGAGCCGACGAAGATCACCAGCAGTTTTTCGAGCTCGCCAACGCCCGCCCACAGGATGAGCAGCGGGATGAAGGCCGATGCCGGCAGATAGCGGGCGAAGGAGACGAACGGCTCCAGGAACGCCTCCACGGGCTTCCAGGCACCCATCAAGATGCCGAGCGGCACGGCAACGATGGCCGCCATCAGGAACCCGCCGAAGACGCGCCAGATGGTGATAAGGATGTCGAGCCAGAAGCGGTCCTCGACCAGCAGCCGCCAGCCGTCTCTCACCATCGACAGCGGATCGGCAAGGAAAATGCGATTGACGTGGCCGCCAAGCGTGATCCATGCCCAGAACGCCACGAACAGCACGAAGAACGAAATGCCGAGCACGGTTCGAATGCCCGGCGAGACCGGATGCAAGGGGCGCGGCATCTTCGACCGTCCTCTGATCTGAATGAAAAAGCGGCGGCGCACGCGCCGCCGCCGGGCGACAATCCTGGCGGTTAGTCGGCGACGGCGCTGGTGTCGGCCAACGTCGAGACGTCAGGCGCTTCCTTGATCAAACCCATCTGCAGCAGAAGCTCGCCAGCGGTCTTGGAAAAGTCCTGGAATTCCTTGGTGAAGAACTGCTTGTTTTCAGCCTTGTCGGCCCATTTCAGGTATTTGGCCGACTCTTCGAATTCCTTGGCCGACTGCTTCACGTCGGCACCCATCGTCTCATAGGATTTCGCCGGATCGCTCTTGATCAGGTCGAGTGCCTCGAAATAGCTGTCGGCAAGCGCCTTGCCCGCATCCGGATTGGCCTTGAGGAACTCCGGCGTGCAGCCGACCGTATCGAGCACCATCGGATAGTCGAGAGTGGTGACAAGGATATGGCCCTGGTCGGACTTTTCGCGCACCGCCGAGATGAACGGCTCATAGGTGACCGCCGCATCGTTCTGGCCGGCGAGAAACGCCTGCGCCGCCGCATCCGGCTCCAGGTTGACGACCGTCACGTCCTTGGTCGACATGCCGTTCTTGTTGAGCACCCAGGCCAGCATGAAATAGGGCGAGGTGCCCGGCGCCGAAGACGCGACCGACTTACCTTTGAGATCGGCGACGGTCTTGATGTCGTTGCGGGCGACGATGCCGTCGGCGCCGTAGGATTTGTCGAGCTGGAATATTTGCTTGGTCGTCACGCCATTGGCGTTCCAGACCAGCCAGGTCTCGACCGTGGTGGCGGCGCATTGCAGGTCGCCGCTGGCGATGGCGAGCGGCCGGCTGGCTTGCGGCACCTTCTTCAAGGTGACGTCGAGGCCGTGCTTTTCGAAGATGCCGGCCTGCTTGGCGAGCGTCAGCGGCGCAAAGCCGGTCCACCCACTGATGCCGATGCTGACCGATGTGGCGGCCATCGCCGGCGCGGACAATCCGACGGCAAGCGTCAAGCTTGCGGCAAGAATTCCAATCCTGTTCATGTCGGTTCCCCTTTAATGTGTTCGGATGCGGAATTGTGTCACAGACGCCCGCAGGCTTGTCAATGAAGCAGATGCTGCACTGCGGTATGTCACCATCGACAGCAAACTCCGCCATCAGCGGCTGTCGTACATCCAGCTGCGGTCGCGCCACATTTTTTCGCCGACTAGGCAGTCGGTGACGGGGATGTCCTGTGCCAGCACCAATGGCGGATGCGCCGCCTCTTCCGCCGCTCGCTGCGGCGAGGCCGGACCGGCAAGCTCCAGCACCAGCTTGCGACGGATGGCCTCCGGAAACTGCGTCCAGTCATTGACCGGGATCATGAAGGAGCCCGGCCCGCCGATGACGCAGTCGCTGTAGTAGCGGTCGAGATTGTTGACATCGTAAGCGCTGCTGAACCCGCCCCTGGTCATCAGCGGCAGGCCGTTGACGGTGATGCCTTGCTTGATCACGGCGTCGCGGGTGATATCGACAGGTGCGCCCTGGTTGTTGGGGCCGTCACCCGAAATGTCGATCACCCGCTTGACGCCCTGGAAGCCGCTTTCAGCAAAGAGATCGCTGGCGAATTCCAGCGCGCCGGAGATCGAGGTGCGCCTGGCACTGGCCGGCGGATGAGCGGAAAGCTGCGCTGCCAGCCGCTCGGCGTCGGCACGATTGGCGATCACCGTCCACGGCACCACGACCTGCTGCCAGGTCGCGCCAGCCCATTCGACATAGGTGACGGCAATCTTGCCATGAGCGCCTTCGCCGATTGCCTGCAGGACATAGTCATGCGTCAGCGCCGCCGCGTAGCCATGACGCTGGATTTCGAGCTCGTCCGGCGACATGGACAGCGAAACGTCGACTGCCAGCACCAGTTCGACGTCGACCGGCTCGGCGGCGCGGGAGTTTGCAGTCAGCCATAGCACCGACGCCAGCGCGGCGGCACCCGAGACGAGATGTCTTGCACGGGCAAAACCAGACATGCCGCACGGTAAGCGAAAATCGCCGATCGACAAAGAGAAAAGCCCGGTGAAGAGCCGGGCTCATCCGGTCACATTCTTGCGAACCGCCGGAAAGCGAATTTCATTTGTAGATGCGGTGCCCGCCCCGTCCCCGCCACTCCACGGCCTTCTCGACATCCGTCTCGGAGAATGGGTCCGGCTTCGGTTTTCTAGCACCGACTCCGCGCGCTGCCCTCCAGTTCGGCTTGAATGACGGCGGAAGCCACAACAGAATACCTGCAACCGCGGCAGGCAAGATGATCGCAAAACGCAGAATTGAAAGTACGATGCCGCACATGCCGACGATCTGCGCGGCCCGGCGGACGCCGAAGCGTCTCAGGAACAAATGTCTTGCAATCACGCCGCCATCCAGATCGTAGGCGGGCAGGATGTTGAGAATGATAAGTGACATGTTCAATAATGCGCCAATCCAAAGCGTCCATTCCAGAGGACCGGCCGACCTTGACGGCAGCCACCCGAATGGCCTTTCGGGCGCAACTGGGATGAGTTCTCCAAAAACCAGATAATAGGCCGCATCGAAAAACGCGGCGAGCGCGACGTTCGCCAGGGGACCCGCTATCGCAATCCGCGCCCAGGCAGGCGATGGCGCTGCGGCGCGTTTGAAACGCGTGAGCCCGCCGAAGAGATATAATTCTATCCTGTCGGTGGCGACGCCTTGTCGGCGTCCGATCCAGGCGTGTGCCAGTTCGTGCAGAAATATCGACGCAAACAGAAGCGCTGCAAAGATAGAGGTATGGATCAGTGCATCCTTGGGTCGGCTCGCCCACTCGTTCAGGAAGGGCAGCACAATGGGAATTGCGAAGGTCCAGCTGACGCGAACCGGGATATTCCGGTTCAGCTGAAACACAAGCGCATCGTTTTTTCTGTCCCAGCCGATCCGCCGCAAAGGCACCCCCCAATCGCAGCGCGACGGTAAGCGAGAATCATCGCTCCACAAAGCGAAAAACCCGACGATGAATCGGGCTTCTGCATTCAGGTCCTGCTCGGCTTGCCTGTGTGGAGAATCGGCAGGCAAGCAACGTTTAGCTGCGCGGATTGACGTTCTCCGGGTCGTAGAGCGGCCTGTAACCGACGGCGGCCACTTCGACCGGGTACTTCTCGCCGAAATATTCGACGCTCAGCTTGCGGCCCTCCTGGCAATACGCCCAGGGCAGGTAGGCGAGCGCGATGTTCTTGCCGAGGGTCGGACCATAGGCCACCGAGGTCGTGAAGGAGCGTCGGCCGAGCTCGTCGACGAGCGTCTCACCGGTTTGCGGGTCCATCACCGGCATCGTGCCGACCGGATAGCGGAGAACGCCATCGGAATCGGTATTGTCCGTCATGATAAGCGTGCAAAGCATGGCCGGCTGATGCACCCGGGCGCGATATTCCAGATGCTTTGCCTTGCCGCAGAAATCGGCCTCCTTGACTTTCGGACGGGCAAGGTCGGCTTCCAGCAGATTGTATTCGGTCAACAGGTCCGCATTCTGCAGGCGCAGGCTCTTCTCCATGCGGCGGCTGTTTGCATAGGTCTCGACGCCAAAGGCCATCACGCCGGTCGACCGCAGCGCGTCCCAGACAGCCAGACCGTCCTCGTAGCGCATATGTAGTTCCCAGCCTTGCTCGCCGACATAGGAGATGCGGAAGGCGGTCACGTCCTTGCCGGCGATCCTGACGGGCTTGATCGCGGCAAAGGGAAAATTCTCCGGCGTCAGCCCGTCGGGGTTTTCCACGCACTTGCTCAATGTCGCCCGCGCGTTCGGACCCCAGATGCCGACGGTCACATATCTCTCGGTCACATCGGTGACGCTAACGTCGAAGCCTTTGTCCTCTGCCGTCCGGCGCATGTACTGGAAGTCGCGCGGCCCGGCATCGGCGCCGTCGATGACGCGGCAGCGGTCGGCCATGCGGATGACGGTCAGGTCGGCGCGCACCATGCCTTCCTCGTCGAGGAAATGGGTATAGATGCCCTTGCCGATATTGCCGTCACCGCCGATCTTTGCCGCGCACAGCCATTCCATCAGCGCGACATGGTCCGGGCCTTCCACGTCGTACATGGCGAAATGCGACAGATTGACAATGCCGCAATCCTCGCTCATCGCGAGATGCTCGGCGTTCGAGACGCGCCAGAAGTGGCGGTTATCCCATTCGTTTTGGCGCACCGGCACCCGGTTGCCGTATTTCTCGAGCAGATGCTCGTTGGCGGCGTAGCCATGGGCGCGCTCCCAGCCGCCGAGCTCCATGAAATAGCCGCCGAGTTCCTTCTCGCGCTCCCAGAAGGGCGAGCGGCGGACATTGCGAGCCTTGGAGAAGGGCTCGCGCGGATGGACCGCCGGGTTGTAGACCTTCATCGCGGTTTCGGTGCAGCGATCCCAGATGAACTGTTCTTTCGTCTGGTGCGGATAGAAACGCGAATAGTCGATGGCGTGGTGGTCGATCGCCGTGCGGCCGTCCGTCATCCAGTCGGCGATGAGCTTGCCCATGCCGGGGCCGTCCTTGACCCAGATCGCAACGGCATACCATAGGCCCCTGACCTTCTGGCTTTCGCCCATCGAGGGGCCGCCGTCCGCCGTCACCTGCAATAGGCCGTTGAAGGAATGGCTCTCATTGTAGCCCAGCTCGCCCAGGATCGGCGTCAGTTCCATGGCGCGCTCGAGCGGCGCCAGGATTTGTTCCATGTCGAGATCGCGTTGCGACGGCGAAAGCCGCGCCTCGTTTTTCTCGAGAATATCGCGCGGATGGCAAAGGCGCGGATTGGTCTCTTCGTAATAACCCCATTCGATCTGCCCGCCTTCGGCGGTCTTGGGGTCGCCGGTATCGCGCATGTAAGCCGAGTTGCCCTGGTCGCGCAGCAGCGGCCAGCCGATCTCCTTGCCGGTGCCGGCGAACTCGGTGTACGGCCCGAAGAAGGTAAGCGGATGGTCGATCGGCATGACCGGCAGGTCCTCGCCCGCCATTTCCGCGATCAGCCGTCCCCAGATGCCGGTGCAGACCACGACATAGTCGGCCTCGATGGTGCCGCGGTCGGTCACCACGCCCTTGATGCGGCCGTTCTCGATGACGAGCGACCTGGCCGACGTATTGGCAAACGCCCTGAGTTTGCCGGAAGCTTCCGCCTGATCGACAAGCTTGCCGGCGACGGTCTGCGAGCGCGGGATGACGAGGCCGGCGTCGGGATCCCACAGGCCGCCCTGTACCATCTGTTCTTCGATCAGCGGGAATTTTTCCTTGATCTCGGCGGGATCGATCAGGCGGGCGCGTGTGCCGAAGGCCTTCGCCGAGGCGATCTTGCGCTTGATCTCCGCCATGCGGGCGTCGTCGCCGACGCGGGCGACCTCGAGGCCGCCGATCCGCGCGTAGTGACCCATCTTTTCGTAGAAATCGATGGAATAGAGCGTCGTCCAGCACGACAGGAAATCATGGCTGGTCGTGTAGCAGAAGTCGGAAGCGTGCGCCGTCGAGCCGATATCCGTCGGGATGCCCGATTTGTCGATGCCGACAATATCGTCCCATCCGCGCTCGATCAGGTGATGGGCGACCGATGCGCCGACGATGCCGCCCAGCCCGACGATGACGACCTTCGCCTTTTCCGGAAACCCTGCCATTGCCCGCGACTCCAAGATGCTATTGCGAGCAGACTATAGGGCGGCGCGGCGCCGCGCTTGCAGCCTGTTTGCGACATCGCCAAAAAAGCCCGCGCCACCAGCCCGTCGAATGCAGTTAGACCTACGCCTTCGCCCTGCTCGGTACGAAGACGCTGCTAGAGCCCGTCCTGCGCAGCTTCGAAGAAAAATGCATACCTTCATCGCCGATTACCGGAAGCAAATAAAAGGCCGGGTGTTTGCCCGGCCTTCAAAAATCATGGCGTCGACTTTACTTGATGCGCGCGACGCCGCCCGAGATCTCGATCGTCTCCGAACCGGTCAGCGCCTCGAGGTCGCCATTCGGCAAGGTAACAAAACAGCCGCTCGGGCAAAATTCCACGGTTTCGCCAGCGGCCAGCGCCAGCTCGGTCTTGCCGCCGCCTTCCGTCACGATCAGCGTGCGGGTCTCGGCGTCCTTGTTAACCGCGCTGGCGGCATGGGCCGAGCCGCCCACGGCCAGAAAAGCGACGGCGGCGACGAGAGACTTCCACATTTTGCAGTATCGGTGTTGCCACCGCCTCTGTTGCATTTCGCAAGGCATTCTCGCCGTTTGCAGGTGAGCTTATATGCAATGCAAGCTGAACGGCAACTGAATGCCGCATTCATGCCGCAATTGGTTTCCGAAGGCTTGAAGGCAAGCTCCAATCAGCTAGTCAGGATCGGGCTTCCGTACCTTGCGTCCCGACTTGGCGAGACGTTTCGCCTCGACCGCCGCTAGGGCTTTTGCTTGTTCCCGCTCGGCGAATTCGACTTCGATCTTGTCGTCGTCGATCGGCCACGCCTCGTGCTTTTTGATCTCGACGACGGCGCGCGGTGTCGACGGAATTTCGATATGCTGGTCGGCGAACACATCGAAGATGGAAAAGCGGATGTCGTTCTGGACGATATTGCCACTAAGAACGTCTGCCAGGAATACGCGGATCTCGAATTCGAGCGCGGCCGGGCCGAAATTGGAAAACAGCACAAAGGGTTCCGGGTTCTTCAGCACCAGCGGATGGCTGCGTGCGATCTCCAACAGAACGCCATGCACGTGCTTGACGTCGCTGCCATAGGCAACGCCGACCTTGATGTCGACGCGGCCGAGCTTGTTGCGGTGCGTCCAGTTGCCGACCGCATTGTTGATCAGGTTTGAATTGGGCAGGATCACCGATTGCCGTTGGAACGTCTCGATCTCGGTGGCGCGCACGCTGATCTTCTTGACCGTGCCGCTGATGTCGCCGGCGACGATCCAGTCGCCGACCTTGAACGGCCGCTCGGCCAACAGGATCAGGCCCGACACGAAATTCGAGACGACATTCTGCAAGCCGAAACCGATGCCGAGGGACAGGGCGCCGGCGACCAGCGCGAGATTGGAGAGGTCGATACCGGCCGCCGAGATGCCGACCAGTGCCGCGACCGCGACACCGGCATAACCGACCGCCAGCCGGATCGAATTGCGCACGCCGGTGTCAACCCGGCCGCGCGCCATCACCGAGCCGTCGAGCCAGCCCTGGAACCAGCGCGTCAGGAAATAGCCAATGATGAAGACGACGACGCCGGTGAGAATGCCGGTGACCGAGATCGTCACCGAGCCGATGGTGAGGCCGGTCGCCAGCTTGTAGGCCCAGGCCTGGATGTCGCCGGGCTGGAAGCCCCACATCAACAGGATCAGCGGCAGGAACACCAGCACAATCATGATGTTGATGGCGGCGCTGACGACAAGCCCGAGCTGGTCGAGGGCGGTCTCTTCGTAGCTTGAATTGGCCGCTAGCCAGCGCCCGATCGAAGTTTTGGCGAAACCGCCTTCCTCGCCGATCGCTCGCGCCGACAGGAAGCCGATATAGGCGGTGACCAGGATGGTGCCGGTGACCACGACCTGCAGCGAGACGAAAATTGCAAGGCCGATATAGCCAAGCAGTGCCGATGCGATGGTGAATAGGCCTAGCGCGACGGCGGTGTAGCGCAGCCACGCCGGCCACGGGCGCCAGCTTCCGTCGGGGGCCTTGAACGGCTTCAGCAGGCCCATAAGGATCAGGATGATGCCGACGACGATGGTGGCGATGAAGCTTCTGGCGATGGTCAGCGACAGTGGCGAGCCCATCTTGTCGTTGACGACAGACAGGAAGTTGTTGCTGCCGATGACGACAGCCATGGCGGTCGTCAGCCGCACCAGCCAGCGCGCCGGGCCGGTTTCGACCGGGATCAAACGCCAGTTCGGCAGTCGGGGCTCGAGCGCTGCGTTGGTCAGGCGGTTGACGCAGAACACCACCGCGATAACGGCAACCAGCGAATTCAGGAAGATGCCGATGTCACCGCGTAAAACATTGTAATAATCGAAGAAGAAGATCGTCGAGACAAGGAAGGCGCCGACCGCCAGCGTCGGCAGCAACGTCGACCAGAACGCCACCGACAGGCGGCTGAGATAAGAGGGGTCCTCGACGGAGGGATCCGCTTCGAAGACGCGGCCGAACAGGCGTCGGCCGCCGATAAAAAGCACTGCAGCGAATGCGAGCGCCATCAAAGTCGCGGCAAGAATGGCCTGGAACTTGAACTTGAAGGCGAAACTCAGCCAGGACGAGACCGCCTTATAGAAGCCGGAAAACTCAGCGTTGGCGTCGGAAAAGACTTCGGGGCTAAGCGCATCGGACAGCACGTAGCGTTTGGTAAGCACATTGCGGAACAGCTCGCTGCGCATGTTGCCGATCTTCTCGATCAGCCCACTGATGCGGATCGACAGGTTCTGCGCGCTGGCAATAACGGCGTTGATCTCGGCTTTTTCGGAAGCCAAGGCCTGGCGTTCACCGGTTACGATGTCTGGCTCGGCCGGCTGGCCCGCGGCCGGCGGAGGTCCCAGCATCTCAATCCGATCGTTGATATCGCCGAGACGCGATCGGAACGCTAGCGCGCTGGTGAGCGCCGCCCGCGACAGATCCTCCAATTGCAGACGGATTTCCACGAGGGTGGCATCGTCTTGGCCGTCCTGCTGTATCTTCTTCTCGAGACCGTCGGTTTTGGCCGTCAGACTCTGGATGACCTTCTGCTGGTCTGCGATCAACCCGGCGGCGCCCTGCCCGAGTGCCTGCGCCATAGCAACGAGCGACGGCGGCGCCGAGACAACAAGCGCAAGAATCAAGACCAGGCGGAATAAACGAAAGAACATGATTTTTCTGGCGACTCGCGGGCGGCATCGGCAGTTTTGAAGCACGTCCTTGATAAAGAGGCTCATATCACGGGGCAAGTCATCCCAGGCGTCTCGTTTTTCGAAGTCCCGCCAATCGAAGTCGGCCAATCCAATCGAAGTCGGCCAAATCCAATCGAAGTCGGGGAGTCGAAAAGCGATGGCGCAATCTTGGCTTTGCGTTTGCAGCCTGCTCTATACTCTGCCGTAAAGCCTGAAATGGATGACAATAAGAATGGCGGAATATTCGGCCTTTTCGCTTCTCAAGAACGCGCTGACCGGAAACAAGGACTGGAGGCCGGCCTGGCGCAAGCCCGACCCGAAAGCGTCCTACGACGTGATCGTGATCGGCGGCGGCGGCCATGGCCTGTCGACCGCCTACTATCTCGCCAAGGAGCACGGCATCACAAATGTCGCGGTGCTGGAGAAGGGCTGGCTCGGCTC
Source organism: Mesorhizobium sp. M0954 (assembly GCF_040319155.1). Taxonomy (NCBI): domain Bacteria; kingdom Pseudomonadati; phylum Pseudomonadota; class Alphaproteobacteria; order Hyphomicrobiales; family Phyllobacteriaceae; genus Mesorhizobium; species Mesorhizobium sp. M0954. Next base: position 25,329 of record NZ_JAMYNR010000009.1, on the reverse strand, counting down.
CGGCAATGTCGGCCGCAACACCACGGCGGTCCGTTCCAACTATCTCCTGCCGGCCAACACGCGTTTCTACGAACATTCGATGAAGCTGTGGGAGAACCTGGCCCATGACCTCAACTACAACGTCATGTTCTCGCAGCGCGGCTGCCTGAACCTCGCCCACACACCTGCTCAGCTCGACGACTATGCCCGGCGCGGAAACGCCATGCGCCATCTCGGCGTTGACGCCGAACTGATGACCACGGCCGAAATCGCGCGCCTGGTGCCGGCGCTCGACGTCTCGGCCACCGCGCGTTTCCCGATCGTCGGTGGCCTGATGCAGCGGCGCGCCGGCACCGCCCGCCACGACGCCGTCGCCTGGGGCTATGCGCGCGGCGCAGATCGCCGCGGCGTCGACATCATCGAAAATTGCGAGGTCACCGGCTTCCTGCGCGACGGCGACCGCATCATCGGCGTCACGACAACGCGCGGCGAAATCCGCGCAAAAAAGGTAGCGGTCGCGGTTGCCGGCAGCACCGGGCGGGTCATGCGGCTTGCCGGCATCGAGACGATGCCGATCGAGAGCCACGTGCTGCAGGCCTTCGTCACGGAATCGCTAAAACCGTTCATCGATACGGTCCTGACCTTCGGCATGGGCCATTTTTATATGTCGCAATCTGACAAGGGCGGGCTTGTCTATGGCGGCGATCTCGACGGCTACAACAGCTACGCCCAACGCGGCAGCCTGCCTATCGTCGATGAGGTGATGAGCGAGATGCTGGCGCTGTTCCCTGGGCTGGCCCGTGTCCGCATGCTGCGCTCATGGGGCGGCGTCTGCGACATGTCGATGGACGGCTCGCCAATCATCACCACCGGTCCGCTGCCGGGCATGTATCTCAACTGCGGCTGGTGCTATGGCGGCTTCAAGGCGACGCCGGCTTCCGGCTGGTGCTTTGCCTGGACCATTGCCAAGGACGAGCCGCACGGTCTCAACGCGGCCTTCACGCTCGACCGCTTTTACCGTGGCATGGTGATCGACGACAAGGGCCAGGGCGCCACGCCCCGGCTGCATTAGGCCATGATCCCGAAAAGTGGAAACCGGTTTTCGGACAAGATCATGGTCAAACGAGAAGTTTAAGAGATCCATGCTCATCACCTGCCCCTATTGCGGCCCCCGCGACGTGATCGAATTCACCTATCAGGGCGACGGCAACCGCCAGCGCCCACAGCCCGCCTCGCAGAACCTCGACGCCTGGAACGCCTATGTCTACGACCGGCTTAACCCGGCCGGCGACCACAATGAGATCTGGCAGCATTCCGGCGGCTGCCGCGCCCATCTCAGGGTCGTGCGCAACACGCTGACGCACGAGATCTCCAGCACCGCGTTCGCGCGCGGCGACCACAACTCGGTTGCGCGGCACCGGGCCGAGGACAAGCCATGAGCCCGCGCCGTACCGAGGCCGGCGGCCGCATCGACCGGCTGCGGACCATCCGTTTCACCTTCGACGGCGCGCCTTATACCGGCCATGCCGGGGACACGCTGGCTTCGGCGCTGCTGGCCAACGGCGTCACCCTGTTTGGGCGTTCGTTCAAATATCACCGCCCGCGCGGCGTGCTGACCGCCGGCGTCGAGGAACCGAACGCGCTGGTCACAGTGTTGAGGGGCGAGGTTCGCGAGCCGAACATCCCCGCCACAATGGTCGAAATTTATGACGGGCTGGCCGCAGTCAGCCAGAACCGCTTCCCTTCGCTTGCCTGGGACGTCAGTGCCGTGAACCAGCTCGGCGGCAAGCTTTTGTCGGCCGGCTTCTACTACAAAACCTTCATGGGACCGGTGATCGGTCCGCTGAAGGGCACTCGCTTCTGGATGTTCTGTGAGCATTTCATCCGCCGTGCCGCCGGCCTGGGCAAGGCAGGCACGGCTCCCGATACGGCGCGCTACGAACGTATGAACGCGTTTTGCGATGTGCTGGTGGTCGGCTCCGGCCCGGCGGGGCTGATGGCCGCCAGGGCGGCTGCCGATCAGGGTGCACGCGTCATCCTGGCCGAGCTCGAGCCGCATTTCGGCGGCTCGGCCAATTGGTCGCGCGAGACGATCGATGGCATGCCGGCCGCCGACTGGGCAGCGCGCGCCGCCGGTCAGCTTGAAGGCCGTGATAATATCCGCCTTTTGCCGCGCACTACTGTCTGGGGTTATTATGACGGCAACACGCTTGCCGCGCTCGAACGTGTCACCGACCACAAGGAAAAGGCCGGCAAGGGCGAGCCGCGCCATCGCTATTGGACGATCCGCGCCAAGTCGGTGGTGCTGGCCACCGGCTCCCTGGAGCGTCCGCTGGTCTTTCCGGGCAACGATCGGCCAGGCGTGATGCTGGCGCATGCTGCCGAGCGTTTTGCCAATGAATATGGCGTGCTGCCGGGCGACAGGGTCGCGCTGTTCACCAACAATGACAGCGCCTATCGCTCCGCGCTTGCGCTGAAGAAGGCCGGCGCCGTCGTCGTCGCCATCGTCGACGTGCGCCCAGAACTTTCGAGCGAAATGCGCAAGCTGGCCGGCGAAGCGGAGGCCGAGATCCTTTCTGGCCACGCGGTAATCGCCACCGAGGGCGGCAAGGCGCTTTCCGGCTTCAAGGTGCAGCGCTTCGACATGGTCAACGGCGCGCTTTCCGGCGAAGCGCGCAGCATCCACGCCGATTGCCTGCTGATGTCGGGCGGATGGTCGCCGACCATTCATCTGGCCAGCCAGGCCGGCGCGAGAGCGGAATGGAACGAAGCATTGCAAGCGTTCCTGCCGCCCAAGCCGACGACGCGGCAATGGATCGGCGCCGGCGCCTTCACCGGCAGTTTCTCCACCGCCGAGGCGATCGCCGAAGGCCGCGCCGCCGGCCTTTCCGCAGCGGGCGCAACCGCCACGCCGGCGGCCTTGCCTGCCGTCGAGGCAGCACCTGGCGATCCCGATCCGGCGCCGGTGCTCGAGATCAAGGCCAAGGGAAAGAGTTTCGTCGACTTCCAGCATGACGTGACGGCGGATGACGTGCGGCTGGCGCATCGCGAAGGCTTCGTCTCGGTCGAGCATCTGAAGCGCTACACCACGCTCGGCATGGCAACCGACCAGGGCAAGAGCTCCAACATACCCGGCCTCGCCATCATGGCCGAGGCGCTCGGCAAGCCGATCCCAGAGGTCGGCACGACGCGCTTTCGCCCGCCCTTTTCGGCGGTGTCGATCGGCTCGCTAGCCGCCGAACGCTTCGGCGATCTGAAGCCCGAGCGGCTGACGCCGATGCATGACTGGCACGTCGCCAACGGCGCCACCATGTATTCCGCCGGCCTGTGGTATCGGCCGATGATCTACGGCCATCCCGGCGAGACGATCGAGCAGGCCTATGTGCGCGAAGCGAGAGCCACGCGCGAGAGCGCCGGCATCGTCGATGTCTCGACACTGGGCAAGATCGCGGTGCAAGGCCCCGACGCGGCGGAATTCCTCGACCGCGTCTACACCAACGTGTTTTCGACGCTGGCCGTCGGCAAGGCGCGTTATGGGCTGATGCTGCGCGAGGACGGTCTCGCCTTTGACGACGGCACCACATGGCGGCTCGGCGAGCAGGATTTCCTGATGACCACCACCACCGCCAATGCCGGCAAGGTGATGCAGCATCTGGAATATTTCCTCGACGTGATCTGGCCGGAGCTGAAAGTCCACGTCGCCTCGGTCACCGACCAATGGGCCGGTGCCGCCATCGGTGGGCCGAAGGCAAGGCAGATACTGGCTGCTTGCGTCAGCGGCACCGCCGTCGACAATGCCGCCCTGCCCTTCATGGGCATCGTCCACGGCGAAATCGCCGGCGTGCCGGTGATGATCTGCCGGCTGTCCTTCTCCGGCGAAATGGCCTTCGAGGTCTATTCCGGCGCCGGCTACGGCACCCATGTTTGGGAGGCGCTGATCGAAGCCGGCAAGCCGTTCGGGCTGGTGACCTACGGGCTGGAGGCGCTGGGCACCATGCGCATCGAGAAAGGCCACGTCACCGGTGCCGAGATCGACGGCCGTACCACGGCACGCGACCTGCATCTCGACTGGATGCTGTCGAAGAAGAAGTCGTTCATCGGCTCGGCGATGATGGATCGCGAGGGGCTGATCGCACCCGACCGCCTGGAACTCGTCGGTATTGTTTCGCTCGACAACCAGCCGCTCAATGGGGGCGCACATATCGTGGAGGAGCTTGACGAAGCCAATCCACACGGCTCGCTTGGCCACATCACCGCCTGCTGCTATTCGCCGGCGCTCGGCAAATATATCGCGCTTGCCCTGGTCAAGGGCGGCAAGGCGCGGCGCGGCTCGCGTGCCTACGTTTCCGATCCGTTGCGCAACCGGTTCGGGCCGGTCGAGATCGTCTCCAACCATTTCTTCGATCCGGACGGGAGCCGCATGCATGGTTGAACGCCAATCACCGCTTGAGCCGGTGCTGCATCCGGGCTCGCATGGCAATTTCGAGCATGGTGTCGAAATCATCCTCTCCGAAACCAGGCCGGGTTCGATCCTGCAGCTCGCCGCCTGGCCCGGCGAGGAGAAGACGTTGATGGCCGGCATCCATGCGGTCACCGGCCTGGCTTTGCCCGACGGCGCCGGTGGCGGTGTGACGAACGGCGCCAGGTCGGTGTTCGGCTTTGCGCCGGGAAAGTTCACTGTGGTCGATGAAGCCGAGGGATTGGCGCCGGCCTTTGCCGATGTCGTCACTTCGGCCATCGGTACGGTGACCGACCTTTCGCACGGCCGCACCGCGATCCGTATCGCCGGGCCGAAGGCCGAGTGGGTGCTGGCGAAATTCTTCGCAATCGACTTCGCGCTGCCGGCCTTCCCGATCGGCGCCGGCCGCTCGACCATGCATCACGACATCTTCGCGCAAATCCAGCGCACCGGCGCCGATCAGTTCGACATCTATGTGTTCCGCTCGTTTGCCCGCTCGTTCTGGAAAGCGCTCTGCCATGCGAGCGAGGAAGTCGGCTACGAAGTGCAGTAGAGCCGGACGGCGCTTCACGTCACTCCGCGAACGTCACCCACTCTTCCAGCGGCGCGCGGTCGGTGCGGAAGGCATTTTCGGGCTTGGACGTATCCTCATGGCCGAGCGCCATGCCGCAGACGACGATCTCCTCGTCGGGAATGTTGAGCACCGGCCTGATCTGCCGGTGATAGGGCGCGAAGGCGGCTTGCGGACAGGTGTGCAGGCCCCTGCCCCGCGCGGCGACCATGATGTTTTGCAGGAACATGCCGTAGTCGATCCACGACCCCTTGTTCAGCCGCCGGTCGACGGTGAAGATCATGCCGACAGGCGCATCGAAGAAGACGAAGTTGCGGTCGTGCTGCGCACGCATCCTGTCGACCTCGCGCCGGCCAATGCCGAGCACGCCGTAGAGGCCGAAGCCGTTGGCGCGCCGTCGCGTCAGATAGGGTTCGAAGAACTGGTCGGGATAGTAGCGGTACTCGTCCCACTCGGCCTTTTCGGCGCGGATGCCCGAGCTGAGGATGGCGTCGGTGATGCGCTGCTTGACCTCGCCCTTGGTCACATAGACCTTCCAGGGTTGCATATTGGTGCCTGAGGGCGCGCGCGCGGAAACGGCGAGAATATCGCGGATGGTCTCGTCGTCGACCATATCGGGCAAGAAGGCGCGTACCGACCGCCGCGAGGTGATCGCGTCATCGACGATCGCCGCCGCAATCCGGGAGTTGTTTTCCAGCATGGGCCGTCCTTTTGCGTATGATCCCGAACCCGATTTTCCGGAAGGATCATGCGCCGACTAGAAGTGATGGAGCATCCTTGCGCGTCTTTTTGAACGCCCGATAGCCTACCCGCCTCGACCGGACGCCCCACTCGCCGCTCGTGCGCCGAGCCTTTGCCCGAACCGTCAAAATGGCGCAAGTAAATCTTGTGATTTCGTGAAAATCCTCTTGATTTTTTCATGAACCCGCCATCAAATGAAATTTGCTGGGAATTTTTCACCAAGACAGGGATGGCTTTGCCCTCAACCGCCGCCAGATCGGAACAGGACAGCGGCGAACGGCTGCTGGCCGGCGACATTCGCGCGTTGCGCAAGGCGCGCGGCCTGACGCTTGCCGAAATCGCACTGAAGCTCGGCCGTTCCGTCGGCTGGGTCAGCCAGGTCGAGCGCGGTCTGTCGGTCCCGTCGCTCGGCGATCTCAGGGCCTTCGCCGAATTGTTCGGCGTGCCGGTCAGCCTGTTCTTCAGCCATGACGTACCTGTCGAGACCGAGCGCGGCGTGGTCGTGCGCGCCGGCAACCGGCGCACGCTTGGCACAAGCGATTCCGGCCTGGTGGAGGAGCTTCTGTCGCCCGATCTCGGCGGTAGCTTCGAGATGCTGCGTTCGGTCTTCGCCCCGGGTGCCGAGCTGCAGACCGAGTCGCGCCGGCCGACCGAGGAAGCCGGCTACGTCGCTTCCGGCAGTTTCGACATCGAAATTGCCGGCGTGTGGCACCGGCTTGGCGAAGGCGATTCCTTCCGCTTCGACGGCAAGCCGTTCCGCTGGCGCAATCCTGGAGCGGAACCGGCTGTGGTGATCTGGGTGGTTTCGCCGCCCGTCTATTGAACGAATGCATGTCGCCCAAAAGTGCGTGGCGGTTTTGGGACAACGACATGCATCAAAACAAATAGTCGGAGAAGAACATGGCCGGTTTGCCGACCACGGCACGCGTGGTGATCATCGGAGGCGGTGCCGTCGGCGCCTCCTCGCTCTATCATCTCGCCAAAGCGGGCTGGACCGACTGCGTGCTTCTGGAGAAGAACGAGCTGACTTCCGGCTCGACCTGGCATGCCGCCGGCAACGTGCCGACTTTCTCCTCGTCATGGTCGCTGATGAACATGCAGCGTTATTCGACCGAGCTCTATCGCCGGCTGGCCGACGAGGTCGGCTATCCCATGAACTACCACGTCACCGGCTCGCTCAGGCTAGCCCATAGCGCGGAGCGCATGCAGGAATTCCAGCGCGCCAAGGGCATGGGCCGTTACCAGGGCATGGATATCGACGTGGTCGGGCTCGACGAGATCAAGCGCCGTTACCCCTTCATCGAGACGCATGAGCTGAAAGGCGCGCTCTACGATCCGAATGATGGCGATATCGATCCAGCGCAATTGACCCAGGCACTGGCCAAGGGCGCGCGTGACATGGGCGCGAAGATCATCCGCTTCTGTCCGGTCACCGGCGTGCGCCGCGACAACGACGAGTGGGTGGTCGAGACAACGCAAGGCGAGATCCGCTGCGAGATCGTCGTCAACGCCGCCGGCTACCGCGCCGCCGAGGTCGGCAGGATGTTCGGCCGCGAGGTGCCGATGATGGTGATGAGCCATCAATACATCCTGTTTGAGGAAATCCCCGAACTGGCCGCATGGTCGAAGGAGCAGGGCAAGAAGCTGCCGCTGCTGCGCGACGTCGATACGTCCTATTATCTGCGCCAGGAAAAGAACGGCATGAATCTCGGCCCCTATGAGCGCAATTGCCGCGCCCACTGGGTCGGCCACAACGACCCAATGCCCGACGACTTTTCGTTCCAGCTGTTTCCCGACGATCTCGACCGGCTGGAACATTACCTGGCCGATGCTGTCGCCCGCGTGCCGATCCTCGGCACCGCCGGCCTGTCCAAGGTCATCAACGGGCCGATCCCCTATGCGCCGGACGGCAACCCGCTGATCGGCCCGATGCCCGGCGCGCCCAACGCCTTCGAGGCCTGCGTCTTCACCTTCGGCATCGCCCAGGGCGGCGGCGCCGGCAAGGTGCTGGCCGAATGGGTGACCGAGGGCCAGACCGAATGGGACATGTGGTCGTGCGATCCGCGCCGTTTCACCGCCTTTGCCTCGGCCCCGGATTATTGCGTCGCCAAGGGCATGGAGATCTATGACAACGAATATGCCATCCAGTTCCCGCGCCATGCCTGGCCGGCCGGGCGCGACCGCAAGCTGTCGCCGCTCCACGACCGCATCAAGGCACTCGGCGCCCGGTTCGACGCCTATAATGGCTGGGAACGCGCCACCTGGTATGCGAAGCCAGGCGACGACATCTCCGAACAATCCACGCTGACCTTCCGCCGCGACGGGCCGTGGCAGCATCGTGCGCGCGAGGAATGCCTCGCCGTGCGCGATGCCGCCGGCATTCTGGACCTGCCGGGGTTTTCCCGTTTCAATCTCGATGGTCCGGGTGCCGCCGAATGGCTGAGCCTCCAGGTGACAGGCCTGGTGCCGAAACCCGGCCGCATCGGCCTCGTCTATTTTGCCGACGACAAGGGCCGCATCGTCACCGAAATGTCGGTGGTCCGCCACGACGAGAACCTGATGACGCTGATCACCGCCGCGGTGGCTCAGTGGCATGATTTCGAATGGCTGAAATCGCGCATCCCGAAGGACGCCACTTTCAAGCTGGTCGACCGGACGGAGGAATACTCCACCCAGATCCTCGCCGGCCCCAACTCGCGAAAAATCCTCGCCGAACTCTGCGCGGCCGACCTCACCCTGCCCTGGCTGACGCATCAGGAAACCAGTATCGCCGGACGTTGGGCAAAGCTGGTGCGCGTATCCTTCGCGGGCGAGCTCGGCTGGGAAGTCCACAGCAAGGTCGACGATACCGCAGCCATCTTCGACGCCCTCTGGGCAGCCGGCCAGAAGCACAGCCTGAAACCGTTCGGCATGTACGCGCTGGATTCGCTGCGGCTCGAAAAAGGTTACCGCACCTGGAAGGGCGACCTGTCGACCGACTATTCGATCCTGCAGGGCGGGCTGGAGCGCTTCGTCAGATGGGATAAGCCCGACTTCCGCGGCAAGGCGGCGCTGCAGAACGAGAAGCAGCAGGGCATCAAGAGGCGCTTCGTCACGCTGGTCGTCGAAAACCCCGGCGACTGCGATGCGCCCTACATGTCGACGCTGTGGCATGACGGCCGGATCGTCGGCGAGACGACATCCGGCGGTTGGGGTCATCGCATCGACAAGTCGATCGCGCTCGGCATGCTGCGCGCCGACCTCACCGAGCCGGGAACCGCGGTCGAGGTCGAGATCTTCGGCGAACGTTTTCGGGCGATCGTGCAGAAGGATGAGCCGTTATGGGATCCGAAGAACGAAAGGCTCAGAGCATGAAGACTGTCATCCTAACCGATGGCGGCATGGGCCAGGAGCTGGTCCGCCGCAGCAGCTCCGAGCCGACGCCGCTGTGGTCGGCCAGGGTTCTGATCGACGAACCGGATCTGGTGCGCGACCTGCATGCGGAATTCATCCGCGCCGGCGCCCGCGTCATCACCATCAACACCTATTCAGCCACGCCGGAGCGGCTGGCACGCGAAGGCGCGCAAGAGCTGTTCAAGCCCCTGCAGAAGCGCGGCATCGAACTGGCAAGGCAAGCCCGCGACCAGGCTGGCGACGCGGCGATCGCCGGCTGCCTGTCGCCGCTGTTCGGCAGCTATGCGCCGGCGCTGACGATATCCTTCCAGGATACGCTCGACATCTATCGCCGTATCGTTGCCGAGCAGGCGGGCGGCGTCGATCTGTTTCTGTGCGAAACCATGGCGTCGGCCGAAGAGGCGCGCGCCGCCGTCACCGCGGCGTCGGAAAGCGGCAAGCCCGTATGGGTGTCGTGGACGCTTGCCGACCACGGCACGCCGCGCCTGCGCAGCGGCGAAGCCATTGCGGCGGCGGCGGGCGCTCTTGCCGGCCTGCCCGTCGCGGCCCGGCTGATCAATTGCTGCCGGCCCGAAGCGATCGCTGCAGCGCTGCCCGAACTGATCGCTCTCGGCGGTCCGGTCGGCGCTTATGCCAACGGCTTCACCTCGATTGAGGCGCTCAAGCATGGCGGTACGGTGGAAGTGCTGCACGCCCGCCACGACCTCGATCCGGATGCCTATGCCGGCCAGGCGGTCGATTGGGTCGAGGCCGGCGCCGGCATCGTCGGCGGCTGCTGCGAAGTCGGACCGGCCCACATCGCCGCGCTGCGCGACCGGCTCGAACAGGCCGGTTATGAAATTTCGGGAGCAGCATAATGCCCAAGCCATCTTCGCGCATTTCCGGCATCGTGCCTTCGGGCAAGGATGGCTGGGAGGTTCATTCCGCTGCCTGGGCGCGCAAGCAGGCCGGCGAGGACATCATCATGCTGTCGGTCGGCGACCATGATTTCGACACGCCGAGCGAGACGATCGAAGCCTGCGTGACGGCGGTTCGCGCCAGCAATCACCACTACACCCCGCTTGCCGGCGTTCCGCGCCTGCGCAAGGCGATGGCGGCGGCCTCGACGCGGTGCACCGGGGTTGCGACAAATCCCGACCAGGTCATCGCCACCCCGGGCGGGCAGGCCGCGCTTTACGCGGCCATACAAGCGGTTCTCGACCAGGGCGACCATGCCATCGTCGTCGCGCCCTATTACGCCACCTATCCCAACACCTTCAGTGCGGCGGGCGCCGAGTTCAGCGTCGTCGAGACCCCCGCCGAGGATGGCTTTCAGCCGCGCGCCGCCGACATTCGCGCCGCCCTTCGGCCGAACACCCGCGCCATCCTGATCAACACGCCGAACAATCCCACGGGCGCCGTCTATTCGCGCGAGCGCCTGGAAGAGCTGGCGCAGATCTGCCGCGAACATGACCTCTGGCTGCTGTCGGACGAGGTCTACTGGACGCTGGGCGGCGGCGAGCACGTCTCACCACGCTCGCTGCCCGGCATGGCGGAACGCACGCTGGTCATCAATTCGATGTCCAAGAGCCACGGCATGACCGGCTGGCGCATGGGCTGGCTGACCGGGCCGGAACCGATGGTCTCGCTGCTGACCGACCTCAATCTGGTGATGACCTACGGCCTGCCGGCCTTCATCAGCCTCGCCTGCGCCGAGGCGCTCGAAAATGGCTACGGCGTCAAGGAGATCGCCGAGCGCTACGCCGCGAGGCGCACCGTCGTCCTCGATGCCATGCGCGGTATGAACAACATCACCGTGCGCGGCTCCGAAGGCGGCATGTACGTCATGCTCGACATATCGGCGATCGAGCCGGACGACGAAAAATTCGCCTGGGCCTTCCTCGACCAGGAAAAGGTCGGCGTCATGCCCGGCTCGAGCTTCGGCGAGGCTGCAGCCGGCCACGTCCGCTTCAGCCTCTGCCAGCCTGAGCCGGTGCTGATGGAGGCTGCCACGCGCCTGCGCCGCTTCGCCTCCAGCTATGGTCGCGAGGCCGCATGAACGCCCCGCCCACCAAAACCATTCCGACCAAGGCCATTCCTCCCAAAGCGCGGGCGGTCATCATCGGTGGCGGCGTCTCCGGCTGCTCGGTCGCCTATCATCTGGCCAAGCTCGGCTGGACCGATATCGTGCTGCTCGAGCGCAAGCAGCTGACGTCGGGCACGACATGGCACGCCGCCGGCCTGATCGGCCAGCTGCGCGGCTCGCAGAACATGACGCGGCTGGCGAAATACTCGGCCGACCTCTACGTCAAGCTGGAGGCCGAGACCGATGTCGGCACCGGCATGCGCCAGGTCGGCTCGATCACGGTGGCGTTGACCGAGGAGCGCAAGCACGAGATCTATCGGCAGGCATCTCTCGCCCGCGCCTTCGATGTCGACGTGCGCGAGATTTCGCCCAACGAAGTCAAGCAGATGTACCCGCATCTCAATGTTTCCGATGTGGTCGGCGCCGTGCATCTGCCGCTCGACGGTCAGTGCGACCCGGCCAATATCGCCATGGCGTTGGCCAAGGGCGCGCGCCAGCGCGGGGCGACGATCGTCGAGAACGTCAAGGTGACCAAGGTGCATACCAGGGCCGGCCGCGTCACCGGCGTTTCCTGGGCGCAGGGCGACGAGCAAGGCCTGATCGAGGCCGATATCGTCGTCAACTGCGCCGGCATGTGGGCACGCGAACTTGGCGCCCGGAACGGCGTCACCATCCCGTTGCACGCCTGCGAACATTTCTATCTCGTCACGGAACCGATCCCCGGGCTTTCCCGCTTGCCGGTGCTGCGCGTGCCGGACGAGTGCGCCTACTACAAGGAAGATGCCGGCAAGATGATGCTCGGCGCTTTCGAGCCGGTGGCCAAGCCCTGGGGCATGAACGGCATAAGCGAGGATTTCTGCTTCGACCAGTTGCCGCAGGACATGGACCATTTCGAGCCGATCCTGGAAATGGGCGTCAACCGCATGCCGATGCTGGCCACCGCCGGCATCCACACCTTCTTCAACGGCCCCGAGAGTTTTACCCCCGACGATCGCTATTATCTCGGCGAGGCGCCGGAGCTTTCCGGCTACTGGATGGCGACCGGCTACAATTCGATCGGCATCGTCTCCTCCGGTGGCGCCGGCATGGCGCTGGCGCAATGGATCAATGACGGCGAGGCGCCCTTCGACCTCTGGGAGGTCGACATCCGCCGCGCCCAGCCGTTCCAGAAGAACCGCCGCTATCTCAAGGAGCGCGTCTCCGAAACGCTCGGCCTGCTCTATGCCGATCATTTTCCGTACCGGCAGATGGCAACCTCGCGAAACGTCCGCCGTTCGCCGCTGCACGAACATCTGAAGGCGCGCGGCGCGGTGTTCGGCGAGGTCGCCGGCTGGGAGCGCGCCAACTGGTTTGCGCGGGAGGGCCAGGAGCGCGAATACCGCTATTCCTGGAAACGGCAGAACTGGTTCGACAACCAGCGCGAGGAGCATCTGGCGGTCCGAAACGGCGTCGGCCTGTTCGACATGACCTCGTTCGGCAAGATCCGCGTCGAGGGCCGCGACGCCTGCGCTTTCCTGCAAAGGCTCTGCGCCAACGACATCGACGTGGCGCCGGGCAAGATCGTCTACACCCAGATGCTCAACCAGCGCGGCGGCATAGAGAGCGACCTCACCGTCTCGCGGCTATCCGAAACAGCCTTCTTGCTCGTCGTGCCCGGCGCCACGCTGCAGCGCGACCTGGCCTGGCTGCGAAAACACCTTGCCGACGAGTTCGTCGTCATCACCGATGTGACCGCTGCCGAAGCCGTGCTTTGCCTGATGGGCCCGGATTCGAGGAAGCTGATCCAAAAGGTCAGCCCCAACGATTTCTCCAACGGGAACAATCCGTTCGGCACGTTTCAGGAGATCGAAATCGGCATGGGCCTGGCCCGCGCCCACCGCGTCACCTATGTCGGCGAGCTCGGCTGGGAGCTTTATGTCTCGACCGACCAGGCCGCCCACGTCTTCGAGGCGATAGAAGAAGCCGGCGCCGACGTCGGCCTGAAGCTATGCGGCCTGCACACACTGGATTCCTGCCGAATCGAAAAGGCGTTCAGGCATTTCGGCCACGACATCACCGACGAGGACAATGTGCTGGAGGCCGGGCTGGGTTTCGCGGTGAAGACTGCCAAGAGAGACTTCCTCGGCCGCGATGCGGTGCTGAAGAAGAAAGAAACCGGCCTGTCACGCCGGCTGGTGCAGTTCCGCCTGAACGACACCGAGCCGCTGCTCTTCCACAACGAGGCGATCCTGCGCGACGGCAAGATCGTTGGTCCGATCACCTCGGGCAATTACGGTCATCATCTCGGCGGCGCAATCGGGCTTGGCTACGTGCCTTGCAAGGGCGAGAGCGAGGCGGATGTCCTGTCGTCGTCCTACGAGATCGAGATCGCCGGCGAGCGCTTTGCCGCCGAGGCCTCGCTCAAGCCGATGTACGATCCGAAGTCGGAACGGGTGCGGATGTAGCGCACCTCAGAACGCGTCGATCCTGGCCGCGACCTTCGCCACGAACCTCGTCCGACTGCCCTCTGTCGACAGGTTCATCGAGTAATGCGCAAGGTAGGAAACCGACCCGCCGGGCTTGATCGTCGCACGCAGCACCCGCTTGACCAGCTTGCGCGGCGGGTCACCCATCAGCATGGCTCGGAACCGGCTGCCGCCATAGGTCGTGACCGCGACCACCTTGCGGATGTTGTGCAATGACGGCTGCACCTTGCCGTCGACCAGCTTGAACGACACGCCGGGCAGGAAGACGCGATCGAAAAAGCCTTTCAGAATGGCCGGATAGCCGAAGTTCCACACCGGAAACGACAGCACCAGCGCCTCGGCCCGCAACAGGCGCTCGACATAAGGCGCCGCCGGATCGCCGGCACTGCGCGCGTCGTGATAGGACAGCCGCTCGGCCCGCGTCAGCCTGGGATCGAAACCCTCGGCATAGAGATCGCAATCGTCGACCACATGGCCGGCCGCTTTCAGCCGCTCGACGATCGTCCGGTGCAGATCGGCGTTGAAGCTGGTCTCCACCGGATGAGCGTAGAGGACGAGGATTTTCAACCCGCCTTCTCCAGCCCCTTGAACAGGAACGACTTGCCCGAGCGATAATCATAGTCCGGGTTTTCCCAGGCGATCATCTTGCCCGGATTGAGCAGCCCTTGCGGGTCGGTTTCGCGCTTGAAGGCGAGCTGCACCTCGTCGGTGCGCTTCATGCCGCCTTCTTCCAGCGTGTAGCGGTGCGGGTTGAAGATCCAGCAGCCATTGTCCTCGTGGATGCGGATGATCTCGTCGAGCCGCTCCGCCGTGGTGAAGCGCACCAGCGGCAGCCCTGCAATGCCGATTGCGCCGTCGAAGCGGATGAATTCGAGATGCGCCGGCACCTCGTCGCCGAAGCGGTCGACCATCGCCTTGACGTGGCCGAGGTGGTCCGGCGACGGATAGCGGGTCTGCAGATAGGTGATCGTCGGATCGACCCGGATGGCACGCAGCGTCGTGTGGTTCCAGGTCACCTCATAGGCCGGCGGCAATCCCTTGAGATCGGCCTCCTTGTCGGCGCGGAAGACGATCTCGCCCTTGCTGCGCGCCGTGAAGGCGAGGAAGGCATCCATCGCATGCGGCGCGATCATCAGGACGACGATGCTTTGGCCGCGCCGGAAAAACCGCTGGTGGCGCTTGAAGTAATCGTAGGGGATGGGTGCTGCGATCGGTGTGATCAGTTTCGCCAGGATGCCGTCCTGGATGGCGAGATCGTTGCCGAAGCCGGCCGCATCCATGAAATCGTCGAAGCCGACGATGACGTCGATCCAGTCATAGCTGGCGGTCAGCGGCATCTCGACTTCGGTGATGATGCCGTTGGTGCCGTAGGCGTGCATCACCTTCAGCACGTCCTCGCCGGTGAGCTCCATGACCCGCGGCTGTGCCTCCATCGTCACGGTCCTCAGCCGGATGACGTTGCCGAGGTCGCGCAGTCCGCCCCAGCGGATCGAGCCGATACCGCCGGAGCCGCCGGCGACGAAGCCGCCGATCGATGCGGTGTTGTAGGTCGACGGCGACATGCGGAGCTCCTGGCCGGAATGCGCCCGCGTCGCTCTGTCGATGTCGGCGAGCACGGCGCCGGGGCCGGTGACGACACGGCCGGGGGCGATCGTCTTGACCGCGTTCATTTCGGCGAGATTGAGCACCACGCCGCCGGACAGCGGCATCGCCTGCCCGTAATTGCCGGTGCCACTGCCGCGCGGCGTCACCGGGACGCCGTGCCGGTGGCAGGCGGCGAGAATGCGGACGACCTCGTCTTCGGTTTTCGGCGTCACGATCAGGTCGCCGGTGACGTGCTCGAGCTGCTGCTTCAGCACCGGGCTGTACCAGTAGAAGTCGCGGCTCTTCTGCTGGACGATCGCCGGATGGTCGTCGATCTTCAAACCGTCCAGGTCGCGCTTGAGCGCCGCAATATCCATCATTCCACCATCAGATCATCGAGTTCGGCATAATCGGGCAGCTGGCGCTCGATCGCCTGGCCGTCGCGCACCACGATGCGGTCCGATTCGGGTCGCGACAGCAATTCCGTCCAGCTTCGCCCCCTGAAGACGACGAAATCGGCCGGCGCTCCGGCGGCAAGCGTGCCGAAACCATCGAGCCGCATCACCTTGGCCGGCGTTGCGGTGACAGCTTGCGGCCAGTCCGCGACGGGATGGTCTAGATGCAGGATGCGCGTCGCCATGCGATAGACCTCCAGCATGTCGAGATCGCCATAGGCGTAGAACGGGTCGCGCGTATTGTCGGAGGCGACGGCGACGGCAATGCCGCGCGCCTTCATCTCGTGCAGCAGCGTCACCCCGCGCCAGCGCGGCGTTGTCCTGTCGCCTCGCCGGTCCTGCAGATAGAGATTGCACATCGGCAGCGACACCACCGCCAGGCCGGCCTTGGCGACCTTGTCCAGGGTGTCGAGCACGTCGAGATCGGGCTGGCGCGCCAGCGAGCAGCAATGGCCGACCAGGATGTTCCCGTCAAAACCGTTCCAAAGGGCGGCTTCGGCGATTTTCTTCAGCGAGATCGCCGCGATATCGTCGGTCTCGTCGGCGTGGAAATCGAGGTCGAGGCCGTGCTTGATCGCCTGCGCGAACACCTGGTCGAGCAATTCTTCGAGATCCGGCACCATGTAGGTGACGACCCCGAGGACACCCTTGGCGGCAGCCACCCGCTTGGCCAGCCTCTCGAACCATTTCCTGTCGCGCACGCCTTCGATGCCGAGCAGGCAGGCCGCCTGCAGCTCGATGCGGCTGCGCCATTTCTCCCGCATCGTCTCGAACACCGGCCAGGAGATCTCTTCCTGCGGCGCGACGCTGTCGAGATGCGTGCGCAGCGCCCTGGTGCCGTGCGCGTAGGCGCAGCGCAGCGAAAAATCCATGCGGCGGGCAACGTCGTCGGCGCTCCAGCGCGCCGCCCGGTCGGCGCCCGTTGCGTTCAGCGCGCCCATGAAGGTGCCGTCCGGGTTGGGCTTTCGAGGCCAGATATGGCCTTTGTCGATATGGGCGTGGCAGTCGACAAAGCACGGCAGCACGATGCGGCCGCCGAGGTCGGTGGCGTCCGCCGGTGCGTTGGATCGATGCGCCGTAATCCCGGAGATCTTGCCATCGGCGACGGCAATGTCCGCGAGCGCAAATCCGTCGGCGTCAAAGGCAGCCGCAAGCCCCGGCGTCAGCGACGCGTGAAGCCGGACGTTGGAAAGATGGTAGGAACCAGAAGCCGGTATCAAGGCGGCGCTGCTCACCATCACCGCTCCTGCCTCAGCGCGCTCTCGTGCCAGCGCCGCAAAATGAGATGCGAAATCAGCGACAGCACCAGGAAGATCAGGATGCCGGTGAGCGAGATCAGGATCAGCGCCGCGAACAGCCTTGGCGCGTTGAGCCGGTAGCCGGCCTCGATGATGCGCGAGGCGAGGCCGGACGACTGGCCGGTGGCCCCGGCGACGAACTCTGCCACCACCGCGCCGATCAGCGACAGGCCGCCGGCGATCTTCAGCCCGCCGAGGAAATAAGGCATCGCCGCCGGCAGCCGCAGATAGCGCAATTGCTGCCAGCGGGTCGCGCCGTTGAGCTTGAACATGTCGCGCAAATTGCGATCGACGGAATTGAGGCCGAGCGTGGTGTTGGAGAGGATCGGGAAGAAGGCGACGATCCAGGCGCAAAGCAAAAGCTTCGTCGTCTGGTTGTCGACATAGATATTGATCAGCGGAAAGATCGCGACGATCGGCGTCACCTGCAGCACGATGGCGAACGGAAAGAACGACATCTCCACCCATTTCGACTGAGCGAACAGCACCGCCAGCCCGACACCGCCGACCACGGCGAGAAGCAGGCTCAAGAAGGTGATCCTGAGTGTCACCAGCAGCGAGGAGAACAGCAGCCCGGCATCGTCGTGCAGCGTCTGCAACACCACGCCGGGGCGCGGCAGGATGTATTTCGGAATGTCGTTCCAGACACAGATGCGGTCCCACAGCCAGATGGCCAGGATCATGATCGCCAGCGGCAGCAGCCATCTGCCGATGCGCTCGAAGCGCTCCTGGCGGACGCGGCGCGCCTCCTCCGGGTCGAGCGCCAGGACTGGTTCTTCAATGGCCGTCATAATGCGGTCCGGCAGTTGAGTTGATGGCGCCGATCAGCACGTCGGATGCCTGGCGGCAGAGCGCGGCATAGTCGGGCGAGGTGCGAAACGCCTCGTCGCGCGGATAGGATGCATCGACGGCAAGCTCGGCAAACACCCGGCCCGGCCGCGCCGCCATGACGACGATGCGGTTGGAGAGGAATACGCTTTCGAAGACGCTGTGGGTGACGAAAACGACGGTAAAACGCTCATCCTGCCATAGCTCGAGAAGGTCGTTGTTGAGCTTGAAGCGGGTGATCTCGTCGAGTGCGGCGAACGGCTCGTCCATCAACAGAATGCGCGGCTTGGTTACCATGGCGCGGGCGATCGAGACGCGCATCTTCATGCCGCCCGACAGTTCGCGCGGCACGGCCTTCTCGAAGCCGGTCAGGTGAACCCGCGCCAGCATCTCCATCACCGCCGGCGCCGCCTTGGCACGCGACACGCCCTTCAGCCGCAGCGGCAGCCAGACATTGTCGAAGACGTCGGCCCAGGGCAGCAGCGTCGGTTCCTGGAAGACGAAGCCGATATTTGAACGGTCGCCGATATTCGAACGCTCGAGGGCACCGCTGCCGCGCCAGTCGAGCACGCCCGAGGTCGGCGTCGACAGGCCGGCAATCAGCCGCAGCGCCGTCGACTTGCCGCAGCCGGACGGTCCGAGCAGGCTGAGGAAATCGCCTTCCCGGATCGTCAGCTCGACATTGCTGAGCGCGGTGACGCCGTTGGAAAACACCTTGCCGACACCGCGCAGCGCCAACAGCGTCGGCCCTGGTATGCTTCCTGGCTGTTGCGCCACTTTCTCCAGCTTCACGGCCTACTTCTTCAGGTCGAGCCCGACGCTCTTGTTGACGAAGGCCAGCGTGTAGGCCTTCTTGATGTCGATGCCCGCCGGCGTGACCTTGGCCTTGATCATCTTGTCGTAGAAACTCTGGATGCGCGCATCGGTCATGGCGCCGATGCCGAGCTTTTCGCTGTCGCCGGAATCGACCACGCCGAACTTCTTCAGCTGCTCGATCGAGAAGGCGATCTGCTCATCCGTCATGTCCGGATTTTCCTTTTTGATCATCTCGTTGGCGGCCTTGTTGTCACCGTAGAGATAATTGTACCAGCCTTTGGCCGAGCCATCGACGAAGCACTGGACCACCTCGGGACGCTTGTCGATCGTCTCCTGCATGGTCTCGACCGTCGTTGCATATGTGTCCCAGCCATAGTCGGCCAGCAGAAACTGGTTCGGCGTGAAACCGCCCTGCTTCTGGACGGCGAATGGCTCCGAGGTGACGTAACCCTGCTGGATCGACTTCTTGTTGGCGATGAACGGCGCCGGGTTGAAGGTGTAGGGCACGCGCTTGGCGGCATCGAAGCCGAGGTCGGTGACCATCCACTGGAAGAAGGTCTGCGCACCTTCGTCGCCGAGGATGTACTGGTCGGCGTTCTTCAGGTCTTCCCATTTATCCAGCCCCTGCCCGGGATGGGACATGATGACCTGCGGGTCCTTCTGGAAGTCGGCCGCCACGACGCGCATCGGTATGCCTTGCTGCACGGCATCGAAGGCCGACAGCAGGTTGCCGCCCATGTAAAAATCGATCTTGCCGGCCAGCAGCAGCGGCCGGCCGCTGACCTGTGGGCCGCCCTGCATGATCGTCACGTCGATGCCGCAGGCGGCATAGGTGCCGTCCACCACGGCCTGGTAGTAACCGCCATGCTCCGGCTCGGCCAGCCAGTTGGTGCCGAAGGTGACTTTTTCGTTCGCTGCCGCGGCAAGCGTGCCTGCGCCAAGCAGCACGATCACGCCCGCCGAAATCTTGAGTTTTCCGTACATCCACACCACCCTTTGTTCGCTCCGGCGCGTCACGCGTCGGGCTCGACACCATTGTTTCAAGAAGCAAGACACATGCCACCGGCGCGTTGCGCCGGGACCGCCCGCTTGTGCAATGCCCGCCTGAGCAATGGCGGCGCGAAGGCCGGACGGGTCATGCTGTACGAAAGGCATCGTGCCTATTTTTTGATCGCCTGTCCACAATCGCCCTCGTGACATGCACCGCCATCTTGATGCCCGCATCGATCCCGCTTTAGGCTGCCGTGAACGGAGATTGCCATGTTCAAATTTCTCACGCCGAAGTCGATCAAGCCGCCCTTCGCCCGCTACAGCCATGGTGTCGAACTGCCGCCCGGCAAGCGGCTGGTGCTGTGTTCGGGCCAAGTCGCAATCACCCCGGACGACCAGATCCCCGAGGAGGCCGGCGCACAGGCCGAGCTTTGTTTCCAGAACATAGCGGCGATTCTCGGCGAGGCCGGGCTCGGCCTGTCCGACATCGTCCGCATCAACACCTACGTCACCGACCGCGCCTTCCTGCGGCCCTATATGGAGGTTCGCGACCGGCTGTTTGCCAGCCCGGCGCCGGCCTCGACGCTGATGATCGTGTCCGGTTTTGCCCGGCCGGAATTCAAGGTCGAGATCGAGGTCATTGCGGCGGGATGATCGACAGCCGATCGTTCCCGCGTTAGGTCTGGGCTTGTCGGTTCAAGAGGGCATGACATGACCGCTGCAAAAAAACGCGTATGGTGGGGTGACTACCGGACCACCGAATACGCGACCGTCGATCCTGAGGCGACCATTGCCGTTCTGCCGCTGGCGGCGATTGAGCAGCACGGCCCGCATCTGCCGGTCTCGACCGACACCTCGATCATGAACGGCATGCTGGAAACGGTGATCGCGCGCCTGCCCGGCGATCTCGACATCCGCATCCTGCCGGTCCAGGCGGTAGGCAAGTCGAACGAGCATTTGCATGCGCCGGGCACCCTCACCCTGCCGGCGACGACCTTGGTCGAGGCGTGGACCGAACTTGGCCTGTCGGTCGCGCGCGCCGGCGTCCGAAAACTGATTGTCGTGAACTCGCATGGCGGCAATGAGGAGATCATGGGCATCATCACCCGCGAATTGCGCGTGCGGGCAAAGATGCTGGCGGTAAAGACCAGCTGGCAGCGTTTTGGCCGGCCGGCCGGCATGTACACCGAGCTCGAGGACCGCCACGGCATTCATGGCGGCGACGTCGAGACCTCGCTGATGCTGCATTTCCGGCCCGACCTCGTCGACATGGCCAAGGCCGACAATTTCGTGTCCAAGGTCGCCCGCGCCGAAAAGGAATTTTCGCTGCTGCGCCACACCGGAACGCACGCCTTCGCCTGGATCGCCAGCGACCTCAACCCGAATGGCGTGGTCGGCGACGCCAGCATTGCCACCGCCGAAAAAGGCCGGCTGACCGCCGAACATCAGGCCGACGGCTTCATCGGCCTGCTGAGGGACGTGGGCAAGGCAAAGCTGGCGGATTGGTTGGCGTAGGTGTTTGATCCCACCACCTCAGGCCTCGCTCACGAGGGGCGATTCCATTCGGGCGCGAGGATCCTCACTTCACGTCTTGAAGCGGCGACACCGTGTAGATTTCGTCGAGTATCTTCACCATCAAGGTGTTGGCGGTCGCCTGGCCGTCGAGCGCGAGAGTCAGGTTGGTCCATATGACCAGGGTGACATCATTGGCCGGATCGTAGCCCATGAAGGACTGGTAACCGGGCATCTCGCCTTCGTGATAGTAGATTTCGTTAGGCCCGAAAGTCAGCGTTAGGATGCCATAGCCGTATTTTTGCATGGCGGGTTCGCCCGGCTCCGGCGCCTCAGGGCTTGCAAGCCACTGCCGCTGGAAGTCGGCATTGAAGAGCTTGCCCCCGACCAGCGCGCGCATCCAGGTCGCGAGGTCATCCGCGGTGGAGATGACTCCGCCAGCCGCAAAGTAGGCGGACGGGTTCTGCCATGTGTCGTCGTTGGGCTTGAGCGTTCCCGCCCTGGCCGCAGCCTGGAGGTCGTCCGGATAGGGCGCATCAGCCAGGGCGTACGAAGTACTGCCATAGAGATAGCCGTTTGAGTATGGCTCAGGGATGGCGTTCGACGTGCTCGGCGGCAACGCGGTGTTCTTCATGCCGAGCGGCCCGAACAGGCGGTCCCGGAAGATGGTCGAGAGCGGCTTGCCGTCGATCTTCTCGGCAACAAGGCCGAGCAGATAGTAGTTGGTGTTGTTGTACTCGAATTCGGCACCCGGCGCGAAGTCCGGCGGCCGTTTGAACGCCATGCCGAGTACTTCATCAGCGGTCCATACCCTGTAAGGATACTTGTCCAGGCTTTCGGCAAGTTCCGGCGCATTGGTGAAGTTAGGGAGGCCGCTCCGCATTGTTATGAGCTGCCGAATGGTTATCTCGTCGCCGTTGGGAACGCGCTGGACGTATTTCGAGATCAGATCGGCGAAGCTCAGTTTCCCCTCCTGCACCAGTTGCACGATGACAGCGGCGGTCATCGTCTTGGTGTTCGAGGCCGCACGGAAGTGGGTATCGGCGCGCGGCGGGTTCGTGGCACCCAGTTCAGTCGTACCGTAGCCGAAGACGAGGTTGCCCCGCGGAGTCTTGAGCAAAACCATGGCACCGGGCAGCATAAGTTCCTTGGCCAAACCCTCGACAGTGGCTTGGAGCGCTGCCAGGTCGATCGACTTGAGAGCCGGCACGGACGCGGCCATGGCGCTGCCTGTCGCGCAGACCACGCCAACAACCATGGCCAAAATTCTCCCGATCATCATTCGCCCCTTGGCCGTGTGCTAGAACTCCTGCGCACTTTTCCTGGAATTTGTTTTTAGGCTCAGATTTTCAATTCGAACGGCGTGCCTTCGAAAGCATCCGCGCCGCGCCCGATCGCCTGGATCGCTTCGATCATCCGGCCTCTGCGATCGAGCAGTGCGTCGGCAATTGCGATCAGCCGAGGATTGGGTGTCGCCGTGGGCGACAGCGCGCGCAGCGTCTCGGCCAACTCGGCCTCGTCGCGCTTCGGCGCCAGCGCTGCCGCGATGATGTAGGCCGAGGCGGTCGAGCGGCTGATGCCGGCATAGCAATGCACCACCAGCGGCCGCGACCGATTCCATTGCCGTGCGAAATCGAGCAGGTTCAGAACATGCTCCTCGCCCGGCATGGTCATGCCCTCTTGCGCCACCGCAATGTCATGCATGACCAGATGCAGATGGTTTTCCCTGGTGATCGAGGCCGGTCGCATCACCTCCGTTCCGGCGGCAAGCAGCGAAAGCAGCCGCCCGGCCCCGGTCCTTGCCACCGTTTCCTCGATTTTTGCCAGGGAACAAACATGGATCATCGCGAAGTCTCCTTGGACCCATCGTCGCGCCGCGAGGCCCAGCCGGCAAGTGCCGATTCGAGCCGCCGCCATTCTTCGTCGGCTCCCGGCAGGCCGGCGCGCAGCACATCCGGCCGGCCGGCGAAATGCCGAAGCAGGATGCCGCGCTGGCCGAGCACCGAAAACAGGCCGGCGGCGCCCGCCAGCCTGATATAGCGGAACAGCGTGGTGCCACCGGCGACAGGCACGCCGAAGCGGCCGAACAGCGTATCGAGCCGTGCGGCATCCTCGGCCAGACGGCGCCGCATCCCGGCCTGCCAGCCGGTATCGGCAAGCGCCCTTATGCCATATTCGAGCGCCGGCCCGGCAACCGCCCATGGCCCGAATTGCGCCTCCAGCCGCTCGACCGTCAGCGCATCGGCCAGTGCAAAGCCAAGCCGCAGGCCGGCCAGGCCGAAGAACTTGCCGAACGAACGCAGCACGACGATGCCGCCCTGGTCGACGTCGCCGGCCAGGCTTTCGCTGCGCGGGCCGACATCCATGAAGGCCTCGTCGACCACCAGCAGCCCACCTCTGGCGCGCAATGTCCCGGCAAGTCGAAGCAATCTTTCGCGCTCGACGACGCGCCCGTCCGGGTTGTTGGGATTGACGACGACGGCAAGGTCGGCCGCCGCCAGGGCTTCGAAATCATCGACTTCAGCCGCCGCATGGCCGGCGATCGCCGCTGCCCGCCGATGCTCGGCATAAGTCGGCCCGAGCACCAGCGCCGTGCCCGGGCTGACCAGGGAAGCGACGCGCGGCAACAGGATCTGCGTGCCGGGCGCCGCTGCGACATTCGCCGCCGACGGGGCGCCATAGGCGCTTGCCGCGCGTTCAGCCAAGTCGCGGCTGCGCGCTGTTTCCGGCAATCGCGACAGGGCGGTGGCGGGCAAATCGAAAAGCGGGTAGGAGTGCGGATTGATCCCGGTCGAGAGGTCGACGAAAGGCAGCGGCGCGCGAGGGAAAAGCGCCCTCGCCCGGCCAAGGCTTCCGCCGTGGTCCACTGCCGCCGTCACTCCATCAAGAGACTTCATGCCGATCCTGATCACTTTCCTGTCGCTGGCCATCGAACTTGTACTCGGCTACCCGGCCCGGCTCTTCGATGCCATTGGCCATCCCGTCACCTGGTTCGGCAGGCTGATATCCTTTCTCGACCGCAGGCTCAACCGCGCCACTGATTCCGACGCCCATCGTGGCGGCTGGGGCGTCTTCGCGCTGCTGGTGATCGTGCTGGTGCCGGCCGCCCTCGCCCTCTGGCTCGAAACCTTGCTTTGGAGCATTCCCCTCGGCTGGTTGGTCACCGCAATCCTGGCGACGTCGCTGCTGTCGCAGAAGAGCCTGGCCGAGCATGTCGAAGCGGTCGCCGATGCCCTCGACAGCGGCGGACTGGACATGGGCCGAATTGCCGTCTCGCGGATCGTCGGTCGCGACCCGGAAAAGCTCGACAGGGCCGCTGTCTGCCGCGCCGCGATCGAAAGCCTGGCCGAGAATTTCTCCGACGGCGTCGTCGCTCCGGCCTTCTGGCTCGGTATCGGCGGGCTCGCCGGCGGCGTCGCCTACAAGGCCGCCAACACCGCCGATTCGATGATCGGCCATCGCACCCCGCGCCACGAAGCCTTCGGCTGGACGGCTGCGCGCTTCGACGACTGGATCAATCTGCCGGCGTCGCGGCTGACGGCGCTGCTGATCGTACTCGCCGCTTTCCTGGTCAAGGGCGCCGACGCCAAGGGCGCCTGGCACGCCGTGCGGCGCGATGCGAAAAAACACCGCTCGCCCAATGCCGGCTGGCCGGAGGCAGCGATGGCCGGCGCGCTCGGCCTGGCGCTCGCCGGCCCCCGTTCCTACGATGGCGTCATGGTCGAAGACGCGTTGATGGGCGAAGGCGGCCGGCGCGATGATGTCGAGAGCACCGACATCCGACGGGCCCTCAAACTCTACCGTGTCGCCGACTTACTGCTGATCGCGCTATTCGGCGTGGTCGCGATGGTTGTTATCTTGGCGTGATCTGCGCTCGAGATCGAGCGGAAACAAAAAACCCACCATGCGGCGGGTCGTTGGAGCCAATTAGCACCATACCGAAATTAGTAGCATAGCTGCCGGCACAAAGCAAGAACAAAATAAGGCGCCTTCAGCCTTGAAGGTTCGCAGCTTAGTTCCAGCTTGGGTTCCTCGCCCCACGAAAGTGGGGAGAGGTGGCTCGGCGAAGCCGAGACGGAGAGGGGAACCGCGCTCTACGAAAGCCCCCTCTCCGGGCGCGGGGCGGGCCCCACCACCCCCCGAGGGGCCGGGGGGGGGGCCCACAACATTGGG
>NZ_JAMYNR010000008.1:250000-270112 GCF_040319155.1 Mesorhizobium sp. M0954 | reverse complement strand
CGTTGTTTTATTTTTGCCCGTCCCTGGCGCTCCCCTCGGGCCCCCCGCGCCGCCCCCGGGGGGGGGGTGTCTATTTAGTTGTTTGCTGCCCTAAACCCCACCCGGGGGGGGCGCCGGGGGGCCCCCGCGCCCGTCTTTAGCCCCCCCGAAGTCTTGGCACCCCCCGAAAACGGCAATTCGAAATTCAGCGGTGCCATCACCGCACGTCCGTTGACAAGCTTGCCGTCGATGAGGTTCATCGGCGGCGAGCCGACGAAGCTTGCCACGTAGGTGTCGCGCGGATTGTTGTAGATCTCGTACGGCGTGCCGGTCTGGACGATGCGGCCATGGTTGAGCACGCCGACCTTGTCACCCATCGACATCGCCTCGATCTGATCGTGCGTCACGAACAGGAAGGTGGCGCCAAGCTGCATCTGCAGGTTCTTCAATTCGGTGCGCAGCGCTTCGCGCAATTTGGCGTCGAGCGCCGACAACGGCTCATCCATCAGGAATACCCTCGGCTTGCGCACGATGGCGCGGCCGATCGAGACGCGCTGCATCTCGCCGCCTGAAAGCCGGTCGGTCTTGCGGTCGAGTAGATGCTCGATCCGCAGCGTCCTGGCGGCGCGGTCGACGCGATCCTTGATCTCGGCATCGGGCAGCCGGCGGATTTTCGGCTTCAGCGGAAATTCGAGGTTTTGGCGTACGGTATAGCGCGGGTAGAGTGAATATTGCTGCAGCACCAGCGCCACGTCGCGCTCCGCCGCGCCCCAATCGGCGACATCGACGCCGTCGATCAAGACCTGACCTTCGCTCGGTTTTTCCAGGCCGGCAATCATGCGCAGCGTCGTCGTCTTGCCGGCGCCGGTCTCGCCGAGCAGGACGAAGAACTCGCCATCGGCGATGTCGAGATCGAGCCCGGTCAAGGCGGTGTGGTTGCCGAATTTCTTCGAGATGTTCTTGAGCTGGATGTGGGCCATCAGAGTCTCACTCCCAGCGATTTGCCGCTCGCCGTGTCGAAGAAATGCGCCTGGCCGGGATCGATTCTGACGAAGACTCTTTCGCCGGGGCCGCCGATGAAGCCGCTCTTGGTGCGCGCACGCAGCATCTTGGAGCCGACCTTGAGGTCGACGATGTCGAAGGAGCCGAGCGGCTCGACGATCTGCGTCTCCACCGGCAAGAACCCTTCGGCTGCTTCGCGGCGGACGAGGACGCCTTCCGGCCGGATGCCGAGCGCGAGTTGGCCGCCGGCATGGCCGTTGAGCTTCGACAGCAAGGCGCGCGGGAATTCGAAACCGGCGGCCGCATCGCCGACGGTGACCGAGGCCGACGAGGCTTTCTCGGTCACCGAAGCGTCGGCGACGTTCATCACCGGGCTGCCTACAAATTGCGCGACGAAAAGGTTCGCCGGATGCGAATAGACCTCGTCCGGCGAGCCAACCTGCTGCAGCACACCTTCATGCATGATGACGATGCGGTCGGCGAGGCTCATCGCCTCGATCTGGTCGTGGGTGACGTAGATGCTGGTCGAGCCCTGCTTGATGTGCAGCCGCTTGATCTCGGCCCGCATCTCCTCGCGCAGCTTGGCATCGAGCGCCCCGATCGGCTCGTCCATCAGCATCGCCTTCGGCCGCCGCACCAAGGCTCGGCCGATCGCCACGCGCTGCATGTCGCCGCCCGACAGCGCCGACGGTTTCTTGGCGAGGAGATCGCTGATCTGCAGCGTCTTGGCGACCGAGCGCACCTCGCTGTCGATCTCGGCCTTGCTCTTGCGCGTCGCCCTGAGCGGAAAGGCGATGTTCTCATAGACGCTCATATGCGGATAGAGCGAGAACGACTGGAAGACCATGGCGATATCGCGATCGGCGGCCTTGAGGTGCTGGACCGGCTTGCCGTCGATGAGGATGTCGCCGCCGTCGATCGTCTCCAGCCCGGCAATCGCCCTGAGCGTCGTCGTCTTCCCGCAGCCCGACTGGCCGAGCAGCACGATGAACTCGTTGTCGTCGATCTTCAGGTTGAGGTCCTTTATGACCTGCACGGCGCCGAAATATTTCTGGACGCCTCGAAGCTCGATCTGGGTCAATGCTGTGCCCCCGGATTTGCCCCTTGCCCGGTGCCGGCCTTCTCCTCCGGCGCGATCTTGGAGGTGATGTTGAAGCCGATCAGGCCGATCAGGATGATGGTCACGCCATAGCTGTGCAGCAGCATGTTCCACGGCTGGCAGAGCGCGATGATACCGAGCACCATCAGCACCTGGCTGCCCGGTTCGAGATATTTCTGGTTGATCTCGCGAAAGCTCATTTGCGGATCGCTCCAAACGACATGCCGCGCAACAGGTGATTACGGAGCAGGAAGGTGAAGATCGCGACCGGCAGCAGGAACAGGAAGGTTCCGGCGGCAATCACCGTCCAGTCCGGCAGGCCGGAACCGACCTGGCTGGGGATGAAGGGCGGTGCTGTCTGGGCACGGCGGCTGGTCATGATCAGTGCGAAGGCATATTCGTTCCACGCCGTGATAAAGCAGAACACGGCGGTGGCGGCGATGCCGGTGGCGGCCTCGGGCAGCACGATCTTGAAGAAGGCCTCCATGCGCGTATAGCCGTCGACGAGGGCCGCCTCCTCATACTCCTTGGGGATCTCGTCCATGAAGCCTTTCATCAGCCACACCGAGAAGGACAGGTTGAAGGCGGTGTAAAGGATGATCAGGCCGATATGGGAATCGTTGAGGCCGACCGCCCGGTACATCAGGAACATCGGAATGGCGACGACCACCGGCGGCAGCATGCGTGTCGACAGGATGAAGAACAGTAGGTCCGCCTCGCCTTTTACCTTGAAGCGCGAGAACCCATAGGCGGTGAAGGTGCCCATGCCGACGGCCAGGACGGTCGAGGTTATGGCAACGATCAGTGAGTTCATGAAACGGCTCGGATAGCCCGACCACTGCACCTGGCCCTTGCCGTCGCGCACGATCTTTTCGCCCCCATTGAAGACGACGCGCTCCCACCACGGCGCAGCCGCGTACTCCTCCGGCGACGGCGGGCTGCGCAGCTGCGAACGCTTGGTAAACAACTTGACGAAGGGCGATATCTCCGGCTGGAAAACCACCGTCGGCGGAATGGTGGTGGCGAGGTTGCGCGGCTTGAACGCCGTCGAGGCGATCCAGTAGATCGGCGCCAGGAAGATGATCGTCACCAGCAGGACAGCGACGATGGCGACCCGGTTGAAGGTGATTTCGGAAGAAGTGCGGACTGCGGCCATCTCAGCGCTCCTTCACCTTGTTGAGGTATTTGACATAGATGTTGGTGATCGCCAGCACCATGATTAGCACGATGTAGGCGAGCGCGCAGGAACGCCCGGTCTGCCATTCCTGGAACGCCATCTTGTAGAGCCGGATCGAGATCAGCTCGGCCGTCGGCTGGCTGGTCAGGATGTAGGCGAGGTCGAAGGTCTTGAACGCCTCCATGGTGCGGAAGATGACCGCGATCATCAGGATCGGCGCAACCAGCGGCAGCGTTATGCGGAAGAAGGTGTAGAACGGTCCGGCCCTGTCGATCGCGGCTGCCTCGTAGAGATGCTTGGGCACGGCCGACAGGCCGGCCAGCGACAACAGCATGACGAAGGGCGACCACATCCAGATGTCGGTCAGCGCAACCGCATAGAGCGCCATTTTCGGATTCGACAGCCATTCGAAGGTGCCGAGGCCGAGCGCATAATTGATGATGCCGAAGGACGGATCGTAGAGCAGCTTCCAGAACAGGCCGACGACGGCCATCGACAGCATCATCGGCAACAACAGGAGCGTCGTCAGCAGGCCCTTGAGCGGAATGTCGCGATTGAGCAGCATGGCAACGCCGAAGCCGACGAGCAGCTGGCCGGCGACCGAGATGATGACGTATTTTGCGGTGATGGCGAAGTTGGACCAGACATAGGGATCGCTGAGCAGGTCGCGATAGTTTTGCAGCCCGACGAAATTCGCCGCCGCGCTGGTCGAGGCGCGGAAATCGGTGAACGAATAGCCCAGCGAATAGATCAGCGGGAAGATGTTGAAGACGATCAGAAACAGGATCGTCGGGATGATGAAGAGATTGCGGATCGAAATGTCGCTTAGACCGCGAGCGGCGGCCCGCGAGGACCTGTCCAGCGTGGTGATCATCGTGGTCGCCAAGACCCTGCTCCCGGTTCAAGAATCAGAAAAAGAAACGGAGGAGGCACGAACGCCCCCTCCGTGAAACTTCATGCTTATTGGCCGCGGCCGTATTTCTTGAAGGTCGCGTTCCAGTCGGCTGCCAGTGCGTCCAGCGTCTCCTTGGCGGTGCCTTCGCCGCCGATCATGTAAGGATAGATGCGCTGGTTGAGCTGCTGCAGCAGTTCCGCATATTCCGGAACCGCCCAGAAGTCCTTGACCTTGAACATGGTCTCGTAGAACGCCTTGTTGTAGGGCGTGGCGTTCTGGAATTCGGGCGACTTGAGCACGGCGGCACTGCAGGTGTAGCCGCCAAGCGCTGCCCATTTCTTCTGGGTCTCGTCCTTGATGAACCATTCCAGGAACTTCGTCGCCTCTTCCTGCTTCTGCGAGTAGGAAACGATGGAGATGCCCTGACCGCCGAGTGCGGCGAACTGGTCGCCGCCAGGTCCGGCTGGATTGGCGAAGAAGCCGGTGTTCTTGGCGTTCGGGTTCGACGCCTCGTTGATCAACGAGGGGAAGAACGCGAAGTAGTTCATGCTCATCGCGGCCAGGTTTTCAGTGATCGCCTGGTTGTCCTCGACGAAGAACGACTTGGCCCAGCCCGGAGGCGTGAACTTGTAGAGTTCCTTGTAGGCGTCGAGCGCCGCGATCGCCTTGTCGGAGTTGATGAAGCCATCGACCTTGTAGGTCTTATAGTCACCCAGCTCGCCGCCAAAGGAGAACAGCGCGTTTTCGAAGCCCATCGCCATCGCGTCATAAGAATTGTCGGTGTAGATGGCGATGCCGTATTTTTTCTGGTCCGGCCGGTAGAAGAATTCGGCGATGTCGCGTAGCGCCTTGAAATCCTTCGGCACGTCGAGATCGTAGCCATACTTGGCCTTGAAGGCTTCCTTTTCCTTGGGGTCTTCGAACCAGTCCTTGCGATAGGACCAGCCGACGGCGTCGCCTTCGAGCGGAATGGCCCAGTACTTGCTGCTGCCGCCCGGATATTCGGCATAGTATTTCACCGTGGCCGGTGCCATCACTTCACCGACCTTGTGCTTGTTGAAGAAGTCGGTCAGGTCGACATAGTGGCCACCGGTCGAGCCAGCACCAAGCCATTGCGAGTCGCCGACGACCATATCGTAGGCGTCGCCATGGGCGTTGAACTCGGTGAAGGCCTTGGTCTGGAAGTCGGGCCACGGTGTGGTTTCCACCGTGATCTTGACGCCGGTTTCCTTCTCGTACTCGTTGCCGAGTTCCTGCAGGTAATTGGCCGGATCCCATTCCGCCCAGAAGATTGTAAGTTCCTTTTCCTGCGCGTAGACGGACGTTCCGCAGGCGAGCACTAGGCCGATACCAGCAAGCAAGCTGGTCATTGTCTTGCGCATAATGATTTCCTCCCTTGTGCGCATTCTACCGTTCATGAGAACCGGCATCGAGGCCGGCCCTGGTAGTCCTCCCGTGACGGCACCGTTTCGGTCTGTGAGCCTCCTCGCTCGACCGAAACGGATCTCAGCCTTCACCTTTGATCCGCTTTATTTGTCCTGATCTGGTATTACCAATTTAAGAGGAACGTCAAGCCCTTTCTTGGACGGTGGCGGACACGCAGACAAGTTGGCTTCTGCGATATCTGCCTGTTTTCCCTGAATTTTCCTACTCCTTGATACATGAATGCCTTACTTGGGCCGCTGCATCGCTAGTAGCATGAATAGCCAGGTTGAAAATCTGGTCGAACCAGATTGGCGTCATCTCACGGCGGTCATCGGCGCGATCCCATCTCCTTCAATCATCGATTCGGTCATAGCCGCGCGCACAAGAGCGCCGGCCGCCCATTGCGCAACCGACATCATACTGCGGCTATCCAATCCCCATATATCCTTTAAAACGATCAGCACCTCAACACCGAAGATCAATGACAGCGCCTGCGCGAGCCGCTTGAATTCGCGCGGCGGCAACCGGCCTTTGAGTGGCGCGATCGCATCTTTCAAGAGATCGACGCGATGGCCGCGGGTGAAGGCAGGTTCGCCGTCAAGCGTGCCTGCCTGTCGCTGCGCCCACTGGTCGAGCGACAGTTTCAGCGCCGCCTTGAACGTCGCTTCGAAGACCTCGATGCGCGGCATGGCGGTCTCGAACAGCTCGGCGACCCGGCGCTCGGGATCGGCAGAGCTCGATTTCCACGTAAGGATCGGCCCAAGCCCCTCATCGACCACCGCCTGCACCAACGCCGCCTGGCTCGGAAAATACCGATAGGCGGTGGCGCGCGAGACCTCCGCTGCCTCCGCCACCTCGCTGACGGAGGGCGTGGCGCCCGCCTGCATCAGCTTTGTCGCCGTCTCCAGCATGAGACGCCTGGTGCGCGCGCGGGCCCCGCGCTCTACCTGGGGGTTCGGCCCTTGGCTGGCATCGTCGTCGATTGCCGCCTGTTGACGTGAGACATTCATGTCAATACGATACGCGTGTCTCAAAAAATTGCAATGGTCCTTCGCGCCGTCGAACGGCCGGACAAAAAGGGGCGGCAGCGCCGAACACGCCCAAGACCGGGGAAACGCGATGAAGCGCATCTATGTGGTGGGCACCGCCGACACCAAGGGCGAGGAACTCGCGTTTCTGGCCGATGCGGTCGCCGCTACCGGCGCTTCGATTGCCCGTGTCGACATCGGAACACGCGGCGCGACCGCGCCGGTCGATGTTTCGGCAGACGAGGTCGCCAGCCACCATTCCGAGGGTCGCAATGCCGTACTCGGCGTCGACGATCGCGGCACCGCGGTGGCGGCGATGGCTGCCGCCTTTGCCCGGTTTGTCCAGTCGCGCAGCGATATTGCCGGGATTATCGGCATTGGCGGCGGTGGCGGCACTTCGATCATCACCGCAGGCATGCGCACGCTGCCGCTCGGTCTGCCCAAGATCATGGTTTCGACGTTGGCCTCGGGTGACACCGCGCCTTACGTCGACGTCTCCGACATCGTCATGATGCCGTCGGTGACCGACATGGCCGGCCTCAACCGGCTTTCGCGTGTCGTGCTGCACAATGCCGCCCAGGCGATATCAGGCATGGCGACAAAGCCGGCGCCGCCGCCCGACGGCAAACCGTCGCTCGGCCTCACCATGTTCGGCGTCACCACGCCATGCGTGACCGCGATCGCCGATGAGCTTCGTTCGACTTATGACTGCATGGTCTTTCATGCCACCGGCACCGGCGGCCGCACCATGGAAAAATTGGCCGACAGCGGCCTGTTGTCCGGCGTCATCGACATCACAACGACCGAAGTCTGCGACTTGCTGTTTGGCGGCGTGCTGCCGGCGACCGAGGATCGCTTTGGCGCCATCGCCCGCACCGGGCTGCCTTATGTCGGCTCGGTCGGCGCGCTCGACATGGTCAATTTCTGGGCGCCGCCGACAATTCCGGAACGCTATCGCGGCCGGCTGTTCTATGAGCACAATCCAAACGTCACACTGATGCGCACCACTGCCGACGAAAGCAGAACGATCGGCGAATGGATCGGTGCAAGGCTGAGCCTCTGCCAGGGTCCGGTTCGTTTCCTCATTCCGGAGAAAGGCGTGTCGGCGCTCGACATTGAAGGCGGCGCCTTCTTCGACCCTGAAGCCGATGCCGCTTTGTTCGAGGCGATCGAGCGTACCATCAAACCCGCCAAAACGCGGCGCGTGCTGCGTTTGCCGCTTCATATCAACGACCCCGAATTCGCCTGGGCTGCCACAACGGCCTTCCTCGACATCGCCAGACAGTGAGACACCAAGACATGGCCGCCATACCGCGCAAGAAAATCCTGGAGAAATTCCGCAAGATGATCGCGGACGGCGTGCCGATCGTCGGCGGCGGTGCCGGCACCGGCCTGTCGGCCAAGGCAGAGGAAGCCGGCGGCATCGACCTGATCATCATCTACAATTCGGGCCGCTACCGCATGGCCGGGCGCGGCTCGGCCGCCGGCCTGCTCGCCTATGGTAACGCCAACGAGATCGTCAAGGAAATGGCCTACGAAGTGCTGCCGGTAGTGAAGAAGACGCCGGTGCTGGCCGGCGTCAACGGCACCGATCCCTTCGTCATCATGCCGCTGCTTTTGGCCGAGTTGAAGACGATGGGTTTTTCCGGTGTGCAGAACTTTCCGACTATCGGCCTGTTCGACGGCCAGATGCGGCAGAGTTTTGAAGAAACCGGCATGGGCTTCGGGCTCGAGGTCGACATGATCGCCGAGGCTCACAAACTCGACCTGTTGACCACGCCCTATGTCTTCAACGCAGACGAGGCGCGCGCCATGACAACAGCTGGCGCCGACATCGTCGTCGCCCATATGGGGGTGACCACCGGCGGCTCGATTGGCGCGACATCGGCTAAATCGCTGGACGACTGTGTGAGCGAGATCGACGCCATCGCCAAAGCGGCACGCTCAGTGCGCGAGGATATGATCCTGCTTTGCCATGGCGGGCCGATCTCGATGCCGGACGACGCCAGATATGTTCTCGAGCGCTGCAAGGGCCTGCACGGGTTCTATGGCGCCAGTTCGATGGAGCGGCTGCCGGCGGAAGCCTCAATCGCCAGGCAGACGGCGGATTTCAAGGCGGTCACGTTCGGCGCTGCGTAGAGACCAGCAAACAGAAGGGTGGAACGATGACGGAGAACAGCAAGGTATTCGTATATCCAAAAGACGTCAGCGCCTTCGGCTTCGACTGGGGCAGGCTGTCGCTGACGGTCGCTCCCGAAGTGAACGGCGCAAAGCGATTTTCCGGTGGTGTCGTCGACCTACCGTCAGGCAAAGGCCATACGCGTCATAACCATCCGGGTGCGGAGGAGATCATCTTTGTCATCTCAGGCAATGGCGAGCAGATGGTCGAAGACGAGAAAGGCAACCCGGTCGTCGAGAAAGTCGGCCCCGGCTGCACCATCTATGTGCCGGAAAGCCGCTTCCACTCGACGCTCAATACCGGCGATGCGGGCATGCAGCTTTTCGTCGTCTATTCGCCGGCAGGGCCGGAACTGGCATTGCGGGAGTTGCCGGATTTCAGGTTGATCCCGCCGGGCAGATAATGTCACAGGCTGAGGCCAATCTTCATCGCACGAGCGACCCTTGCTAGGTTGTTAGTATCGCTTCCCAGAGCGAGCCTATCCGGCAAAGTGGGGACATCGCGCTCTGATCGGAAAGCATCCGGCGAAGGTAAGCGCGCCACCCAGTAGGACAAACAGTTTTCCGCTGCCTCCGGACCAAGCTGCCAGAGTACAAATCGAACAGCATTTTCAGGGAACATGAAGCCCGGAACTTCAGAACATGCGACCTGTTCGGCTAGTTTGCGCGGAACGTCGAAACGTTCGAAGAGCGGCAGGACAGTCGTTTGGATGTTGGCAACGATGTTCGCGATTTCAGCCTGGCGGGTATGCGGGTTTGCGATGTTCCATGTCCGCTCGTCCCACTCCTTTATTGCCTTGCTGTAGACCGACGCATGCACGACGAGTTCGACGTACTCGCCGCCGACGTTCAGATAGTTTGATTGAAAGGAGATTTTGAATGCCCAGTCGCCGGCCCGACGACTCGCATGAGGACCGGTTTTCGCAAAGCGGAACCCAATCGGTTCGAACTCCATGGAGATCTGCTCGCACCCGTCGATAAAGACCTGCTTGGGCAGTTCGCGTTCCATATCGGCAAATGCTCGCTGGTGTGACCAATTGTTTGCTCGAACGAGGTAATCTCAAGAACGGGCTAGGTACCAGCGCCTAAGCCGCCCCCGCCTCTGTTCCAGCCCCGGCCCCGATCGCCGAACATGACGTAGCCGGCATCGGTCACCGCCACCGTGTCCTCCAGCTTGATGAAGCCGCGCGTCGGGTGGAGCATGGTCGTCTCGACCGAAAGCACCATGTTCTTCTCCAGCGGCTTTGCGGCATAGGTGCCTTCATATGTCACCGGATGGTTGGTCATCAGGAACGGCGCTTCATGCGTGATCAGCCCCATGCCATGCGCGAAAAAATCAGTATAGGCCGCAACCTTGGATTTCTTCAGAACGCCTTCGGCATGAGAAATCATGTCACCGCCCAGCGTGCCCGCCTTGACCTTGGAGAAGGCCGCCTGCTGCACTGTCTCGATCTCGGCCAGCAGATCCTCGAGTTCGGCGTCAGGGTCGCCCAGCACGCCCATGCGGCAAAGATCGCCGATATAGCCGTGGTAGTTGCCCCCGGAATCGATCGACATCACTTCGCCCCGTTTCCACGCCTGCGGCGAGGCTGCGCGGTTGTGGCTGGAGCCTAGCGTCAACAGGCAATATTCGAAATGCGCGCCGCGATTGGTCTCCTCGCGCCTGAGATGTTCGATGATCTCGCTCTTTGTCGTGCCTTCGCGTGCCCAGCCGATGGTCGCCAGCATGGAATCGGTGATCAGCTCCGAAGCGATGCGCAGCTTTTCCAGCTCCGCCTCGGTTTTGATTGCCCGCATGCGCTCCAGCATATCAGTCGCATCGATCAGCTTGGCATCCGGCAGCGCGTTGCGGATCAGCATATAGGCGTCGGACGGCAGGAAGGCGGGCTCGATGCCGATGTGGGCATTGCCCTTGGTGATCTTTCGCAAATGCTCGACCGCCAGATTGGCGGCATCGAGCGTACCCCAGCAGGCGGCATGCAGTGTCGGCGTCCAGAATGGATGATTCTGGTGCTCGCCGCCTTCCATGCGGTTGCCGATGTAGGCGGCATGCTCCGGCCCACCTTTCTCATAGACGACGAAAGGCAGATAACGGCTGTGGCCGATTGCATCCATGGCGGCGAAGAAGATGAACTTGTAGCCGCCAAGCAGATATTGCGTGTTGTGCTTGGAGGTGGCGAGCAGCACGTCGATGCCGGCCTCCTCCATCAGCCCGTCCACCCTGGCCTGGTCGAACGGCACGCTGCCGACGGCATTCTTGCCTGGGGCAATGTTCATGTCTCTCTCCCTGAAATCCCTTAGCCGGCCGCTCGCCGGCACCGGCTTTTCCGGCTCTGAACCTCGGCTATGCTTAAATCTGCATCATTTTGCCCGATCTGGTCCAGCCAGAACGGGCGAACCAGCCCCAAAAGCTGCTCCACCTGCTGCACTTTACCCCAGCCTGGTCCTGCTAGAACCGCGCGTCGAACCGTTTTCTGTACAACTGGTCCAGCGGACGGAAATTTCAAAGCCACGTAGAGATGCGCCAATTCCGTCTTTGGCGAAACCCCGCACAAGGCCCATAATCAGCTTTGCAGGATGCTTACGAGCGTCCGAGGGGTACGGCGGACCCGGCTGGGTCCGCGGAGAGGACGGAGTTCGATCATGCCAGAGTTCACCATTTCCAGACGTACAATGCTGGCCGGTTCGGCGTTGCTGTTGGCCTCCACCGCCATGCCGACGATCGGCTCGGCGCAGACGCCGAGAAAGGGCGGACGACTGGTTGTCGCTGCCGATTCCGAGCCGCGCAATCTCAATCCGGCGATTGTCGCCTCGAACGGCGTCTTCTTCATCTCGAGCAAGATCGTGGAAACCTTGGCCGAGGCCTCCTTCGGCGGCAAGGATGGGCTCGATCCGCGGCTGGCGCTCAGCTGGGAAGGTGCCGCCGACGGCCTGTCGCTGACGTTCAAACTGCGCGAGGGCGTCAAATGGCATGATGGGAAGCCATTCACCTCAGCCGATGTCGCCTTCTCGGCGCTGCAGGTCTGGAAGCCGCTGCAGAATCTCGGCCGCACCGTGTTCAAGGATCTGGAGGCCGTCGACACGCCGGACGAAACCACCGCCGTGTTCAAATTCGCCAAGCCGACACCGTTCCAGCTGATCCGCAACGCCTTGCCGGCGCTGAGCAGCGTGGTGCCCAAGCACATCTACGAGACCGGAAAGATCGAGGACAACCCGGCCAACAACGCCCCGGTCGGCACCGGACCGTTCAAATTTGCCGAACACAAGCCCGGCGAATATTACCGGCTGGAGAAGAACACCGACTATTGGGGCAAGGACGAGCCCTATCTCGACGAGATCATCTATCAGGTGCTGCCGGACCGCACGTCGGCGGCCAGCGCCCTGGAAGCCGAAGAGATCCAGCTCGCCGCCTTCTCCGCCGTGCCCCTGGCCGATCTCGACCGCATCTCCAAAGTGCCCGGTCTCAAGGTGATCACCAAGGGTTATGAAGGGCTGACCTACCAGCTCGTCGTCGAGATCAATCATCGCCGCAAGGAGTTGGCCGACCTGAAAGTACGCCAGGCGATCGCTCACGCCATCGACAAGGATTTCGTCGTCGAGACGGTATTCCTTGGCTATGCCGCCACCGCCACTGGCCCGGTGCCGAAAAACGACCCGCAATTCTACACCGCCGACGTGCCGACCTACGCTTTCGACGTCGCCAAGGCCAATGCCTTGCTTGACGAGGCCGGCTACAGCCGGGGCGATGACGGCAAGCGCTTTTCATTGAGATTGCTGCCGGCGCCTTACTTCAACGAAACCAAGCAGTTCGGCGACTATCTGCGCCAGGCGCTCGCCGTCATTGGCATCGACGCCCAGCTGGTCAACAACGACTCTGCCGCGCACATCAAGGCGGTTTACACCGACCACGCCTTCGACCTTGCGGTCGGGCCGCCGGTGTTCCGCGGCGATCCGGCGATCTCGACCACCATCCTGGTGCAGAGCGGTATTCCCGACGGCGTGCCCTTCTCCAACCAGGGTGGCTACAAGAATGCCGATCTCGACGCCCTGATCGCCAAGGCATCGGAGACGCTCGACACCGCCGCCCGCACCGAACTCTACAAGGAGTTCCAGAGAAAAGTTGCCGCCGACCTGCCGCTGATCAACGTCGCCGAATGGAGTTTCATCAGCGTCGCCCGCGATACGGTCAACAACATCGCCAACAACCCGCGCTGGGCGGTATCGAACTGGGCGGACACTTGGCTGGAGGCTTAGGCAGGTCGGCTCAAGACTTGCACATCGCCTATGTGGGTGCTCAGCTTCGGCTATGAGAGTTCCTTCGCGCCCCCCTCTGTCCTGCCGGACATCTCCCCCACGAGGGGGGAGATCGGCTGTCATTGTCGCTTTCGCCAATCTCCAGCGTTGCAAGACGGCCGGCATCGCCGAAACTGCCAATCTCCCTCCTTGTGGGGGAGATGTCCGGCAGGACAGAGGGGGGCGCCGTAAAGCGCGGCACGGAAGACTTGGCTCTCCTATCGGCGTTGCGCCATGACCCGCGCCGTCATCCTCCTTCGCCGCCGTCTCGTCGGCAGCATCTTCGTGCTGCTGATTGTCGTCATCGGCACGTTCCTGTTGCTCGAAGCCGCTCCCGGCGATGCGGTCGATGCCTACATTGTCTCGACCGGTGGCGACGCCGGCATGATCGAGCTGTTGCGTCACCGCTGGGGGCTCGACCAGTCGGAGCTGACGCGGCTGGCCAATTATCTTTGGGCGCTGCTGCATCTCGATCTCGGCCAATCGGTCAGCTTTTCGCGGCCGATCCGCGATGTCATCCTCGAGCGCCTGCCCAACACGCTGCTGTTGATGGGGAGCGCCACGGCGCTCTCCTTCGGCCTCGGCTCGGCTCTCGGCATCTATGTCGGCGCCAGTCCCGGCAGCTTCCGCGATCGTTTCCTGTCCATCGGTTCGCTGGCGCTCTATGCCGTGCCGGGCTTCTGGCTCGGGCTTGTGCTGATCATTGTCTTCGCCGTCGACCTGCGCTGGTTTCCGATCGGCGGCATCGAGAGTATCGCCTCGGCCAAGAGCGGCCTCGATCGCGCCGCCGACATCGCCCGCCATCTCGTCCTGCCGGTTTCGGCGCTCGGCTTCATTTATCTCGCGCTCTATCTGCGCATGATGCGCGCCGGCATGGCCGAGGTGTGGCGGCAGGACTTTGTGCTGGCCGCCCGTGCCAGGGGACTTTCCCGCCGTCGCATCGTGCTCGCTCACGTCGCCCGTAACGCGCTGTTGCCGCTGGTCACCATGTTCGGCCTGCAGTCGGCGCAAATGCTGGGCGGCAGCGTCGTCATCGAGAGCGTCTTTTCCGTCCCCGGCCTCGGCCGGCTGGCGCAGGAAGCGGTGGCCGCGCGGGATACCCCACTACTGCTCGGCATTATTCTCACCAGCGCTGTCCTGGTCGTCATCATCAACCTTCTCGTCGACATCGCCTACGCCTTCCTCGATCCGCGCGTCGGCGCCAGTGAGGCCGGCGCGTGAGCCCGCTTCGCCGCTTTCTCCGGACCCCGGAAGCGATCGCCGGCGCGGTCATCCTGGCGGCGCTGTTTGCCGTCGCGCTTGCCGCACCTTTGTTCTTTCCCGGCGATCCGCAGGCGATTGCCGGGCCGGCGTTGCTGCCGCCGTTCCAGGACTGGTCGTTGCCACTCGGCACCGACCGCCTCGGCCGCAACGTGCTTGCCGAGCTTTTCCACGGCGCCCGCACCTCGCTGGCGGTCGGGCTGGCAGCAGCCGCCGCCGCCCTTGCCGTCGGTGCCGTGATCGGCACGTTGGCCGGCTTTGCCGGCGGTCTTGTCGACGAGATGCTGATGCGCATCACCGACGCTTTCCAGACCGTCCCAGCCTTTCTGCTGGCTTTGGCTTTCGTCAGCATCGTCGGGCCGTCGCTCGGCGTCATCGTCGCTGCGATCGCGCTGGGCGCCTGGACCGGACCGGCACGCGTGGCGCGCGCCGAAGTGCTGTCGATCCGCGAGCGCGATTTTGTTGCCGGCGCCCGCGTCATCGGCATGCATCCGCTGGAGATCGCCTTTCGCGAGGTGCTCCCCAATGCGCTGCCGCCGGTAATGGCTTTGTCGTCGGTGATCGTCGCCGCGGCGATTCTCACCGAAGCGGCATTGTCCTTCCTCGGCCTTGGCGACCCCAACCGCGTAACCTGGGGCGGCATGATCGCCGAAGGCCGCGCCGTGCTGCGCACCGCGCCCTTCCTGTCGATCATTCCGGGCGTAGCGCTCGTGCTGACCGTGCTCGGCGTCTATCTCACCGGCGAAGGCGTCGTCGAGACCACGGCGATGAGGAGGAGCCTGTCGTGACGGCGCTTGCTTCGATTCGCAGTCTGACGGTGACCTATCGCCGCGACGGCGCCGAGGTGGCGGCGCTAAAGAATGTCAGCCTCGACATCCCCGCCGGCGAGCGCTTTGCCATCATCGGCGAGAGCGGTTCCGGCAAGAGCACGCTGGCGCTAGCCATTGCCGGGCTGCTGCCGGCCACTGCCAAGATCGAAGGCCGTATCGATTGGCTCCTGCGCCCGCCACCAATGTTTGGTGCCAAGGCACCTGCCGGTCTTCGCGACCATGCTCCAATCGGTGGCCGTGACATCGGCTTTATTTTCCAGGACCCATCCGCAAGTCTCGATCCGGTGATGCCAATAGGCAAGCAGATCGCGGAAGTCGCCTACACCCATCTCGGCCTCAGTTGGCGAGACGCCTATGCCAAGGC
This sequence comes from Mesorhizobium sp. M0954, assembly GCF_040319155.1. Lineage (NCBI taxonomy): Bacteria > Pseudomonadati > Pseudomonadota > Alphaproteobacteria > Hyphomicrobiales > Phyllobacteriaceae > Mesorhizobium > Mesorhizobium sp. M0954. The sequence continues at coordinate 254,582 of NZ_JAMYNR010000008.1, read as the reverse complement.
AAAAACCCTGCTCGAACGGGTCCGTCTGCCCGACCCCGATGTCGCTTTGCGTGCCTTTCCACATCAGCTCTCCGGCGGCCAGAAGCAGCGCGTGGCGATCGCCGCAGCGATTGCGGCCGGGCCGAAACTGCTGGTCGCCGACGAGGCGACCAGTGCGCTGGACACCATCGTGCAGGCCGAGATTGTCGGGCTGATCCGGCGACTGGTGGCCGAGGACGGTATGACGCTGCTGTTCATCAGCCACGACATTGCGCTGGCCGCTGAGCTTGCAGAGCGCATAGCGGTGTTCCGGCATGGCGAGCTGCTCGAGCTCGATTCGACAGCCCAAATCGTCAATGCGCCGCGTCACGCATACACTCGTGTGCTGCTTGACGCTCATCTCGGCTTCGACGCCGAGCCGCTGTTGCGGCGAACATGACCAGTCCGCTGCTCGCCGTTTCCGGCCTGACCAAACGATACAGTCGCGGCGGCAAGACCATCGCCGCGGTCGACGACGTTTCCTTCCACATCGACCCCGGCGAGACGCTGGCGCTGGCCGGACCTTCCGGCAGCGGCAAGTCGACGATAGCTCGTCTAGTGCTCCGGCTCGTCGAATTCGATACCGGCAGTATCGAATTTGAAGGCAGCGATTTCCTGTCGCTGAACGGCGCTGCCTTGCGCGGCCGGCGCGCCCGTCTTCAGATGGTGTTTCAGGATCCGCTCGCCGCCTTGAACCCACGCGCCACAGTCGCGCGTGTGCTCGACGACCCTCTGCGCATCCATCACATTGCCTCCGGCCCCGAGCGCCCGCGCCGAATTGCAGCTCTGCTGGAACGCGTCGGCCTCAGCCCCGGTCTCGCCGGCCGCGCCATTCACGAGATTTCCGGCGGCCAACGCCAGCGCGTTGCAATCGCCCGCGCCATTGCCACGAAACCGTCGCTGATCGTGCTCGACGAGGCCGTGTCGGCGCTCGACGTTTCGGTTCGCGCGCAGATCCTGCAACTGCTGCTCGATCTTCAACGCGAGGAGCGCATCGCCTATCTGTTCATTTCGCACGATCTCGGCGTCGTCCGTGCCATCGCCCACCGCATGGCCATTCTGGACGCCGGGCGAATTGCCGAGAGCGGCGATGCCCGCAGCGTCATCGACGCGCCGCAATCCGCGATCGGCAAGGCGCTGGTGGCGGCAGCGCCAAGACTGTCAAGGATCGAACAGGACGCATCATGACCGACGCCGAAGCCCGAGCCGAAAAACTGTCGCGCGAACTCGATTCCGCCTTCCGCAACCGTGCCGATCTCTATCGTCTGTTGCTCGACGAGCTGACCGCGGAAGTTGGCGCGGAAAAGGCTGAGGCGATCATGATCCGCACCATCGAACGGCGAGGCAGGGAGGTTGCGGCGGCGGCCTTCGCCGATTTCGGCCCCAACGACGCACCGGCGATCGGCGAGGCGTTCCTGGCCGTCAGCCCGGATGGCGGCCGCATGTATCCGACCGATGTCGAACGCGGCCCGGACCGCATCGCCTTCAGGGTCAGGCGCTGCCCGCTGAAGGACGCCTGGGTCGAAGCCGGCATCGATGACGAGAAGCTCGCCACGCTCTGCCGCATCGCCGGCGCCTTCGATCGCGGCCTGTTCGAGGCCACCGGAGTGCGCTTCGACAACGTCACCTGGACGGCGGGCCACGGTTCCGGCTGCTGCCACATCGCCTTGACCAACCGCGATGCCGGTTAGAGCTGCAGCTCGAGCCATGTCGGCGAAGAAGTAGAGTTCCGTTCCGTTGGGCAGCACGGAGCCAAACACCCCGGCGCCATAAGGCAAGCGGGGATTTTGATGTGTGCATTGCAAGGAATTCGTGCGGACAGTATCCGCCTCGGTGTCCCGCTGTGTCGGCTTCGTTGCTAAGTGTCCGGGTTGCTAAGTGTCCGGCCGGAGACGTCTTTGTGGGTTCATGGTTGTGGCCTCGAGCCACGGCAATCAAATCAATCCGAGATTCTGTCGGATTGCGGCATCCTTGTTCGTCTTCTGTAGGGGAGTTCCTGGAGGTGAACTATGAGCGAATTGCCGGTGGTCAAAACGCGACGCAAAGGCAAGACGCTTACGCAGAGCATGCTGATCCCAACCGAGAAAATGGTCGCTGACGAACTCCGGGCTGCAGGACCTGGCCACTTTTCGGACCTTGCAGAGTTACGACGTAAGCTCGCGGCAAAATACGGAGCAGACGCCTGCTGCCCAGTGACTGTGCGGCGGCACCTGGTGCATATCAGTCAAGACGGCAGCGCGCCTTTTTGGCGCGTCGTAAATCCCGATCGGCCATTCGCCCCACGTATGAGAGGTGGATCGGAGCACATACGCGAAAAATTGGCCGCGGAATGCTAAGTGTCCTGTCGCCGTACTTCAGCCCATACGAAAACGGCCCGCACAAGGCGGGCCGTTTTCGAATTTGGTTGCGGGGACAGGATTTGAACCTGTGACCTTCAGGTTATGAGCCTGACGAGCTACCGGGCTGCTCCACCCCGCGTCAACCCTAGAAGTAAGCCTTGGCTCACTGGATTCAAGCTTCCGCCAAATGAAAGGGCCGCTTGCGCGGCCCGATATCCCGTTGGCGGGCCTGTTCGTAAGGAGAAGATTAAACAACGTGCGCTTGGCAGACCTGGCAGCGACCTACTCTCCCGCGTCTTGAGACGAAGTACCATCAGCGCTGGAGCGTTTCACGGCCGAGTTCGGAATGGGATCGGGTGCAGCCGCTCCGCCATAACCACCAGGTCGGCAAAACGCACGTTGCTCGAGAAGCTGTTTTCTGTGCCATTCATCTCGGCGCAATCCAAGGATTGTCACCAGAAATGGGCATTAGGAATGAGAACGATCAAGCCGATCGAACTATTAGTACCGGTAAGCTTCAAGCGTTGCCGCTCTTCCACACCCGGCCTATCAACGTGGTCGTCTTCCACGGTTCTCAGGGAATACTCGTTTTAAGGTGGGTTTCCCGCTTAGATGCCTTCAGCGGTTATCCCGTCCGGATATAGCTACCCTGCTATGCGGCTGGCGCCACAACAGGTCCACCAGAGATCCGTCCATCCCGGTCCTCTCGTACTAGGGACAGATCCTTTCAATATTCCTACACCCACGGCAGATAGGGACCGAACTGTCTCACGACGTTCTGAACCCAACTCACGTACCGCTTTAAATGGCGAACAGCCATACCCTTGGGACCTGCTCCAGCCCCAGGATGCGATGAGTCGACATCGAGGTGCCAAACAACCCCGTCGATATGGACTCTTGGGGGTCATCAGCCTGTTATCCCCGGCGTACCTTTTATCCGTTGAGCGATGGCCCTTCCACGCGGGACCACCGGATCACTATGACCGACTTTCGTCTCTGCTCGACTTGTCAGTCTCGCAGTCAGGCAGGCTTATGCCATTGCACTCAGCGAACGATTTCCGACCGTTCTGAGCCCACCATCGCGCGCCTCCGTTACTCTTTAGGAGGCGACCGCCCCAGTCAAACTACCCACCATACATTGTCCCGGACCCGGATAACGGGCCGCGGTTAGACATCCATAGTGATAAGGGTGGTATTTCAAGGGTGGCTCCACCTGAGCTGGCGCCCAGGTTTCAAAGCCTACCACCTATCCTACACATGCCACTACGAATGCCAATGTAAAGCTATAGTAAAGGTGCACGGGGTCTTTCCGTCTAACCGCAGGAACCCCGCATCTTCACGGGGAATTCAATTTCACTGAGTCTATGCTGGAGACAGCGGGGAAGTCGTTACGCCATTCGTGCAGGTCGGAACTTACCCGACAAGGAATTTCGCTACCTTAGGACCGTTATAGTTACGGCCGCCGTTTACTGGGGCTTCGATTCAGAGCTTGCACCCCTCCTCTTAACCTTCCAGCACCGGGCAGGCGTCAGACCCTATACGTCGTCTTGCGACTTCGCAGAGCCCTGTGTTTTTGATAAACAGTCGCTACCCCCTGGTCTGTGCCACCCTCCCATGCTTGCGCATGAAAGGGTCACGCTTCTTCCGAAGTTACGCGTGCAATTTGCCGAGTTCCTTCAGCATAGTTCTCTCAAGCGCCTTGGTATACTCTACCAGTCCACCAGTGTCGGTTTCGGGTACGGTCTATAAGGAGGAGCTATTTCCTGGAACCACGCAGCAGCCCTTTCAATCCGATAAGATTGGACTACCTCAATGATCCGTCACTTCCTCCAGGCCCACGAATATTAACGTGGTTCCCATCGTCTACGCATTTCTGCCTCGACTTAGGGGCCGGCTAACCCTGCTCAGATTAGCTTTAAGCAGGAACCCTTGGACTTTCGGCGGGGGAGTCTCTCACTCCCCTTACGTTACTCATGTCAGCATTCGCACTTCTGATACCTCCACCACCCCTCACGGGTATGGCTTCATCAGCTTACAGAACGCTCCGCTACCGCTTGCATTGCTGCAAACCCTAAGCTTCGGTGTATGGCTTTAGCCCCGTTACATTTTCGGCGCAAAGACCCTTATTTAGACCAGTGAGCTGTTACGCTTTCTTTAAATGATGGCTGCTTCTAAGCCAACATCCTGGTTGTTTTGGGATCCTCACATCCTTTCCCACTTAGCCA
>NZ_JAMYNR010000008.1:0-245000 GCF_040319155.1 Mesorhizobium sp. M0954 | reverse complement strand
GAGGTCCATGGCGACGCCGCCAAGATCGTTCGCACCAGCGTGTACGACAGGACCCAGCACATCGTCACCATCGCACTCGACGACCACGACCAGTACGTGCCGGCGCAGGAGCCGGAGCCAAATCCCGAATTGCTGACGGCGTTCGACGATTCGCCTGCGCCCGTAGTGCGCGGCAATCTGCCGAACGTCTATGACGGCATCTACCGCACCGCCTATTCCTACGGCATGTCCAAGGCGATGACGCAACGACTGATCAAGTTGCTGGCATCCAGTGTCGACTTTCAGTCGCGCCTCAATCCCACGGACCGCATCGAGGTGCTGTTCTCGCAGCCCGATGGCGACGACCAGGCGTCTGACGAATCCGAGCTGCTTTACGTCTCCGCGACTTTCGGCGGCACGACGCGAAATTTCTACCGTTTCCAGATGCAGGACGGCAGCACCGACTACTTCGACGAAAATGGTAGCAGCGCCGAGCAGTTTCTGCTGCGCAATCCGTTGCCCAATGGCCGATTTACGTCAGGGTTCGGTGCCAGGCGCCACCCCATTTTGGGGTATGTGAAAATGCATACCGGCACCGACTGGGCAGCTCCCGTGGGATCGCCGATCATTGCCGCGGGCAATGGCGTCGTCGAAAAAGCCGGCTGGGCCGGTGGCTATGGCAAGCAGATCATCTTGCGTCACGCCAATGGCTACGAGACGTCCTACAATCACCAGAGCGCCTTTGCCAAAGGCATCGAGCCGGGTGTTCGCGTTCGCCAGGGTCAGGTTATCGGCTATCTCGGCTCAACCGGCCTCTCCACCGGTCCGCATCTTCATTACGAACTGATCGTCAACGGCACAAAGGTCGATTCGATGCGCGTCCGCCTACCGGTCGGCAAGACGCTGAAGGGCGACGACCTCGTCGCCTTCAAGCGCGAGCGCGAACGCATCGACGACCTGCTCAAGCAGGAAGACAGCAACCAGTTGAAGGTCGCGAGCGCCAAGATCGAAGGCTGAGCCGACGTTTTTCGTCGTCAGCCGTGCTGATTCGCCGTGTCGCGCGCCCATGGCAGCCGCTCGCCGGAAACCGTCGTCCACGCGGCGATTGCCGAAAGCAGGCAAAGCACCGCGGTCACCGCGGCAACGGCGGCGAATGCCGCGTCGCTGGCGGCAAGTCGTGCCGCATCGAGGCCGGGCGCCAGGCCGGCTGGCGGCGGTTCGCCGAAACCCGGAATGCCGGAGCCGGCAGCGGTGCCGAGCACGCCAGCATAGACCCAGGCCGCCAGCGATCCCATCGCCGCCACGGCAATCAGGCCGCCGATGCGCGAGACGGCGTTGTTGATGCCCGAGGCCGCACCCGTATCCTTGTCCTCGACCGCCGTCATGACGGCGGTCGACCGCGGCGCTACCACCAGCGCCATGCCGAGCCCCATCAATGCCATCAGCGGGAATACCCCGATCCAGAAATTGTGGATGCCCCAATAGGCCAGCAAGGCAAGTCCGGCAAAGGCAAGAGCCACAACCAGACTGCCGCTGGAGATCGGAAAGCGAGGCCCGATGCGGTCGGACCACTGGCCGACCGGTCCGGACAACACTGCGATCAATGCCGAAAGCGGCAAGAAGATGAAACCGACCTCGGCCGCGCTCAGCCCCCATCCGGCGATCATGAGCATCGGCAGATAGAACAGATTGGCCGACAGCGCAAAATAAAGGAAGAAGGTAGCCACATTGGCGCCCGCGAACGCGCCGATCCGAAACAACGACAGATCGATCATCGGCTCGCGCCGCCGGCGCTCGAAGACGATGAACACGACGAGCAAAACCGCACCGGCGGCAATACTCGGGCCGGACATCAGCCCCTCCCCGTCGCCACTGATCGAGGTCAGACCGTAAGCGAGAGCTCCGAACGCCAATATGGCGAGTGCAGCGCCGCCGAGATCGAGGCTGCGCTTTTCCACCGGCGCGTCGGCAGGGACCTTGGCCAGCAGAAGATAGACCGAGATAAGGCCGAGCGGCAGATTGATGGCGAAGATCGCCCGCCAGATGCCGTCGCCGAACGCCGACAGCACGAAGCCGCCCAGCACCGGGCCGAGCGCCGTCGTCAGTGCTGATGCTGCGGCCCAGATGCCGATCGCCCGGCCGCGTTCCTTTTTCGGATAGGCTTTGGCGATAATGGCCAGGCTGCCCGGCACCATGATGGCCGCTCCGACACCCTGGATAGCCCGAAACGCAATAAGCACCGCCGGGTTAGGCGCCAGCGCGCAGGCAAGCGAGGCGGCAATGAACAGGACGATGCCGGCGACGAAGGAGTGGCGCAGGCCGAAGCGATCGCCGGCGGCGCCGCCGACGAGAATGAGGGCTGAGAGCGTCAATGCGTAGGCATTGGAAATCCATTGTGCCTCGGCGAGGCTGGCGCCGAGGTCGACGCGGATCGCCGGCGTCGCAATGGCCAGGACCGACCCGTCGATGAAGCCGAGCGCAGAAGCCAGGATCGCGGCGATCAGCACGAACCGCCGCTGCGCCTGCGGACAGAACGTATCGGCGGGAAGTGAGCCGGTCAGGGGAACGGCGCCGGTACCGACTTTGGTTGGCGTGTGCATGCCGCCTTACCTAGATCGCCGGCGCGCCGGCGACAACCGGCCAGCAGACTGTTCTCGTTGAAACCAGGCCCAACCGGCCACACAGGCAGGATCACGCCGCTCAGGGTGCAAACGGCAAGTGCCGTGCTAAGCTTCTCGCAGCGCTACAGACAAGGGGGAAATACCGTATGAAACGGCCGCTCGAACCCTCGGCGGAAGGACGCGGGCGCGTCGTCGGCATCACCGACGGCGTGTTCGCCATCGCGCTCACCCTGATCGTTCTCGAGATCAGGGTGCCGGCGCATGAAACGGTGCATTCCGAACGCGAGTTGATCACAGCGATCACAGCACTGGCGCCGCGCTTCCTGACCTATGCGCTCAGCTTCCTGACGCTGACCATCTTCTGGTTCGGCCAGCAGGCGCAACACGGGCTGATTGCAAAATCCGACCGGCGGCTTGCCACGCTGAACCTCTGCTTCCTCGGCTTCATCGCCTTGCTGCCGTTCTCGACCGACCTTCTCGCCGACTTCCTCGAATTCAGGACTGCGGTGCTCGCCTACTGGTTCAATCTTTTGATGCTCGGACTGACGCTGCTCGCCAGTTGGCGCTACGCGGACAAAAACGGATTTCTGGCCGAAGGTGTCGACGCGGAGACCACCCGAACGGTCTATCTGCGCATCGTCAAGGCACAGATCCTGTGGGCCGTCGGCGCTGCTCTCTGCCTGATCAGCCCGTTGCTCAGCGTCGGCTTCATCCTGGTGGTGCAGCTGATCTATGCCGCAGCGCCGCGCGCGCCACTGCTGCGCAAGGTCATCGGGTGATCCGGGCGCGGGCGTTGCGCTTTAGTCGACGAACTCCACGATAACGCCGGGCGTCACGATCTTGGCAAGCTCGCGCGCGTCCCAATTGGTCAGCCGCACGCAGCCATGGCTTTCGGTCTTGCCGATCTTGGACGGATCCGGCGTGCCGTGGATGCCGTAGGTCGGCTTGTCCAGCGCAATCCAGACCGAGCCGACCGGGCCGTTCGGCCCCGGCGGGATGGTCAGGATCCTGTCGTTTTCGCCCTGCTTGAAATTGATGTTCGGGTTGTAGGTGTAGTTCGGGTCCAATGCGACACGCGACACCGCATGCGTGCCGGACGGCGACGGCGTGTCGGACGAGCCGATAGTCGCCGGATAGGCTGCGACCAGCTTGCCCGCCGCATCATAGGCGCGGACCTGCTTATTGGACTTGTCGGCGATGATGCGCGCCACCGGCGTCGCCACCAGCCTGCCGAAATTGGCGACCTTGATGATGGTGCCCGGACGATTGAAATTGGCGTCCGGATTGAGCTTGTTCAGATAGGTTTCATCCATATGGAAGCGCTCGGCCAGCGCTTCGGGTACCGACGTGTAGCCCATCCGATCGAGCTGGGCCTTTTGGCTGTAGTCCTCCGGTATCGAGGCGACATAGGGACCGGCCGCATCCTCGGGCGTGATCGTATATGAGGCGAAGGCATCGCCGCCGGATTGCGCCAGGGCCGCCTGGATGCCGATTGCGTCGGTCGATTTCAGATTGCTGCCGGTGATCTCATTATAGGCGGCGAGCGCCTTGTCGACATTCGAGCCGAAGCGTCCGTCGATGACGCCGGGCGATGCACCGGCACGGTCGAGCAGCACCTGCAGTGCCGCCACGTCCTCGCGGGCGCCGAGCGCAAGCGACGGGTCGACCGCCGTCTTGCCGCCAGTGCTTGGCGGCGGGGCTGTGTCTGGCGGTAAGGCCGCCTGCTCGTTCGGCACCGTCGGCTCGACCGGCTCGATCGAGGCCTCGTTGAGCGGCGGCTGGCGCTCGATGGTGCGCGGCTTTGCCTCCGGATAACCATTGCCGTAGCCGTCATCCCGTGGCGCTTCGGGGAAGGCTTCCACCGAATTGTCGCCATTAAGATCGTAGTCGTCGGCCGGCGGCACGATGATCCTGCCCTCGTCTTCCAACTGCCTGCGGCGGTAGCGCGCCATGTCCTGCGGGTCGTCGAGATAATAGCGGTCGTCCTCGACCGGTCCGAGATTGCGCAAGCGCTCGCGGCGCAAGGCACGGCGGTCGAGCCTGGTCTGCGGCGGCTGGATGGCGATAACCTTGCCGGTCTCCGCATCGACGATGACGCGGTTTCCCCTGGCGTCGTAATAGATGTCGAGATTGCCGTTCTGGGCGACAAGAATGCCGCCGCCATTGGCGGCACGAACCACCCGTGGCGCGGTATCCACTATTGGCGAGGCCATCGCATTCGACGCCAGCAGCCCGGCAGCAAGCGCTGAAAGGGTGAAGATGGTGCGCAACATGATGGCCAAATTCTCCGGTCCGTAATTGCCGCCGCCGGCATTGTCTCTTCAAAGCGCCGCGCGTCTTTTTCGACGCGCAAAGGACGCTCTAACGCTTTAAATCTCCGCATCGTGCTTTGCGAAAATCAAAACTCGATTTCGGGCCGATGTGGTAGGCGAACCCCTTCGCCAGCAAATCAGTTGCCAACGATAAGGTTCCAATATGAACCGGGCATGAAGATGGCGGATTTCTGACCGATTAACCGGCAGCGAGTCCCAATTCCTTGCGCGCCTGCTTCGTCAGCTTCAGCACGACAAGACGGTGGCTTTCGCGCAGGTAATCCTTCAGCGCGCCATCATCCATGCTTTCGCCGGTCTGGCGCTGGATCCATTTCATGCCGCGTGAGGCAAGATAGGGCGCGGGCCGAAGGCCCGGCTGCTCCCTCAGCACGTCATAGGCGATGTCGGAGCATTTGAAGGTAACGAACGGCTCCTTGCCCTCACTCCAGCCGCCGATCGCGAAGACCTTGCCGCCGACCTTCCAGACATGGGCGCCGCCCCACTGCACGACATGGGTCGCCGAAGGCAGCGAGGCGCAGAAGCTGTTATAGTCGTCCAGCGTCATCTGCGCCCCGCCAGTGATGTTGGACCATGAACCGAAGGCCGGCGTAACAAAAGGGTATGCCGGTTTTTCGGAAAGGATCATGGTCGAGATTGAAGATAGGAATTCCATCCCGATTCGATCGGGATGGAACAGGCTTTTGGCTTGAGCTCAGGCGGCTGCCTCGGTTGCCACGACCGCGGGCTTCGAGCGGAAGTTCAAGCGGTCGGAGCCGGCGGTGACCTTGACAGTTGAGCCGTCGAGGATCTCGCCGAGCAGGATCTTTTCCGCCAGGGGGTCCTGCAATTCCTTCTGCATCACCCGCTTCAGCGGCCGCGCGCCATAGGCCGGGTCGTAACCCTTGGCCGCCAGCCAGTCGATCGCCTCCTGATCTAGCGAAAGCGATATCTTGCGGTCAACAAGCAGGTTTTCCAGCCGCTTGAGCTGGATTTGGACGATCTGGCCCATATCCTGGCGGCGCAGCCGGTGGAACAGGATCACCTCGTCGATGCGGTTGAGGAATTCCGGCCGGAACGAAGCCCTGACGACATTCATCACCTCGTCGCGCACGACGTCGACATCCTGGTCCTCGCCGAGATTGACCAGATATTCGCCGCCGAGATTGGACGTCATGATGATCAGCGTGTTGCGGAAGTCGACCGTGCGGCCCTGCCCGTCGGTCAGCCGGCCGTCGTCGAGCACCTGCAGCAGCACGTTGAAGACATCAGGATGCGCCTTCTCGATCTCGTCGAACAACACGACCTGATAGGGCCGGCGCCGCACCGCTTCGGTCAGCGCGCCGCCTTCCTCATAGCCGACATAGCCGGGAGGCGCGCCGATCAGCCGGGCGACCGAGTGCTTCTCCATGAACTCCGACATGTCGATGCGCACCATGGCGCTCTCGTCGTCGAACAGGAAGCTGGCCAGCGCCTTGGTCAATTCGGTCTTGCCGACGCCCGTCGGCCCGAGGAACATGAACGAGCCGAGCGGCCGGTTCGGGTCCTGCAGACCCGCGCGGGCCCGGCGCACCGCTTTCGACACTGCCTGCACCGCCTCGCCTTGGCCGACGACGCGCTTGCCGACCTCGTCTTCCATGCGCAACAGCTTGTCGCGCTCGCCTTCCAGCATCTTGTCGACCGGGATCCCCGTCCAGCGCGAGACGATATGGGCGACGTGATCGGGGCCGACCACTTCTTCGACCATGCCGGCCTTGCCATCCCTGGCTTCGGCCTGCTTCAGCTGCTTTTCGAGTTCCGGGATCTTGCCGTAAGCAAGTTCGCCGGCGCGCTGGAATTCACCTTGGCGCTGGGCGATGGCAAGTTCGTTGCGCGCCTCGTCGAGCTGTTTCTTGAGGTCGGCGGCAAGCCCGAGCTTCTGCTTCTCGGCCTGCCATTTCGAGGTCAGCTCGGTCGATTCCTCCTCGAGGTTCGAGAGTTCCTTCTCGAGCCGCGCGAGCCGGTCCTTCGAGGCATCGTCCTTCTCGACCTTCAGCGCCTCGCGCTCGATCTTGAGCTGCATGATGCGGCGGTCGATCTCGTCCAGCGCCTCGGGCTTCGAATCGACCTGCATGCGGAGCCGCGACGCGGCCTCGTCGACCAGGTCGATCGCTTTGTCCGGCAGGAAGCGGTCAGCGATGTAGCGGTTGGACAGGGTTGCGGCCGCGACCAGTGCCGAATCCGAGATGCGCACCTTGTGGTGCTGCTCGTATTTCTCTTTCAGGCCGCGCAGGATCGAGACAGTGTCTTCGACCGTCGGCTCATTGACGAAGACCGGCTGGAAGCGGCGGGCAAGGGCCGCATCCTTCTCGACATGCTTGCGGTATTCGTCGAGCGTGGTTGCGCCGACACAATGCAGTTCGCCGCGGGCGAGCGCCGGCTTCAGCAGATTCGACGCGTCCATGGCGCCATCCGCCTTGCCGGCACCGACAAGCGTGTGCATCTCGTCGATGAACAGAATGATGCCGCCGGCGGCAGACGTGACTTCGGAAAGCACCGCCTTCAGCCGCTCCTCGAACTCGCCGCGGTATTTGGCGCCGGCGATCAGCGACCCCATGTCGAGGGCCATCAGCTGCTTGTCCTTGAGCGATTCCGGCACATCGCCATTGACGATGCGCAGCGCCAGCCCTTCGGCGATCGCCGTCTTGCCGACGCCGGGTTCGCCGATCAGCACTGGGTTGTTCTTGGTGCGGCGCGACAGCACCTGGATGGTGCGGCGGATTTCGTCGTCGCGGCCGATGACCGGATCGAGCTTGCCCGCGCGGGCGTCCGCCGTCAGGTCGCGCGCGTATTTCTTCAGCGCGTCGTAGCCCTGCTCGGCGCTCGCCGAATCGGCAGTGCGACCTTTGCGTACGTCGTTGATGACCTGGTTCAGCGCCTGCGGCGTGACACCCGCCTTGGACAGGATGTCGGCGGTCTTGGCCGATTTTTCCATGGCCAGCGCCTGCAATAGCCGTTCGACGGTAACGAAGCTGTCACTGGCCTTCTTGGCCAGTTCCTCGGCGGTCGAAAACACCTTTGCCAGCGGCTGCGCCAGATAGAGCTGGCCATTGCCGCCCTCGACCTTGGGCATTGCCTCCAGTGCCGTTTCGACGCCGAGCTTGACGTCACGGACATTGCCGCCGGCGCGCTCGATCAGCGACGCAGCCAGGCCCTCGTCGTCATCGACAAGGACCTTGAGGATATGCTCGGGGGTGAATTGCTGGTGATTGCGGGAAAGCGCCATGGTTTGTGCGGACTGGATAAAGCCGCGCACGCGCTCGGAATATTTTTCAAGATTCATGCCTGTCTCCTTCCGTCACCGGCCCGCTTCGCGGCACCGGATCAGATTGCGGTGACGGACCCGCCCGTTCGAGCCGGATCCTGTTCACGCAAGATATGGGACGCAAACCACGGACCCTCAAGACGCCTCGACACTGGCGAATGCATAATATTCCGAGCGCGCAAAGCAAAAACGGCGGAGATTTCTCTCCGCCGCCTGGGGTAAAGGATGCGCTAAGATCGACTGAACGTTTTTCCGATCAATTCTCGACGTCTGCGATCACAGCTTGACCGTCGGGGCCTTCAGCCGGCGCTGCATCGACATTGCCAGCGTCGGTATTGCCAGTCTCGGCATTGCTTGTCTCGGCACTGCTTGTCTCGGCACTGCCAGTCTCGGCACTGTCAGGGCCGGCGTTGTCGTTGCCGCCATTTGCCTGTTCGACATCGAGGCGCGGGCGACGCGGACGCCTGGGGCGGCGGGCCGGGCTGTTTTCGGCCGCGGCTTCGTTGAGCTCGGCCTGGGCGGCGAGACCCGCCGGCGAAAGGTTGTCGAATTGCGGTGCGGGCTCGCTCACAAAGACCGGCCCAGCGGCCGGCACGGGCTCCGCCTGCGCCGGCGTCTCGTCGCGCCGTGGCTGTTCGGCGCGCTGGCCACCCTGCTCGCCGCGCGCGCCATACTCGCCGCGCTGGCCGTTCTGGCCGTAACCGCCATTGGGGCGACGGTCGCGGTGGCGTCCGCCATTGTTGTCGCGGCCTTCACGGTTGTCGCGGCCGCCCCGATTGTCGCGGCTGTTTTCCTGGTTCAGAGCCAGCTCGGCCGGCGTGCCATCGATGACCGGCTGCGGGCCGGCACCGTGATTGGCCGCCGAACCCGACGTCTCGTTGGCATTGTTGTTGCCGGCATTGTCGAACTCGTCGCGATCCTCGTCGCCGTCATCGTCGAAATCATCGCGATTCTGCTGCGCGTTCTGGATCGGCATCTGCGCCTGAGCGGCTGCGATGATGCGGTTATAGTGCTCTGCATGCTGGAGATAGTTTTCCGCCATCACCCGGTCGCCGGAGCTTTGCGCGTCACGGGCAAGGGTTGCGTACTTCTCGGCAATCTGCTGAGCCGATCCGCGGATCTTCACGTCCGGGCCGTTGCTCTCGTAGTTGCGCGTCAGGGGATTAGGCCCCTTACGGTTGTTGTTGTTATTGTTGTTGCCGCCGCCGCCATTGTTGTTGCGACCGCGCATGCGCCTGTTTTGCTGTTGTGGCCTCATTAGACTCTCTTCACTTTGAAATTTTCGAAAAACTCTTCACGAACGGAGGCGCTCATGCGGCCAGCCGTTTCGTTCCTTCACCGGCGTTCGCCCGCATCAATTGCGTTGGCGCCACGTGCCATCCTGTTCCGGTTACTTCACTTGCCGGACGATTCCCGCACGAAGCTTGGGCGTCGTTTGCGCAAGAAGGCAGCTATTTCCAAGGAAAACCGAATCGCTAAGAGCACTGCCTGCTTCGTCTCATCCGGTTAAGGCGACCCTAGCCGCATTCCCCGGTATTGCCAAGCGCTTTTTTCGCACTGCATCACGGCTTTCACCGTTCGAACACAAGAACTCTGTCGTTTCCGCCGAGATCACGAAACACCCCGACCGAACGGTACCCGGCCGCGGAGAATATCTCCGTAACCTGTTGGTGCTGCGTATGGCCGATCTCGACCGCAATCCTGCCTTGGACTTCCAAATACGCTGCCGCTCCCGCGGCGATCTTCCTGTAGGGGCTCAGACCGTCCACACCGCCATCGAGGGCCTGGCGTGGATCGAAACCGCGGACCTCGTCCTGCAGATTTCCAATGTCGTCTGAGGGTATATAGGGAGGGTTTGCGACAATTACATGGTACCGGCCAGAAACTTTTTCAAACCAGTCGGATTTGAGCGGCGTGAACCGGCCGGCGAGCCCCAATTCCCCGGCATTACGCATGGCTGTGGCCAGCGCCTCCTGCGAAATGTCAACGCCGGTGGCGGTCGCGGCCGGAACGGCGCTGAGCAGCGCCAGCGCGATGGCACCGGTACCGGTCCCTAGATCGAGGATGCGGCAGCAGCCCTCGCGTGCCGCCACTGCCTTGACGAAGGGCAGTATAGCCTCGACCAGCGTTTCGGTATCCGGCCGCGGCTCCAGCGTTTGCGGCGAAAGCGAAAGGCGCAAGCCGTAGAATTCGCGGTAGCCAAGGATTCGGTGTACCGGCTCGCCAGCGATGCGCCGCCGCAAGGCGGCTTCGATTACCGCCGTCACGTCCGTATCGACAGCGCGCCCGGGATCGGCGATGGCCTGCGTGCGACTGGTGCCGGAAAAATGCTCGACGATCAGCCTGGCATCGAGCGCCGGATCCGCGATCCCGGCTGCGGTGAGCCGGTTTCGCGCTTCCCGCAGCAGCGGCGCCAGCGTGGCGGGCAGGCTGTCAGCCATCGATGCCGATATCGGCGAGCAGCTTCGACTGGTGATCGGCGATCAGCGCGTCGATGATCTCGTCGAGTTCGCCCATCATCACCCGGTCGAGCTTATAGAGCGTCAGGTTGATACGATGATCGGTGACGCGACCCTGCGGAAAATTATAGGTGCGGATGCGTTCCGAGCGGTCGCCCGAGCCGACCTGCGACTTGCGCGATTCGGAACGTTCCTCGTCCGCCTTGCTGCGCTCGAGGTCGTAGAGCCTGGCGCGCAGGATCTGCATGGCCTTCGCCCGGTTCTGGTGCTGCGACTTTTCCGCCTGCACCACCATGATGCCGGTCGGAAGATGGGTGATGCGCACGGCCGAATCGGTGGTGTTGACGTGCTGGCCGCCGGAACCCGAGGCGCGCATCGTGTCGATGCGGATGTCTTCGGCCCTGATGTCGATGTCGACTTCTTCGGCTTCCGGCAGCACCGCGACCGTCGCCGCCGAGGTATGAATGCGTCCGCCCGCCTCGGTCGTCGGCACGCGCTGCACCCGGTGCACGCCGGATTCGAACTTCAGATGGGCAAAGACGCCCTTGCCCGAAACGGTGGCGATGATTTCCTTGTAGCCGCCGACCTCACCCTCGCTGGCCGACACCGTCTCGAAACGCCAGCCATGCGCCGCGGCATAGCGCTCGTACATGCGAAACAGGTCGCCGGCGAAAAGCGCCGCCTCGTCGCCGCCGGTGCCGGCGCGGATCTCGAGGATGGCGTTCTTGTCGTCGGCGGCATCCTTGGGCAACAGCAGTATCTGGATGTCCTTCTGCAGCGCCTCGATGCGATGCTTGACCTCCGGCAGGTCGGCCTCGGCCAAGGCGCGCATCTCGGCGTCGGTGCCCTTGTCGGCGAGCATCGCCTCCAGATCGCCCTGTTCGTGCTCCGCGGCGCGCAGTGCCCTGATCTTTGCCACCATCTCCTGGATATCGGCATATTCGGAGGCCATCCTGACATAGGCGTCCGGCGCTGGCCCGGCCGACATCTGCGCTTCGAGCATGTCGAAACGCTTGACGACTTGATCCATACGGTCGCGGGGCAGGTTGATCATGGCGAAGTCTATAGCGGTATAGAGCGGTCGTCGGCAAAGGCTTGCAGCAGCGCCCGCATCGGCAGGCCATGCGCCGGCGCCATCAGATTATCGTCGAAGAACGCTTCCAGTTCGCTGAGCGGCAGTTCCGTCAGCATCGCCTTGACCGGGCCGATCGATGCCGGAGACATCGAGATCGAGCGATAGCCAAGGCCGATCAGCGCCATCGCCGAGATCGGCTTGCCGGCAAGTTCGCCGCACAAGGTCACCGGCGTCTGGTTGCGCGCCCCGGCGTCGGCAATCTGCTTCAGGACGCGCAGGAACGGCGTCGAGAGCGGGTCGAAGCGGTCGGACAATTGGGTGTTGCCGCGATCCACCGCCATGACGAACTGGAACAGGTCGTTCGAGCCGACCGAGACGAAATCGACCGCCTTCATCAGTTCGTCGAGCTGGAACAGCAACGACGGCACCTCCAGCATCGCCCCAAGCTTCAGGCTGGTCGGCAAATGATGGGCAAAGCGCGACAGATGCCGCACCTCGCGATCGATGATCTCGCGCGCCTGCGCGATCTCGCCGAGTTCCGTCACCATTGGCAGCATCAGCTTCAGTTCGCGCCCGCCGCACGCCTTGAGCAGCGCGCGGATCTGGGTGCGCAGCAATCCAGGCCGGTCGAGCGTCAGGCGGATGGCCCGCCAGCCGAGCGCCGGATTTTCCTCCTGGATCGAGCCCTTGAAATAGGGCAGCACCTTGTCGCCGCCGATATCGATGGTGCGGAACGTCACCGGCTTGTCGCGCGCCGCCTCGAGCACGTCACGATAGAGCCGCTCTTGGGCTTCGGCGCGCGGAAAGGTCGAAGCGACCATGAATTGCAGCTCTGTGCGGAACAGGCCGATGCCGGCCGCACCCGCTTCGGCCAGTTGCGGCAGATCGACCGCCAGCCCGGCATTCATCAGAAGATCGACCTGGACCCCGTCCTTGGTCACCGACGGCTTCTTGCGCAGTTCGCGGTAGACCTCCTGCCGCCGCGCCCTGAAGCGCACTTTCTCGGCATAGGCCGCCTCGAGGTCGGGCTGCGGGCGCAGATGGATAGCGCCTTCCTCGCCGTCAACGATGATGGCATCGCCGTTTTCCGCCATGGAAACGGCGCCCTTCATCTGGCCGGCGACCGGTATGCCCATGGCCCGCGCCACAATGACGACATGGCTGGTCGCGGCGCCGTCCTCCAGCACCAGCCCGCGCAGCTTGTCCCTGGGATAATCGAGCAGCTCCGCAGCACCCATCGAGCGGGCGACGATGATGGCGTCCTTGGGCAGCGAGGCCGCGACGTCCTCCGGTCCGCGCCCCATCAGCTGCCGCAGCAGCCGATTGGCGAGATCGTCGAAATCGCTCATCCGTTCGCGCAGATACGGATCGGTCATGTGCAGCATGCGGGCACGCATGTCGCTCTGCACCTTTTCGACCGCCGCTTCGGCCGTCAGGCCGTTGCGGATCGCCTCCTCGAGCCGGCGCACCCAGCCGCGATCGTTGGCGAACATGCGATAGGCTTCGAGCACCTGGCGATGCTCGCCCTCGAAGGCGACGTCGCGGCGCTCCAGCATGTCGTCGATGGAGAGCCTGAGCGAGCCGAGCGACGCGTCGAGCCGCCTGACCTCTTCCTCGCTGTCCTCGTTGAAAAGATTGGTGACGACGATGCGCGGCTCGTGCAGCACCACATGGCCGAGACCGACGCCTTCGTTGAAGGACAGGCCGGTAAAGCTTACCGGGCGGCGCAGATCGAGCTCGAGGCCGGGCCTTGTCAGCCGCTCCAGATCGCCGGTGGCGATCATCTCGGCGATCACCATCGCCGTTGTTTCCAGCGCCTCGACCTCGTCGTCGCGATAATGGCGCATGGTCTTGTTCTGCACGACCAGGACGCCGAGTGTCCGCCCTGCCCGCAGCACCGGCACGCCGAGGAAGGAATTGTATATCTCTTCCCCTGTCTCCGGCAGGTAGGCGAAGGCAGGATGCTCCTGCGCATTGGAGAGGTTGAGCGGCCGCGCCGAGGCCGCGATCGTGCCGACCAGACCTTGGCCCAGCCTGAGCTGCGCCAGGTGGACGGCGTTCGGGTTCAGGCCTTCGGTGGCGTAGAGTTCGAGCACCGAATCGGCGCGCAGCACATAGAGCGAGCAGACCTCGGCAACCATGTTGGAGGCGATGTCGCGCACGATTCGGTCAAGCCGCTCCTGCGGCTCCAGCGGCTCTTGCATGAGCTCGCGGAGCCGTTTCAGCAAAACGCGCGGGCCACTGGCCGAATCACGCATCGCGGCTTCTTCCTCCAATAGCATTTCAACCGGTGCAGGTTGCCCTGCACAGCGGCACAAACGCAACAACTCAATTAGAGCGCCATCGTCCAATTGGACGCATAAAGACCGCTCCAAGATTTTCGATCCGCTGCATCCTGCCTTCCGAAAATCGATTCCGATTTTCGGGCCGTTGCAGTCCGCTACTGCTTATCCAGACCGTACACGGAATGCAAAGTGCGAACTGCTAGTTCCGTATAGGGACCGTCGATCAGGATCGAAATCTTGATTTCGGACGTCGTGATGGCGCGGATGTTAATCGCGCGGTCGGCAAGCGCCTTGAAGGCGGTAGCGGCGACGCCGGCATGGCTGCGCATGCCGATGCCGATGACCGAGACCTTCGACATGCCGGCTTCCGACTGCACCACGTCGTAGCCGATCGTCGCCTTCAGCCGCTCGAGCACGGCGAGCGCCTTGTCGACGTCGCCGGATGGCACGGTGAAGGTCATGTCAGTGAACTTGCCGTCCTCAGAGATATTCTGGACGATCATGTCGACATTGATGTTGGCCTCGGCCAGCGGCCCGAAAATGCCGGCGGCGACGCCCGGCCGATCGCCGACGCGGCGCAACGAAATCTGCGCCTCGTCCTTGGCGTAGGCAATTCCGGTGACGACCTGCTGTTCCACGATCTCTTCCTCGTCGCAAATAAGCGTTCCCGGCGGATTAAGCAAATCCCCCATTCCTGGTGCGTCGGGATCGTCGAAGGACGACCGCACGAAAGTACGCACCCTGTGCACCATGGCAAGCTCGACCGAGCGCACCTGCAGGACCTTGGCGCCGAGCGAGGCCATTTCGAGCATTTCCTCGAACGAAATCTTGGCCAGCCGCCGCGCCTTCGGCTCGATGCGCGGATCGGTCGTGTAGACCCCGTCGACATCGGTGTAGATATCGCAGCGGTCGGCCTTGACCGCTGCCGCGATGGCGACAGCGCTGGTATCGGAACCGCCGCGGCCGAGCGTTGCGATCCGGTTGTCCGGCCCGATGCCTTGGAAACCGGCGACCACCGCCACCTGGCCTTCGCCGAAGCGCTTGATCAGGAATCCGCCGTCGATATCGAGAATGCGCGCCGCGCCATGCGCGTTGTCGGTCTTGATCGGGATCTGCCAGCCTTGCCAGGAGCGGGCATGCACGCCGATATTCTGCAGCGCGATCGCCAGCAAGCCGGCAGTGACCTGCTCGCCGGACGCGACCACGGCGTCATATTCACGCGCATCGTGCATCGGCGAGGCCTCGCGCGTCCATTGCACGAGCTCGTTGGTCTTGCCGGACATCGCCGAGACCACGACGGCGACCTCATGGCCGGCGTCGACCTCGCGTTTGACATGACGCGCCACATTGCGGATGCGGGCGATGTCGGCGACGGAGGTTCCGCCGAATTTCATCACGATGCGCGCCATAGAAGCGAAATGCCTTTGACTGGATGCCGGACCGGAGGCCGAAAAGCGGAAAAATGCGCCAAGCTGTGGCCGGGCGCTCAATGCGCGGCCTCCTTAGCCAAATGATAGCGGTTTCGCAAGGCGGTGAGGATTCCGTCGCCTTGCCCCGTCCATCAACCAGATTTCAAGCCACGCTCTTGGTGAGTTTTGGCTTTTGCTGCTCGACACGGGCGAGACCCGCTCCGGCGATGACGCGGTCACGGCCCTCAGCCTTTGCCTGATACAAAGCGCGATCCGCGGCATTGACGATCTCCGCCCATGAGGCGCCGAGCTCCGGGAAGGCGGCGACCCCGAACGACGCGGTGATGGTGCCGAGCGTGCGGCCGCGATGCGTGACATGCAGCTGCTTGATCGCCTTTCGCAGAGCTTCGGCGCGATCGGCGCCATCGGCCAGTGACGTTCCGGGCATCATCAAGGCAAATTCCTCGCCGCCGTAGCGCGAAACCACGTCGCTTTCCCTGACATGGTCGACCAGCGTGGCGGCCACCTGCTTGAGGACGAGATCCCCAGCTTCATGGCCGAACGTATCGTTGAACTGCTTGAAATGATCGACGTCGAGCATGATCAACGTCAGCGGCTGCTCGGCACGTTCCAGGCGCCTGAGCTCGCGGCTGCTGGTCTCCTCAAGGTAGCGGCGATTGTAGAGCCCGGTGTTGGGATCCCGGATCGACTGCTGCCGCAACGTCTCGCGCAGGCGCAGATTGGCAAGCGCCAACGCCAGCGTATCGACGACGCCACGCAGTATCTGCTGCCGTTCGGCAAGCCACTCCGGCTTGTCAACGGCATTCGGCTCGCACAGATGCAGGATGCCAAGTGTCTCTCCCTGCGCTGCTAGAGGCATACAGACATAACCGCGGCCGCCATTTTCGGTGATGTGGTTGCAGCGCGGCGTCAGCATGCCTGGACCGGCGACGTGCTCCTGGCCGCGCCGCAGCGCCCAACAATCTTCCGGTCCGAACTGGCCGACGCTCGACCGGATGGTGCCCCAATGCGCCATCTCCTCCACCAGGTTGCGCGACGCACTGGTCAGATGAACGGTTCCGCTCAATCCGCCGAAGAAATCAGGCATGGCGGAGCCGACGACGGAAAATGCCTCGTGAAAAGTGACGCAGGCCTGAAGCAGTTCGCCGAGCTTGACCAGGCGGGTCGTGGCCTCCGATGTCTCTTTCAGTTCACGATTGAGCCTCGCCAGTTCTTCGGCACGATCGTGCACCGCCCGCTCGGCACTGCGCAGGTCGCTGATGTCGCTGAGCGTCAGCACGATGCCGCCATCGGCGCGGTTGAGCGGATTGCAGCTGACGACCACGGGCAAGGAGGTCCCATCCGGCTTTGCCAGCCTCACCTCATTCTGGTGGCGGCGGCCGGTGGTCATGGCCAGTTCGACCGGAGATGTTCCCGACGCGGGCTTGTCTCCCGACGGCCCCCTGATATCCAGGGCCGACTGCCAGTCCTGCCCCACGACCTTGTCGCTGCGCCGCCCGATGATCTCGGCTGCCGCCGGATTGACGGACACGACCTGACCCTTGCCGTCGATGACGGCGATGCCTTCGGCAACGGTCTGGACGATGTCTTCGATGTAGGCCTTCTGATCGACAAGTTGAGCGCGCGAGGCTTCGATTTCGGAGGCCATAGTGTCGAACCCTTGCGCCAACTGTCCGAACTCGTCATCGGAGGTGCGGCCGATACGGGCCCCGGCGTCGCCGCGCGCCAGCGATTCGATGCCGCGGTTGAGACCAGCAAGGCCTTTACTGAAGCCTCGCAACAACAGGAAGGCGGAGGCCGCCGCGATCAGCACGGCTGCCGCGGTACACAGGCCCACAAGCCACAGCATATCGTTCGTGCGCTGCTGCGCGGCACGCAGCAGCGGCGTATACTCGAACAGGACGGCGCCGACGATCTTGCCGGGTGCATCCTCGATCGGCACCGCAACCAGGTCAATCGGATCGGCCACGTCGGCACTGGCGTCGACGAAGTTGCGCGGCACGCCGTCGTCAATCGTCCGGGCGATTTCATTGCCGGGATCGTAGTCGAACGTCGTGCCGATATTTTGCTCTTCTCCCGGAACGTCGGCGAAAATAACCTTGTTTTTGTCTACGATGACGAGATCGCGTTTCGAGCGGCCGTGCTGCAAAGTCACGAATTCGCGGAGCCCATCGGGTCTCTCGAATAATGAACGCGGCGCGTCCGACGCCCTGAAGGCAATAGTTTCGGCCAGCTGCCGTGCGACGCTTGTCGCCTCGGCCAGCGCCACGGATTTGGTCAGCGATATCTGCGAGACGATCGCAACGCCGCCGACCAGGCCGATCAAGGCCACGGCGCTGAACAATGTCGCGACTATCTGGGTTCTTATGCGCACCGGGCTGCCCCTACTCGGACAGCAATCTAAATGCCAAACACTGACCCAACGTTAAGAAACCGCCAATATCGTAAATTTGCCGTTAAGCCACACCGGCCAGCTGCACTCCCAACGCGGGCGGTTCAGCCCGTCCGCACGATGGCCTGCCACAGGCGCGGATAGTCGAGGACGAAACCGAGCGGCGAGACCTCCAGTGTCTCGTGGTAGCCGAACATCGGGGCGGCATAGGCGTAATGTGCAGCATCGACGCGCTGATAGGTTTGCTCGAGGCGAACGAGCCTGAGTTCGGGAAATGTCAGATAGGCTGCCGGCGCGGGCGTCGCCATACCGACATCGAGGGCAAAGCGGCGAAGCGCCAAAAGGTTTGTGGCGGGCGTGAAGCCGAGATCGACATCGATGAGACCGTCGACTTCCGCTTGATGCTCGCCGTTCAGCGTCCATTGGCGCTCGGTCAGCCGGTCGATCCTGTAATGCAGCTGTTGCGTGCCGAAAAAGCCGTCGGCGCGCGCCGATCGTGTATGCCAATCGGCGTCGCAGTCCGCCTCGTAGGCGATGCTGCACGGCTCGCCGTCCTGGACGAAAAGCGCGTGTCCCCTGAGGTTCCACCCGGAACTCGCTTCCGACAGAAGGCAAGCGTCGTGGCCTTCCTGGTCAAGCCGGCGCCAAAGAATGGAAGCAACCGCTCGCATCATTGCGCACTCCTCCGAACCCGATGTCTCTGCTTCGTCCGCCAAAGCCTAGGCGTTTCCTTCCGGCACACCATCAACTGACACGTGCTGACACAAATGCAGCCGGCAAAAGGCGGCGCCGGAAGGCATCGCGCGCATCGCACCGCCGGCGGTGAATTTCGCGCCTTGACATTCGCAGCCTCGCGCCCGACTTCCTAGCGTCCGAGGAGACCACGCCATGCCTGAGCCCCGACGATCGACGATCGATGCCGGAGAGGTGGAACGCTTTTCCGCCCTTGCCGCCGAATGGTGGAACCCGAACGGCAAGTTCCGCCCGTTGCACAAGTTCAACCCGATCCGGCTTGCCTATATCCGCGACCAGGTGGCGGCCCGCTTCGGCCGCGATCCGCGTGCGGCACGGCCGTTCGAAGGCCTGCGCTTCCTTGACATCGGCTGCGGCGGCGGGCTCTTGTGCGAGCCGATGGCGCGGCTTGGCGCCGAAGTGGTCGGCGCCGATGCCTCCGCCACCAACATCGAAGTGGCCAAGCTGCATGCGGCGGAAGTCGGCGTGAGCGTGGATTATCGCGCCACGACCGCGGAAGACCTTGCCGATGCCGGCGAAAAATTCGACGTCATCCTCAACATGGAAGTGGTCGAGCATGTCGCCGATGTCGATCTGTTCCTGGCCAAATGCGGCGAGATGGTAAAGCCCGGCGGCATCATGTTCGTCGCCACCATCAACCGCACGCTGAAGGCCCTGGGGCTGGCCATCATCGGCGCCGAATATGTGCTGCGTTGGCTGCCACGCGGCACCCACCAGTTCGGCAAGCTGGTGCGCCCCGAGGAACTGGAAAAGGCGCTTGCCGGCGCCGGCCTGACCGTCATCGACCGCACCGGCGTCACCTACAACCCGCTCGCCGACCGCTGGCAGCGCTCGAAGGACATGGACGTCAACTACATGGTGCTGGCGGAGAAGGCATCCGTCTGAAGCTTACGCCTTCTGGCCTCTATGGCCTCTGGCTTTGCGCCTTGGTGGTGATGAACACGCCGGCGGTGATGATGACGGCACCGGCCCAGGTCAGCAGTTGATAGCGCTCGCCGAGGAAGAGGGTCCCGGCAAACAGCCCGACCGCCGCCGCGACATAGCCGATCTGGCTGAGATAGACCGGGCCGCCGACCGCTTGCAGGCGGAAGAAGAAGGCAAACATCGCCGAGGCTGATGCCACCTGTGCCGCAGCGACCAGCGGCACGCCGCCGAGCGAGCCGAATGCATTGCCGCCAAGCAGGACCAGAATGCCGGCAACCAGCATCAAGGCTGCTGCCAGATGGCTGCCGACGGCGAGCTCGATCGGGCCGGTGCCTTCGGGCCAGTCGACGGTGCGGTAAATGTTGCCGGCGGCGAGGCTGACCGGGATGAGCAGGCCCATCGCAACCCAGAAAAATTCGGCCGGCTGGCCCGCTTCGCCGCGCGTCACCGCCACCATGACTGCGCCGACGAAACCGACGACTATGCCGACGATGCCCAGCATGGTCGGGCGCCTGACGCCGAGCAGCATCGAGAACACCAGCGTGACGACCGGCGACAGCGTGAACATGATGCCGCTGTAGCCGGCGCCCAGATGCGGAATGGCTGAAAACATCAGCAGATTGGGGATTGCATATGAGACGGCCGCGGTGACGAAGAAATAGCGCAGCCTGTGCGGCGTAAGCCGCATGCGCTTCCCGTTGAGCAGCAATGCGCACAAAAGCACGCCGCCGGCACCAAGCGAGATGACGAAGGCCCAGACCATGGCGGCCACGCCGGCCGCCGTCGCGATCTTGCCGAACGGCAGCGTCAGGCCGAGCAGTCCACCGGTGACGACCAGAAGGCCAAGCGCCGAGTCCCAGAGAAATTTCATCGCACCGTCCCGTCGCCCGTTCGCGGCACTTGGCCAATATCGCAAGCTGAGGTAAGATAAGGTAAAGATTCTTCACGTCAAGATACATAACGGTGAGAGACATGGATCGCGCAGCAAAAGCGATCGGGCAATGGAAAAAGGAACGGCCGGATCTCGATGTCTCGCCGATGGCCGTGCTCGGACGGTTGAACGAGGCCGCCTCGCTGATCGCACGAGAGCGGCTGGCGCCGCTGTTTGCAAGTTACGGGCTGCAATCCGGAGAATTCGATGTGCTGGCGACGCTGCGTCGTTCCGGGCCGCCATACGCGCTGACGCCGACGGCTCTCTACGAGGCGACGATGGTAACGTCGGGCGCGATGACCAATCGCCTCGATCGGCTCGAGAAATCCGGTCTGATCAAGCGCGGGCCGCACCCCGACGATCGCCGCGGCATTGTCGTGCAACTGACTAAAAAGGGTCTGGCGTTGATTGACGAGGCGGTTACCGCTCACGTCGCCAACGAGCACCAGATACTTTCTGGGTTAGCACGCCCGGAGCAGATCATGCTCGCACGCCTGCTCGAAAAATTGATAGCGAGCCTGAACTAACCCAAACGGCAACCACTGGGACTCTGCGATCATTGATTGGGAGTCGTAACTGCCAGGGGAGTTTGCCGATGACAGAACATGCAGTCGTGATTGCCGGAGGAGGTCCGACGGGCCTGACCCTGGCAGGCGAGTTGGCGTTGGCAGGCATCGACGTAGCCATTGTCGAACGCCGCCCGAACCAGGAGCTTGCCGGTTCGCGTGCTGGAGGTCTGAGTTCACGCACTCTCGAAGTTTTCGATCAGCGCGGCATCGCGGACCGGTTCCTCGCCGAAGGACAAATAGCCCAAGTCACGGGATTCGCGGCGATGCGTTTAGACATCAGCGATTTTCCGACCCGCCACAACTACGGGCTGGCGCTGAGACAGAAACACATTGAGCGCATTCTCGCTGGATGGGTCAGCGAGCTGGCAGTGCCGATCTATCGCGCCCGTGAATTGATGTGTTTCGTGCAGGACGACGCCGGCGTCACCATCGAACTGTCCGATGGTGCGTCGCTGCGGGCAAGCTATCTCGTCGGGTGTGATGGAGGCCGCAGTCTGGTCCGCAAAGCTGCTGGCATTGAGTTTCGAGGATGGGATGCGACGACCAGCAGCATCCTCGCCGAGGCCGAGATGGCGGAGGAGCCGCCACTGGGCATTCATCGCACCGCACTTGGCATCCATGCCTTCGGCAGGGAAGAGTACGAAATTCGTGACGGCAAGGTCGTCTTTGCCGGTAAAGGTCCCATAGGCGTCATGGTCACTGAAAAGAATGTCGGCGCCACGACCGAACCCACGCTGCGCGATCTCCGCGAAGCGCTCGTCGCCGCATGCGGAACAGATTACGGAATCCATAGCCCAACCTGGATTTCCAGGTTCACGGACATGTCGCGGCAGGCGGCGGCTTACCGCAAGGGCCGGGTTCTCCTAGCGGGCGATGCCGCCCATGTGCATTCCCCGGTGGGCGGACAAGGCCTCAATATCGGTGTGCAGGATGCGGTGAACCTCGGTTGGAAGTTGGCCCAAGTGGTGAAAGGAACATCGCCTGAACGCTTGCTCGACACTTATCACATCGAGCGGCATCCGGTTGCGGCCCGCGTGTTGCGTACGACAATGGCACAGGTCGCATTGCAACGTACTGATGATCGCACTGAAGCCTTGCGTGAAATCGTATCAGAGCTCCTTAGGATGGAGGAGCCTCGCAAACGGATCGCTGCCGAGATGTCCGGACTTGGTATCCATTACGACCTCGGCCAGGCGCATCCGCTGGTCGGCCGCCGCATGCCCGACCTCGACCTGGCCACGCCTGATGGTCCCATGCGCGTATTTGCGCTCCTCCAAAATGCGCGGCCAGTGCTCTTGAATCTCGACGCGCCGGGCAGCCTCGACATCAAGCCGTGGTCAGACCGCATTAAGTTGGTTTACGCCAAATGCGACGATCCATGGGAGTTGCCTGCGCTAGGTTTGGTCTCCGCTCCAACCGCAGTTTTAATCCGACCCGACGGATATGTTGCTTGGGTAGGCGACAGGACGCAGGATGGTCTTCAAGACGCGATGAACACCTGGTTCGGACCACCGGGCTAAAAACCGCAAAAACCAGTTAGCTCGAATGGTCAAACGGCTACGGACGGCAAAAACTCAGATCCTGGTCGCCGAGCCTCGTTTGGGCCGGCGAACAGCTCTGATCTTGCCGCTGTTTCCGCCGCCACAGAAAAACTGGTCGCCGCCATCGGATTCGAGCCCCGACACGCCTGTTCCCGGCGGCATATCGAGCTTCTCAAGGACCTTTCCCGTTTCAGGATCGATCCGTCTGACATCGCTCTCCTCACCCTCCCAGGTGCCATGCCACAGCTCGCCGTCGACCCAGCTGACGCCGGTGACGACGCGGTTGGAAACGATGGTGCGAAGAATTGCCCCTGTCTCGGGATCGACCTGATGAATCTTTCGGCCCCGATGCTGCCCGACCCAGAGTGTTCCTTCGGCCCAGGCGAGCCCGGAATCACCGCCATTGCCGGGCGCCGGGATCGTCGCCAGCACCTGGCCATTCTTCGGATCGATCTTCTGGATGCGATCCTCGGCGATCTGATAGAGGTGCTGGCCGTCGAAGGCCGTTCCGGCGTGTGCCGCGACGTCGATCGAGCGCACCACTTTGCCGCTCGCCGGATCGAAGGCGTTCAATCTGTCGCCTGAGGCAAACCAGACATGCTCACCGTCGAAGGTAACGCCGTCCACGTGGTCGACACCCGGAAAGGGTCCATATTCTCGAAGGATTTCGGCTGCGGATCGTTCCATAATTCCATCCTAGTAGCCCGGCAGTGGGCCGGGGAGTAACAAGATTGTCGGGAAACCCGTCAGCGGCGGGGTCATCCAGCGACGCGCCCGTCCGCGGCCGAACGACTGCACCTTGCCGGCCTGGGCGAGCTGCTCGAGCGCTCGCTGCACGGTACGCGAACTGGCTCCAAGCGCAATCGCCAGGGCCGAACTCGACCAAGACTCGCCGTCCGCGAGGAAGGCGAGCACGGCGGCATGCTCTTCTTCGACGGGTGGCGCCAGCACGACGACCTCACCTGCGCGGCGCGGGGCCAGCGCAAAGCCCCGCTTCGTCGCGCTCACATCCGCCAAGCTCCGAAGCTCCGCGCGAAGCCGCCCGACTTCGACGCGCAATCGTGCGCGATGTGATTCGTCCGCGTCCTTTCCGCGGAAAGCGCGCGCAATGAGCGTCGCTCTTGCCACGTCCCCCGGCCAGGCTTCGGCCAGCGCGCGGGCCAGCGCGAACAGCACCGGGCGGGTCGCCAGCGAGACGACGGTGTCTGCGACACGCACGACATTGCGGCATGCATCCACCACGAGCGCCCCCGACGCCAGGAGCGCTTCGACTTCATCGAGCAGGAGGGGCCGTTCCCCGCCACGCGCGACAAGGCGCGCGGCCGGCGTGTCCAGCACCAGCGATGCGCTCTCCACCTCCGCGATCAGCGCGGGGATGCCCGCCGCCCGCGCCGCCCGCGCCGCCAGCCCGAGCGCGGCGCGCGCAGGACCGGTCCGCAAGCGGCGGATGGCGATGCCGGCGACAGCCAGCTCGTGGGCGGCCCGCGATGCCGGCGGCAGCGGCGACGGATCGAAGCCGTCCAGCCTGCGCTCGGCTTCGTCGAGATGGCCGATCAGCAGCAGGCGCCGAACGTCGAGGTTGCGCGCATGCGCGGCGTTGACGCGGTCGCCATGCTTTTCGAGCGTCGCCCGTGCGGCGTCGAGTGCCTTGGCCGGCCAGGTAAGGTCGCGCGAGACGAGCGCGATCTCGGCCTCGGCGACGATACACCGCGCGCGGGCCACGGCCTCCCTCGGGCTGAATGCGCGCGCCGCCCTCTTGAGAAGAACCTTCGCCCGAACCAGGTCGCCAAGCTGCGCCATCGCGATACCGCGCAACGCCAGCGCCGGCGCATCGTCGCGCAGCGCAACCCGCTTCAAGGCGCCGAGCGGATCGCCCGTCGCAAGCGCATGCGCCGCGGCCGTGATCAGCGAGTCCATCGGAATCCCGTCACACTTGTCACTCCCATGGCTTCGATGCCCGGCGCTAAGTCCATCTCACCAACCAGTCGTATCGACAACGGCGACTGTAGCCAACCTGAGTTGCGGCGCGCCAACGCTCGAACACAACGATAAGCATTAGGAGAGACGCAATGAAGATCGAAGGTACAACCATCCTGGTGACTGGAGCGAATCGGGGCATCGGTCGGGCACTGGTCGAGGAAGCCCTGAGCAGAGGCGTAAAGCGCGTCTATGCCGCAACCCGCCAACCGATGGCTCATCCGGACCGGCGTGTGACGTCCCTGATCATGGATGTGACCAACGCTGCGCAGATCCGGGAGGCCGTCGAGAAGATCGATGCTCTCGATATCCTCATCAACAACGCCGGCGTATCGCCCATCGATGACCTCAGCGACCGTCGTGTGCTCGAACAACAGCTCGCCGTAAACCTCTTCGGCTCGTACGACGTTACCCAGGCTCTGCTGCCGTTGCTCGCCCGGTCGCGGGGAGCCATCGTCAACATTCTGTCGCTGGCCTCGATTGCCGCCGTGCCGTTCAGTCCGGCCTACTCGGTCTCGAAGGCGGCCTCGTTCTCGCTGTCGCAGTCGTTGCGCACCCTTTTGGCCGGACGGGGTGTCAGCGTCCACAGGGTCCTTCCCGGCCCGGTGGACACGGACATGACACGGGGCCTGGACATCGCGAAAGCCTCTCCGGAGTCTGTCGCGCGGGCGATCCTGGACGGCGTGGAGAACGGCGAAGAGGAAATCTTCCCCGATCCCATGTCGGAATCCCTGGCGGAGGGCTGGCGCAGCAGTGCAGTCAAGGCGCTTGAACGCCAGTTTGCAGCCTATGCGGAAGCAACTCCGTCAAGTGAAGCAAGCCCGTCAGGCAGTGGGCATGAAAGAAGCAGCGAAACGATTGCCCGCGAGCCCCATCCTTGCTGCTCGGCCTGAAACTGCGGACGCTTGTGCGAGGGGCGGCGGCATCGCCGCTCTGGGCGGAAGCGAATCCCCACAAGCGAAACGGAGCATCATTTTCGCTTGTCGAAATGCGCTTCAGCTTCTTGTCGCCTGATACGCCTCTGATATCGCCGCCGGGCGAAAAAGACGATCAAGTCTGCCAGCCAACCTGGAGCATTGAGATGGAGCAAGGCATCACGCGCGCTATCAATTTGCCGACCATTCATCGCTACATTGGAAAAATCCGAGGGTTCCGTTTGTCGAGCTTCGACCCATTGACGAATACTCGCCCCGTCCGGCAGTTTCGCCGCAAAAGCCAGTTCACGTCTCATGCAAACCCACTCCACCCGGTGGCGCAATTCCTCCTCATAGCCAATGCCTCGCTGATGGAGACGCGCATGCGTCGCC
This sequence comes from Mesorhizobium sp. M0954, assembly GCF_040319155.1. Classification (NCBI taxonomy): domain Bacteria; kingdom Pseudomonadati; phylum Pseudomonadota; class Alphaproteobacteria; order Hyphomicrobiales; family Phyllobacteriaceae; genus Mesorhizobium; species Mesorhizobium sp. M0954. The sequence continues at coordinate 219,144 of NZ_JAMYNR010000008.1, read as the reverse complement.
TCATGCACTATCGCGCTGGCGATCTGGTCGGTCAGCGTGTGCTCGCCTAGAACAAATCGCCGATCAAGCTCGCAAGTCGAAGTCGATTTCACAAATTGCGCAGCGGCACCTAGATTGATTGTAATCCAGATCCGTTTGAGATCGCGGACCAGACGGCTGTATCGAATAGGGTCAAATTCTTGAATCAACCGCAGCGCGGCGGCAACCTTATCTGCATCTTTCCCACCGCTCTCGCCATTATAGAAAACTGGCAACCCATCGATCGTCCTCTTATCGATCGACTTTATAGCCAACCAGCTGAAAACACGGATCACTACCTCTGAACCACGCCGCTTTTCAGTCTTCTCCGGATGGGGCAAGACTTTCCTCAGTTGCGGTCGTCGGGGAAGCTTGGAATAGGCATGAACTCGACGCCGTCTTCGGCGAGGCTCTTGGCCTCGTCCAGCGTCGCCTCGCCATAGATGCCGCGCGGATCGCTTTCGCCGAAATGGATCTTGCGCGCTTCCTCGGCAAATTTGTCGCCGACATAGTCGGCATTCTCGCGCACCTTGTCGGCCAGGGCCTTGAGCTGCGCCAGCGCCTGCTTCTGCGCCTCGCCCATGGCCAGCGCGATGCTTTCGCGCTTGCGCCCGGTCGAGACGGCAGGCGCCATCAGCGCCTTGTCGACCTTGTGCGAGCCGCAGGCCGGGCAATCGACGAAACCGCGCCTCTTCTGGGTGTCGAAATCGTCGTTGCTGCGGAACCAGGCCTCGAACTCGTGCTCGTGCTCGCAGATCAGGGAAAAGCGGATCAAGAGGCGGCACCCCTGAGCGGAATTGCCTCCGCCGAACCGGCGTTTACGGCAAAATCGCGTGCGTTTTTGAGATTCGGTATCTTTTTGCGCGCAGCGACTGACTGCGCCGGGTCGATCTCGGCGACGATCACCGCCGGCTCGTCATGCGCAGCTTCGGCGACGATGCGGCCCCAGGGATCGACGATCAGCGAATGGCCATAGGTTTCGCGGCCGTCCTCGTGCACGCCGCCTTGCGCGGCGGCAACCACATAGGCGCCGTTCTCGATGGCGCGCGCCCTGAGCAGCACGTGCCAATGCGCTTCGCCGGTCTGGCGGGTGAAGGCGGCGGGCACCGAAAGCAGATCGGCGCCGGCCAGCGCCTCGGCACGGAACAGCTGCGGAAAGCGCAGATCGTAGCAGACGGCAAAGCCGACCTTCGCGCCATTGACTTCGGCGACGACGGCCTCGGTGCCAGGCTCATAGGCGGCGGATTCGCGCCAGCTCTCGCCATTGTCGAGATCGACGTCGAACATGTGGATCTTGTCGTAGGTGGCAATCGTGGCGCCGTCCGGCCCGAACAGAAGGGCGCGGTTGGCAAGCTTGCCGTCGGCGCGCAGAATGGCGGTCGAGCCGATATGCAGGAAAATGCCGAGCTCCTTGGCCAGCCGCCGCGACGTCGAGACGACGATGTCCTTGTCCTCGGAGGTGAAGGAAGCGGCCCGTGCCTGGCTGTCGCGGATCAGCGCGCCGGTCATTTCCGGCGTCTGGATATAGGTCGCGCCAAGGCCTGCCGCCTCGCGCACCAGCCGTTCCAGATCGACCGCATTGCGCTCCGGGCTGGTTACCGAACGCATCTGGATCGCCGCCGCCTTGAAACCACCCATAGTCATGTCCTTATCTGGCCGAGCCGTTGGCGAGCAATGTGTCCAGCCGTCCTTCCGCCTCCAATTCGTGGAGATCGTCAGAGCCGCCGACATGCGTGTCGCCGATGAATATCTGCGGAAAGGTGGAACGGCCGTGAGCGCGGGAGATCATCTCCCGGCGCAGCTCCGGCGAGAAGGAGGCGTCGTGCTCGGTGTAGGTCACACCCTTCCTATCGAGCAGCCGCTTGGCCGCGGTGCAATAGCCGCACATCATCCGCGTGTAGATCGTCACATCGACCATCGGTCAGCAATCCTGCCTCGTTCCTAGGCTATATAGGCGCCGATTCGTCGGCCCGAAAGTCCCCCGGCAGCACACGCGCAAAGGTCAGTACGTCGACCGCGCCGGCGCCGCCCTTCTTCAACGCCTTGGCGACCGCGCGGACGGTGGCGCCGGTGGTGTAGACGTCGTCGATCAGCAGCACCCGGCGGCCGGTGATTTCGATCTCCGCCTCATCAGGCACTTTGAATGCGGCGCGAACATTTTCCTCGCGTTCCCGCCGCTCCAGCCCGACCTGCTGGCGCGTGAGTTTGACGCGCCTGATGGCTGATGGCGCGAAAGGCCGCTCGCCGAGTTGCGCCACCGCCCGCGCCAGTTCCGCCGACTGGTTGAACTGCCGCCTGAAGAAACGCCGCCAGTGCAGCGGCACCGGCACGACCACATCGGCCTCGGCGATGAGCTCGGCACCGGCGCGAAGCATCCAGCGCGCCATCCACGGCGCCAGATCGGTGCGGTCCTGGTATTTCAGCCCTTGCACCATCTGGCGGGCAACGCCGGAATAGGCGACCGCCGCCCGCGCGCGCTCGAACGGCGGCGGGTCGGCTATCGCCTCCGCCGACAGGAAACCCTCACCCATATTGTGGGTGAACGGCGTGCCCATCACCGGGCACCACGGCCGTTCCAGCAGCCTGAGTTTCGGCCAGCAGGCGCCGCACAACACGCCGGGCTGCGAGACATGGCGGCGGCAGCCGGCACAGACGGGCGGGAACAAGAGGCGCGCTGGCCAGCCCAATGCCTTGCGGGCAATGCTCTTGATCGCAATACGCTTGATCTCTGGCATGGGATCGGCCACGTGGTTGGTCCTCCGCATCACTATATCAGAGAGCGAAGCACAAGGACCTGCCCATTGCAGCCTGTAATTGACACCTCGCTCTGGCTGGCGCGCAAGCGCCGGGCACTGGCCCGCCCCATCGCCAGCGCGGATTTCCTCATGCGGCGTGCGGCCGAGGATCTTGCCGACCGGCTCGGCGCCGTCGAACGCAGGTTCGGCAAGGCGGCCTCATTGTTTTGCCAGACGCCGGCAGCAGCAGAGGTGCTCGCCGAAAGCGGCAAGGTGACGGAAAACGTGCGCGTCGAGGCCGACGCCGCTTTCCTGGGTGGCCAGCCAGGACTGTTGGCGCCGTTGGAAACCGTGCCATTCGAGCCGGAAAGCCTCGACCTCGCAGTCTCGCTGCTGTCGCTGCAGGCGATGAACGACATTCCCGGCATGCTGGTGCAGGTCCGCCGGGCGCTGAAGCCGGACGGGCTTTTCCTTGGCGCCTTCGCCGGCACAGGCACGCTCTCCGAACTGCGCGAAAGCCTGCTTGCCGCCGAGACCGAACTCTATGGCGGCGCCAGCCCGCGTGTGATCCCGTTCACCGACGTCCGCGACGCCGGCGCGCTGCTGCAGCGCGCCGGCCTGGCACTGCCAGTTGCCGACGTCGAGACGATCACGGTGCGCTACGATTCGCTATTTGGCCTGGTCGCCGATCTGCGCGCCATGGGCGAGACCAGCGCGCTTGTCGACCGCAGCAGGCGGCCGGGCACGCGAGCGCTGTTCGCGCGCGCCGCCGAAATCTATGCGGAGCGGTTTTCGGATGCCGATGGCCGCGTCAGGGCGAGTTTCTCGGTGGTCTGGATGTCAGGCTGGGCGCCCGATGCCTCTCAGCAAAAGCCGCTGAAGCCGGGCTCCGCAAAAATATCGCTGAAGACAATCCTGGAAAACCCCGGCGGCCCCTGAGCGCATCCTTGCGCAAAAGCTAAGCGTATCCCACGCAAAAGCTAAGCAGGTCACTGTGCAAAAGCGTTGGCAAGCTTGCTGCTGTTGTCGCTGAACAACCACTGGATGGCGCCGGCAGCCTGGCCAATACCAGCGACAATGGCAAGCGACAGAACGGCGACGATCAAACCATATTCGATAGCCGTCGCACCCCTCTCGTCTTCTAAAAATCGTTGCAGCAACATTTTCATGGGCGCCTATCCCTCTTGCCCGAACCTAGCGCCGACCCGTTAAGAAAGGTTAATGCGACAGGCTTAACGCGCGGTGAACCAGCTGCATTCTAGGAACCAGCTGCATTCTAGGGTCCAGACTCGATCAGGTCAGCAACGAAGACCTCATATAAACTCGGCGGCCTGACCATCCTGAAGATAACCGAACACGCGAAAGCCGTCAGGCATTTCCTCGCCGGGCACATGCACCTTCTTGAGAGCCGAGCGGACAAGTTCTCGCTGGGCGGGCGTTTCGACCTGAATGTCTAAGTGAAGGATGGATTCGTATCCGCCCTCGCTGAAGTGGTAGAACCACTCGCGGTCGGGCTGTGAGTGGTAGCCGTTTGTGGAAAGCGTGCTCCAAGATGGTGGCGGCGTGAGCGCGTACATTTCTAGCCGAAGCTCATCCCATTTTGTGTTGTTCATCGCCGGATTGAGCATTTCGTCGCCTCTCAAAGCCAGAACGAGATCATGGTAGCCAATGCCACCCCAGACAGGAAGTTGGTGGCGAGTTTGTCGTAGCGGGTGGCGATGCGGCGGAAATCCTTTAGGCGGCAGAAGGCGTTCTCGATCAAGTGTCGTCCACGGTATCGCTCTTGGTCGTAACGGATTGCTCTCTTTCGATTGCGCCGTCCCGGGATTACCGGCGTAGTCTTTCCCTCGCGCAGTGAACGGCGCAGTCGATCCGCATCGTGGCCCTTGTCGCCCAATAGGTAGCGCATCGGGCCAGCGCGTTCGAGTAGGGCTGGCGCTGCCTTCACGTCGCTGACGTTTCCTGCCGTCAACATCAACGCGTAGGGGCGGCCGACGACGTCTGTGAGTGCATGGACCTTAGTTGTCCAACCGCCGCGCGAACGGCTGATGGCCTGCGCTTGGCGCCCCCTTTTGCGCCGAATGCCGCCCGCTGGGCTTTGACGTAGGTGCTGTCGATCGCGGTGCTTTTCGTCACTGCGCCGGCCTGAACCAGCGCATCAAGCATCTTCAGCCAGAAGCCTCGTCGCGACCAGCGGTTGAAGCGATTGTAAACCGTGGTCGAGGGACCATAATCGGCAGGACAATCACACCAGCGGCAACCCACCTTCAGCACGTGCAGGATACCCGAAATCACCCGACAATCGTCCACGCGACGCGCACCAGGCTGGTTCTTGGGCAAGTGCGGCTCGATCGTTGCCCATGCTTCGTCCGATAGCCAAAACAAAGCCATACTGCTCCTCCTGATCCACACCCGCTGGTGAATCAGGAAAGCGCCCTCCCTTCAAGGGGCTGATTGGGCTTTGGCCCTAGGAAACAGCCGAATCCTGGAGATCTGTTGAGGAATCAGCAGTCGCCGCTGCTTCTGCCATCGGCCCGTATAACGCAGACCGAACTGGGCAGCGGCTGCAGCACGCTCTTGCGTAGCGTATAGCTGTCGCGCTGGCCGATCGAGCCGGTGCTCATCGTATCCAGCCCGTCGCGGGCAAACTGCGAGCGGGTCCGGCTGTCGAGGTAGGGCGTCGCGATCAAGGCCAGAGCCACCGCGGCCGAGCCGAACAAGAGAGCGATGCGCAATATTCCCATGCCGGCATTGGCGGCGCCAGGAAGGCGGTCGGGCCAAGGCGAGTCCCAGTCCTTTTCAAGGCTCATGCAAATCGCTCCCCAGCGGTGGAATCGGCGAAACCGCCTAGCGTCAATTTTTCACGGTCAGATAAATCTTTCATTAACGCTGCTGCCGGCGCGTTGCGGCGCTGCCCGATTTACGGCAGGTCGGCCGCTACAGCAGATCGATGAGGAACTGGATCAGCGGGGCATCGGCCGGCGGCATTGGAAAATCGCGCATCTGGCGCGGCCGCACCCATTTCAGCACCTGGCCTTCCTTCGGCTGGGCAATGCCGCGGAACCGACGGCAGACGAACAGCGGCATCAGCAGGTGAAAATCATCGTAGGAATGGCTGGCGAAGGTGAGTGGCGCCAGGCAAGGGATGTCGGTTTCGATGCCGATCTCCTCGTACAATTCGCGGATCAGGCATTGTTCCGGCGTCTCACCGGGCTCGACCTTGCCGCCCGGAAACTCCCACAGGCCGGCGAGTTGCTTGCCTTCGGGCCGCTGCGCCAAAAGCACGCGCCCGTCGGCATCGACCAGCGCGCAGGCCGCGACCAGGAGCAGGCGTTTGCCGATCGTATCCAAGCCGCTCATGCGCCGGGTGGCCGGCGATAGCGATAGCGATAGACTTCGTCGAATCCGAGCGAACGGTAGAGCGCCAGCGCCGGCGCGTTGTCCGCCTCGACCTGCAGCCAGGCTTCCCGCGCCCCGCGCAGCCGCGCCCATTTCAGCGCCGACCGGATGAGATGGCGGCCATGGCCCTGGTTGCGCACCGACCTGTCAGTGGCGATCTCGAACAGGCCGGCAAGGTCGCCGTCATGCACGCAGATCAACGTTGCCAGCGGTTCGCTGCCGGCCTCCAGCGCAAACAGCCCGGCCTCCGGCTGGATGGCGCCGATGATCTCCGACAGGCCCGGACGCAGCGACACATCCGAGCCGCTCACCTTGAGCGCCGCGCCGATGAAACGGCTGATGTCCTTCAACGGAATCTGGTCCATGGCATCGTCGAGCGCGGCGTCCGCCAGCGGCAGCCGCATGACCAGCGACTCCGCGAACGTACTCCAGCCTTCGCTGTCGAGGTACTTCGAAAGATCAGGCCCCGACAGCGGTGAGATGCGAAAGGTCAGCGGCCTGCCATACGCGTCGAAGCGGCGGCTGGCGCGACCGATGCGCTCGGCAATGTGCTGGATGTCGCCCGGATCGAGCGGATTGACCGAGTTCAGCCGCTTGGCCGGGTGGCCGGCCGTCAGCCGAACCACCCAGGTGCCGTCATAATGGACGGCGGCCGCCGGCCAGGCGCGAAAGCCGGCCGCCTCATAGCGGCGCACGATCGCCAACACGCTTGCCGGATGTCTGGAAGCCAACGCCATCAGCTCCGATAATCGCCGTTTATGGCGACATATTCCTTGGTGAGATCGCAGGTCCACACCGTCGCCTTGCCGCGGCCGATGCCGATGTCGGCGCGGATGCGGATCTCGTCGCGCTTCATATACGCCGAAGTCGCCTCCTCGGAATAGGCGGCGTCGCGCTCGCCCTGATAGGCCAGGCGGTTGTCGCCGAACCAGATCGACAGAAGGTCGCGGTCGGCCGGTTCGCCGGCCTTGCCGACAGCCATGACGACGCGGCCCCAATTGGCGTCCTCGCCGGCGACTGCCGTCTTGACCAGCGGCGAATTGGCGATCGACAGCGCGATGCGCTTGGCCGAGCGGGCCGATTTGGCTCCGGTGACGGTGACCTCGACCTGCTTGCGGGCGCCCTCGCCGTCGCGCACCACCTGTAGTGCCAGCGATTTCAGCACCTTGCCGAGGGCACGGCGGAACGCGCCGAGGCGCGCATCCTTGGGGTCGGAAATTGCCGGCGCGCCGCGCCTGGCGGCAGCACCCGTGGCGAACATCAGCAGCGTGTCGCTGGTCGAGGTGTCGCTGTCGACGGTAACCGCGTTGAAGGTCTTGGCCGTGCCGCGCGACAGGAGGTCCTGCAGCACCGGTGCTGCGATCGGCGCATCGGTGGCGATGAAGGAAAGCATCGTCGCCATGTCGGGCGCGATCATCCCGGCCCCCTTGGCGATACCGTTGATGGTGACGTCGGCATCGCCGAGCTTGACCGTCGCGGTCGCCAGTTTGGGATAGGTGTCGGTGGTCATGATCGCCTTGGCGGCTTCGGTCCACAATTCCGGCTTGCCGTCCTTGACCAGACCGGCCAGCAGATGGCTGAACTTGCCGGCGTCGAGCGGTTCGCCGATCACGCCGGTCGAGGCCAGGAATACCTCGCCCGCTGTGCAATCGGCCGCTTTCGCCGCCACCTCGCCCGTGAGTGCCGTCGAGGCGCGGCCCTTCTGGCCGGTAAAGGCATTGGCATTGCCGGAATTGACCACCAGCACGCGTGCCTTGCCAGCCACGAGGTTCTGCCGGCAGAAATCGACCGGCGCCGAAGGGCATTTCGACCTGGTGAACACGCCGGCGACGGTGGTGCCGGCGTCGAACACCATGGCCAGCAAGTCGGTGCGGTTCTTGTATTTTATGCCGGCCTCGGCGGTGGCGATGCGCACGCCCTCGATCACCGGCATCTTGGGATATTTCTTCGGCGCGAGCGGCGAAACCTGTGTGGACATGGAAGACCCCGGGCGGGAAAAATCGCGAAAGGAACGCCGGTTTGCCCGATAGCACGCGCTGGCGCAAGGCGTTTCACAGCCGTTACGGGTGCCGGAAGCCTGACACCGCCTCATGCAGCAAGCAGGCTGTTGCAAATTTGTTGGCGTCGCTGCGACCGATAGCGCTATGATCCTGCCCCATGGGCAGGCTTGTGGTCTTGGCACTGGCGTTTCTGGGCTTTCTGCTGCTGCGCGCCGATGCGCAGACGGCGCGGCGCGTGGCGCTTGTGGTCGGCAACGGCAGCTACGCCGAAGCCGGCACGCTGGCCAATCCCGTCAACGATGCGCTCGACATCGCCGACAAGCTGCGCGCCATCGGTTTCGAGGTGATCGAAGGCAACGATCTCGGCAAGCGCGAGCTCGAACGCAAGATCGGCGAATTCTCCGATGCGCTGCAGGGTGCCGGTGCCGGGCTGTTCTACTATGCCGGCCACGGCCTGCAGGTCGACGGGCGCAACTTCATCGTGCCGGTCGACGCCCGGCTGGACATGCCGGTCAAGCTGCAGCTCGAGGCGGTGCCGATCGACGAGGTTCTCGACATCATGGAGCAGCAGACCAAGGTCAGCCTGGTCTTCCTCGATGCCTGCCGCAACAACCCGTTTGCCCGAAGTCTCAGCCGCAGCGCCACGACGCGCTCGGCGACGGCTCTCGCCGGTCTTGCCCAGTTCGAGTCGACACGCGGCTCATTCATCGCCTTCTCGACTGCGCCCGGCGCCGTCGCAATGGACGGGACGGGACGCAACTCGCCGTTTGCGGCGGCACTTTTGCGGCATATGGCGGAACCCGGACAGAGCATCAACGACATGATGATTGCGGTGCGCCGCGACGTCGTTTCGGCAACGCGCGAGGCGCAGCGTCCCTGGGAGCAGGGTTCGCTGCTCGAGCGTTTCGAATTCGTTCCGGGCGGAGACACTGCCCAGCAACCGAAACCGGCCGTCAGCCCGGCTCCCGCGTCGCAGGTGGCTGCGCTCGAACGCTCCGTCGGCGACGAGGGTGCCATCGAAAAATTCTTGCGCGAAAACTATCTGGCGCCTGATGCCAGGAGAATGCGCGAAACCGTCAAGCGGCTTTACGGTGCGTCGGCCACCATCTACGGCACGCGCTACGACAGCGAGGCGATCGTCAAGGTCAAGACCGACTGGTTCGCGCAATGGGCGTCATGGTCGTTCGGTCTCGAGCCCGGCAGCCTTGAGGTGACGCCGCACGGCAAGGACCGTGCCGATGCGGTTTTCGCCATGCGCTACGACTATGTGCCGAAGGACAAATCGGCGCAGCGCCTGACCGGCAAGGCGCGGGTGACGCTGGAACTCGTGCTGGCCGATGGCGCGTGGCGCGTTGCGTCGGAAACGTCGCAAGCGCTGGAATGAACATCAGCGGACCGCTGGGTTGATGAACCCGCGAAACGCCCGCTGCACGCCCGGAATCAGTCCCCAGATCATGATCGAGACCATCAGCGGCGCGATGACCAGCGTACGCTGCCAGATTTGCCATTCCTGCGTCAGCGGAAAAACCACATACAGAATGGCAGTGATCAGCGGATACACGCCGAGCAGCACAAGCAGGGCGAAGCGCAGGCGCGAAAAGCGGGTCACGGCGGTCGAGTTCATCAAACTCTCCTTATCGTTACGGAACGTTCCGTTACATATAAAACGGATCGTTCCGTTTCGTCAAGAGTTGTATATGATGGCTGCTGAAATCGCGGGTAAGGAAGAAAAGATGGGCGAAATCACCGATCCCGGGCGCAAGTCGGCTGGCGCACGGCGCAGCCCGGAAAGCGCCGATGCCATTCTCGATGCCGCCGAGGCGGTACTGGTCGAAGCTGGCTATTCCGGCTTCTCGATCGAGGCGGTGGCGCGCCGCGCACGCGCCGGAAAACCGACGATCTATCGCTGGTGGCCAAGCAAGGCCGCCCTGCTGCTCGACGTTTATCAACGGCAAAAGCGCGTCGACAATCCCGACACCGGGAACCTTGCGGAGGATCTCGTCGGCTTCCTGAAGAGCTTGTTCGCGCATTGGCGCGACACGTCGTCGGGTAGCGTGTTCAGATCGCTGATTGCCGAGGCGCAGTCGGACGAAAAAGCCGCCGCCGCCCTCGCCGAATACGCAAGAGGGCGTCGTGTCCACACCGGCCAGATGGTCGAACGCGCCAAGGCAAGGGGAGAGGTGGCAGCCGACGTCGATGCCACTGTCGTCGCCGACCTGATTGCCTCGTTCGCCTGGACGCATCTTCTGACGAACCGCCTGGACGAGGACGAAGCAACGCTGCGCAGGGCGGTCGGCTATGTCTTGAAAGGCATAGTCGCTGACGATGCCGGCGACGCCACGGCGGTCCGGCGGCGGCGTCGACGCATCATCGCTCGCCCTACCAAATAGAAGCGACAGGGCGGCAGCGCGCCCTGTCGTAGCTCAATCTAGTCTAGCCCTATTTGGCGCTTTCCAGTGCGTCGACCGTCTTCTTCAGGTTCGCATCGGGGATGTCGACCTTGGCGTTGGCGCGCAGCGACTTGACCAGCGCGAAATACTTGTCGCGGATGACCGCCTGGCGCGCCTGGTCCTTGACCTGGTCGAACGCCGGCGGCTGCTTGGTGCGCTTGTCCTCGACCTTGATGACATGCCAGCCGAACTGCGACTGCACCGGCTGGTCGGTATATTTGCCGACCGCCAGCGCAAACACGGCCTTGTCGAATTCCGGCACCATCTGGCCAGGTCCGAACCAGCCGAGATCGCCGCCGCTGGTCTTGCCGCTCGGATCGCTGGTGTGCTCGTTGGCAAGCTTCTGGAAGTCGGCGCCGCCGTCGAGCTGCTTGATGATGGCGTCTGCCTCTTCCTTCGTCTTCACGAGGATGTGACGGGCGTGCACCTCATTGGTGGGCGGCGTGTTGGCGATTTCCTGGTCGTAGCGGGCGCGGACCTCGGCATCGGTAACCTTGTCGACGACGCCCTTCTCGACCATTTCGCCATGCAGCGCGCGCTGCTGCAGGAAGGCCATGCGGCGCTGGAAGTCGGGATCCTTGTCGAGGCCGGTGGTCACCGCCTGGGCCGCCATCACGCGGATTTCGATCGCCGCCGACAGCGCCGCGGCGCGGCGCTGCTCGGGCGGAAGCTGCGCGAATTGCTGCGACAGCTCGCCCTCGGCAAGCCCAAGGTCTGCCTCGGTCAGCGTCTGGCCGTTGATGGTGGCGACCACGGCGTTCGGATCGACCGGCTTGGCCGCCGGAGCGGGTGCTGCCGGCTGGGCAGGGGCGGCCTCCTGTGCCATCAGCGGCGACAGCGAGAGGGCCGATAGCCCGAATGCCAGACCAAGGCTGGCGAGCGACGCGCGGCGGAACAATACTGACATTACGATTATCTCCAAAGCGGGGTAGCTAGAGCGGAATGGCTTCCAGACCAGCAAGATTGTGGCGGAATTTGGCGCGGTCGACAGGGCGAGCGCGGCGTTGACATCGAATGAGCCCCCTCTTATCTGTCCAACGACTTTGCGTCCAGAACCGTTTTCCGGGCGCTTTTTGCGTTTGTCCGCGTTCACGTGGAGTTGATGGGGCCAGCCGGCGCCTGTCGCAACGACTTGGAATGCTATCGAAAGGGCCATTGGATGGTCAGTCTCGGCGGTCTCGCCCGTAAGGTTTTCGGCTCCTCCAACGATCGTCGGGTCAAATCGACCCGGCCGCGCGTCGAGGCGATCAATGCCATGGAAAACGAGATGCGGGCGCTTTCCGACGCCGAGCTTCAGGCCCGCACGGACAAATTCCGCCAGGACATCGCCAACGGCGCCAGTCTCGACGACCTCCTGGTGCCGGCCTTCGCCACCGTGCGTGAGGCCGCCCGCCGCGTGCTCGGCATGCGGCCGTTCGACGTGCAGCTGATCGGCGGCATGGTGCTGCACAATGGCGGCATCGCCGAGATGCGCACCGGCGAAGGCAAGACGCTGGTGGCGACGTTGCCGGTCTACCTCAACGCGCTCGCCGGCAACGGCGTCCATGTCGTCACCGTCAACGATTACCTGGCCACGCGCGACTCCGAATGGATGGGCCGCGTCTACAAATTCCTCGGCCTCAAGGTCGGCGTCATCGTCCACGGCCTGTCCGACGAGGAGCGCCGCGTCGCCTACGCCGCCGATGTCACCTACGCCACCAACAACGAGCTCGGCTTCGACTATCTGCGCGACAACATGAAATACGAGCGCGCCCAGATGGTGCAGCGCGGCCACAGCTACGCCATCGTCGACGAGGTCGATTCCATCCTGGTCGACGAAGCGCGCACGCCGCTGATCATTTCCGGTCCGCTCGAGGACCGTTCGGAAATGTACAACACCATCGACACCTTCATCATCCAGCTGCAGCCGCAGGACTACGAGATCGACGAGAAGCAGAAGACCTCGATCTTCACCGAGGAAGGCACCGAGAAGCTGGAGAACATGCTGCGCGATGCGGGTCTGCTCAAGGGCGAGTCGCTCTACGACGTCGAGAACGTCGCCATCGTCCACCACGTCAACAACGCGCTGAAGGCGCACCGGCTGTTCCAGCGGGACAAGGACTATATCGTGCGCAACGGCGAGATCGTCATCATCGACGAGTTCACCGGCCGCATGATGCCCGGCCGCCGTTATTCGGAGGGCCTCCACCAGGCGCTCGAAGCCAAGGAGCATGTGGCGATCCAGCCGGAGAACCAGACGCTCGCCTCGGTCACCTTCCAGAACTATTTCCGCCTCTACAAGAAGCTCGCCGGCATGACCGGCACGGCGCTGACCGAGGCCGAGGAATTCGCCAACATCTACAATCTCGACGTCACCGAGATCCCGACCAACCTGCCGGTCATCCGCATTGACGAAGACGACGAGGTCTACCGGACGGTCGAGGAGAAATACAAGGCGATCGTCAAGGAGATCAAGGAAGCCCGCGCCAAGGGCCAGCCGACGCTGGTCGGCACGACTTCCATCGAGAAGTCCGAGCAGCTGGCCGAACGCCTGCGCAAGGAAGGTTTTAAGGATTTCGAGGTGCTGAACGCCCGCCACCACGAGCGCGAGGCGGCGATCGTCGCCCAGGCCGGCAAGCCCGGCGCGATCACCATCGCCACCAACATGGCCGGCCGCGGCACCGACATCCAGCTCGGCGGCAATGCCGACATGCGCATTGCCGAGGAGCTTGGCGACATGCCGGCCGGCCCCGAGCGCGAAGCCAGGGAAAAGGAAATCCGCGACGACATCGCCCGGCTGAAGGAAAAGGCGCTCGCCGCCGGCGGCCTCTACGTGCTCGCCACCGAACGCCATGAATCGCGCCGCATCGACAACCAGTTGCGCGGCCGCTCGGGCCGCCAGGGCGATCCCGGCCGGTCGAAATTCTTCCTGTCGCTGCAGGACGACCTGATGCGCATCTTCGGTTCCGAGCGCATGGACGGCATGCTGCAGAAGCTCGGCCTCAAGGAAGACGAGGCGATCATCCATCCGTGGATCAACAAGGCGCTGGAAAAGGCGCAGAAGAAGGTCGAGGCGCGCAACTTCGACATCCGCAAGAACCTCTTGAAATACGATGACGTCTCGAACGACCAGCGCAAGGTGGTGTTCGAGCAGCGCATCGAGCTGATGGACGGCGAGGGCCTGTCCGAGACCATCACAGAGATGCGCGAAGGCGTCATCGAGGAGATCGTCGCCAAGAACATTCCCGAAAACGCCTATGCCGAGCAGTGGAACGTCGCCGGCCTCAAGGCCGAGATCGCCGAATTCCTCAATCTCGATCTGCCGGTCGAGGACTGGGTCAAGGAAGAAGGCATCGCCGAGGACGACATCCGCGAGCGCGTCAGCCAGGCAGCCGAGGCCGCCGCCAAGGAACGCGCCGAGCGCTTCGGTCCCGACGTGATGACCTATGTCGAACGCTCCGTGGTGCTGCAGACGCTCGATCATCTGTGGCGCGAGCACATCGTCAATCTCGACCATCTGCGCTCGGTCGTCGGCTTCCGCGGCTATGCGCAGCGCGATCCGCTGCAGGAGTACAAGGGCGAAGCGTTCGAGCTGTTCCAGGCGATGCTGGGCAATCTGCGCCAGGCCGTCACCGCGCAATTGATGCGCGTCGAGCTGGTCCGCCAGGCGGCGGAAGCGCCGCCGCCCGAGGCCCCCGACATGTTCGGCAGCCACATCGACGGCTTCACCGGCGAGGACGATTTCGAAGGTGGCGAGACGGCCGTGCTGGTCCGCCAGGAGACCAACGCCGTCGTCGCCCCCGAAGACCGCGACCCGAAGAACCCGGCCACCTGGGGCAAGGTCGGCCGCAACGAGGCTTGCCCGTGCGGGTCAGGGAAAAAATACAAGCATTGTCATGGGGCGTTTGCGTAAGGCACTGCTTTCCTTCGCCCCGTTCACGGGGAGTAGGTGCCCGAAGGGCAGAGCCAGCGTTTGCGATTAGCCAATCTCCCCACCTGAGGGGGAGATGGCCGGCAGGCCAGAGGGGGGCGCGAAGGATCGCGACCCGAAGAAGACAGGCTCAAATCAACCCCGAATCGCGCGCCGCGGCCGTCGCCTCACCCCGCGAAACCGCGTCCAGCTTGCCCAGAACCGCCGAGACGTGGTGATCGACCGTCTTCGGCGAGATGGTCAGGTGCTCGGCGATCCGCTTGTTGGAAAAGCCGCGCTCGATCAGTTGCAGCACCTCCATCTGGCGCTGGGTCAGGCCCGCGCGATTGGCGCGCGTGGTTCGGCGCGGCCCCCTTGCAATGCCGTTGACGCCGTTGCGGCGCATGATATCGCGCAGGTAAACGGCGACCGGCCTGGCGCCGAGGCTTTCGAAAATCTCCAGCGCCAGGCGCTGCGCGGTCTCGTCGCCCTCTGCCAACGCCAGCCCGCGTTCGTAGGGCGCGTTCATCTCGGCCCATAGTTCTGCCGCCGCCTGCCAGTCGCCGGCGAGCAGCAGCCGGTAGGGCGCGGCCATGCCGATGGTGTCGCCTGGATCCATGTCCGGCGCCAGCTTCTGCCGCCACGTCGCCAGCTCGCCGAAACCCGCCCGCGTCGTCGACAAGCTCTCAGCCAGTGCGATCAGGCCGAGCGCCTCATCCTTGTCAGCCTGGCCGAGCCACGCCCGTTCGGCCACCAGCGCCGCATAGGGCGCCAGGCGCTGCAATTCCAATCCCTTATCCAGGAACTGCGTCATTTCGGCAAAAAGCGGCTCGGCGGACGGGTCGCCGCGCCGTATCCGCAGCTTTGCCAGGGCGACCACGGCGGGATAGCGGACCAGCATCGTCGCCTGATCGTTGGCGATCACCTCGAGCGCCTCGCCGGCAGCCTCTTCCCATTGCCCCTGGCGCAGCAGCAACTGGGCCAGCACGCCGCGCATATAGTCGCGCCAGGTGACGAGATCGTTTTCGACGCAATAGTTGATGCCGCGATCGAGGAACGACCGCGCCTCAGCGAAGCCGAGCTGGTTCATCTCGCTGCAGGCGCTGTTGGTGAAGGCGCGCGCCGCATGTTCCTGAAAATTCTGCTCCAGCGCGATCTCCAGGCTGCGGGCAAGGTGCAGCCGTCCGTTTGCCAGATCCAGCCACTGCTCGGCGCTGCCGACATTGTTGAGCGCGTGGCAGACGATGTCGGGCCGGTTCAGTTGTTCGGCGAGCGCAATCGCCTTGTTGCCGAGCCGCAGCGTGTCGTCGAGCCTTTCGGCCAGCATCGCCAGTTGCGAGAGGTTGGAATAGGCCATGGCGAGCTCCGGCCCGGCCGGCGCGGTCTCAAGCAGCTGAACCGCCTGCTCGCCAAGGGCATCGGCAGCCATGCGGTCGCCAAGCAGGTAGGCAAAGCGCGACAGCCATCTGAGGCAATCCCCTTCCTTCGCCGTATTCCCCTGGGCCTGATGCAGCCGGCGCGCCTGGTTCTGCGCGGCGATGGCCTCGTCGATCTTGCCGATGAGGTGGCACTCGAAGGCATATTTCTCATGGAGCGCCGTGCGCTCCTCCACCGGCAGGCTGTCGGCCTGCCGCAACACGGCTTCATAGAAGCCGGCCGCATCGCGATGGGCGCCGACGCGGGAGGCCTCGCGCGCCGCAACCGGGGCCAGTTCGCGCACTGCCTGCAGATTGTGCGCCTCCACCGCGTGATGCACCAGGCGGCCGGTGGAAACCTCACTGTTTTCGAGAAGGGCGGCCAGGGCGCGCTGGTTGAACTGCCGCCGGTGGCTCGTCGTCAACATGGCCTCGATGGCGCGGCGGGCGATCTCGTGCCGGAACGCATAGCCATCGCCCAGATCCTCCAGCAAGCCGTTGGCGACGCATTCGGCAAGCTGGCCGGCGCTGGCGACGCTGCACAGGCCCTGCAACGCCCAGGCATCGGCCCGCCGTGGAAACACCGACACCGCGTCGAGCATCGCGCGGGCGCCGGCCGACAGGCGCTCGGCCCGCGCCAGAACCGCGTCGCGCACGCTTGCCGGCAGCGCCGTTTTTTCCTCGCATCCGCTGCACAACAGTTCGGTGACGAAAAAGGCGTTGCCCGCCGTCGCCCGGTAGATAGCCTCGCCATCGCGCCCCGCCGCCTCGGCCAGCGACAGCACCGCCGACTCGCTGAGCAGCGGCACGTCGATGCGCGCGACGCTGCCTGCCGGTATCTCGCCGAGCGCGCGGCGCACCCGCATCTGTCCCTCGCTGCGATCGGTGCGCGCCGTTAGCAGCAGCAAGAGATGCCTGTTGGCGATGCGCCGGCCGAGAAAGCGGACGAAATCGAGCGTCGCATCATCGGCCCAGTGCAAGTCCTCGATCACCAGCAGGGTCGGCTGCGCCTTTGTCTCGAAGATGTCGAGCGCATCCGAAAACAGCGGCAGCCTCTGTCCCTGCCGATGATCGATCGCCTGCGGCAGCGCCCATTGCGCGTCCCGCGCCAGATCGTAAAGCGGCCCGAGCGGATCGGGTATCGACAGATCCTCGCAGGCGCTGCGGAATATGCGCGTGGCTTGCGCAGTCCGGTCGATGAAGGCCTCGACAAGCGCGGTCTTGCCGGCCCCGGCCTCGCCAGCAAGCACCGCTACGCAGCCACGGCCGCGCCCGGCATCGGCCAGCAGCCCGTCGAGTCGCTCCAGCTGTGTCTGCCGTTCCAGAAGCATCATTCGCTCACGCAGATCGAGTTCGCCGAAAAGGCGGACCCGCGATGGACCCGCCAACATATCCCCCGCTCATAACGCTGCCAACATAGGGAATCGTCCCGCCAAAAATGGGGAAAGGCTCCGATGTGCGCTCTTGCCGGGCGTGATCAATGTCGAGCCGCGCTCAAAACCGGGCGTGACCCACTGGAGAAAGGAAGGCTTCCATGCCTCGCTATCTGATTGAACGCACATTCCCGGACGGCCTCAACGTGCCGATGAACGAAGCCGGCGCCGACGCGCTGGGCGGTGTCGTCATGCGCAATGCCGAAAAGGGCGTCACCTGGCTGCAGTCCTACGTGTCGCCGGACAAGAAGCGCAGCTTCTGCATCTACGACGCGCCCTCGCCCGAGGCGATCCGCAGCACCGCCCAGAAGAATTCGCTGCCTGTCGACAAGATCACGGAGGTGCGGGTTCTTGACCCCTACTTTTACCGTTGATGGCAGGCAAACCCCAAGTGGCGGACAAAAGGATGAGTATCAAACTGCCATTCGCGGCAATTGCGACATGCCTGATGGCATGCCGGTCGGCGAACCGGCGCCTGTCGTGGGAAACCCCGGCGGTTCCCTGCTTGGCCGTCTATGGCGGATCGCGGCGGCGCTGCCTTCGCGTCTGCTGGGCAGGCGGCGCCGGCTGCCCCCGCAAGACGATTATCTGAGACAGGACATGGGACTGCCCGAACGCGAGCAGCGGCGCGAATACTGGGAATATTATTGGTGGGACCATTAGGCCGTCGCGCCGTTTGGACGGGCTGAAACAAGCTGCGCAACCGGCCGCATCATTGCGGCCGACATGAAAACAGGACGAGCGACCTGTTTCGCAAAATTCCAACGGACGCCGCAGCGTTGAGCAGACCCGATCGGTGCGCGTCCTCAAACAACCGGAGAGAACATGAACATCAATCTTTGCACCGGGCGCCTTGCCGCCCTGGCCATCCTGTCAATCGCCGCCACCGCGGCCCAGGCAAAGGACGGCAATCCGCTGGCCGACATGGTACGAGCCGCCAACAGCCGCTTCGAGAATGTGGCGGCGGCGACGGCCGAAGGCTACGCGCCCATCCCCTGCGCCAGCGGCATCACCGGCGGCGCCATGGGCATCCACTATGTCAATCCCGGCTACCTCAAGGACGATGCTGTCGATGTCGCCAAGCCGGAAGCGGTGATGTACGAGCCGATGGCCGACGGCACGCTAAAACTGATCGCGGTCGAATACATCACCTCGAAAGGCCCGGCCTCGCTCGATGGGCATCTGTTCAACTTCAACAGCGCCCCCAATCGCTATGGCCTCGGCCCGTTCTACGAGCTGCATGTCTGGGCCTGGAAGGGCAACCCGACCGGCGCCTTCGCCGACATGAACCCGAATGTTTCATGTGATGCGATGAAGGGGATGTAGCCTCTTCCTTCTCCCCGTCATACGGGGAGAAGGTGCCCGACGGGCGGATGAGGGGCAGCGCGGACTTTCGCGATTGGCCGATCTCCCCACTTGAGGGGGAGATGGCCGGCAGGCTAGAGGGGGGCGCTGTCCCGCCAGCGTGACCAGCTAAAATCCCGCGAAGGCGGCTTCGTCCACAGTTACTTCCTCAACCATCTTCACGCGCACGCCGATCTTCTGCTCCTTGAGCAGGTCGCATAATCCGTCGCCGTCGATCAGGTCGATGGCCGGTGCTCCGTCGCGCACGGCCTCTCGACGAGCATCCGCCGTAAAAGTACCGGTGGTGATAATCAGGCCCTTGTCCGCCCGCCCCACCATGGCGCCGCGAAAGTCTCGCACAACGCCTGCCCCGACTGATCCTCTCCAGCGCTTGGATTGGAACAGCACGTGGAATGAAAGCAGGTTGACCCGCAATACGCCGGTACCGTGGATGCCGCCGTCGCCGCTCCTCCCGGTTACTTCGACCTTGATGAAACCCGCCTCTCGGAGGAGCCGCTGGCACAAGCGCTCGAAGGCTGCTGGGTCCAGCGCCAAGAGAATGTCGAGCAATTGCTCGCGCCAATCCTTCAAAGAGATTTCCGCTGCTTCCGCCTCGACCTCTACCCGCTCAGGGGTGACGACAACCTTCGCCTTGCGCAAAGCGGCATCCGCCCGCCTGACGCTCCGCACGATCTCGTCCGGATTGAGTGACAACGCTGCACGGCCTTCCGCAGTCAGGGCCCACACGCCGCGCTCGCTATTATTCGTAAACCCCGCATTCTTCAGCCAACTCCGCGCCCAGGCGCAGCGATAGTCGAATTTCGACCTTGGCCCATCGCCAACCAGCACCGTCCGCGCCGCGTCGGAAACGTTCATCAACACAGCCGTCTTGTCGTCAATCTCTTCGATCGAAGCCGAGCCACCGAGTGCGTCCAACGCCCTGAGAACCGGCACGAAGAACTCTGCGAAAGGTGGAACGGTTGCTTTCATTGGTCCCCACCCTTACGCCGCCTTAAGCCGTTTCAACTCCAACTCAAAGGCAACTCGCAAGGCCTCGCCCTCTTCCGGCGGAAGCAACAGCGTCAGCTCCGGAACCAGCTTCTCCCAGCTAGCTGTCTCGGCTTCGCTCCACGGCAGCCGCTCAGCTTTGCCGGCAAGGCGAAGCAGTCGGTTGAGGTGCTTGCGGATATAGGCGACGTTAGGAGCGCGAGGCTCCGTGACAGCACGTTCGGTTGCGAAAAACGAAAGCTGATTCATGCAGCTTTCAGCCGCTCCATTTCGGCCTCGAACTCGAACTTCAACTGCGCCGCTTCTTCCTCCGGCAGCCAAAGCGCCATCTGTGGCACGATCTTGCGGTAGAGCCGGACGCTGTCCTGATCCCAAGGCAGCGTTTCGGCGCCGCGCGCCTCGGCGATAAGCCTGTGCAATCGCGCGCGTACCCGGTCCGGATCGCCATGATAATAAACGGTCGGCGCATCCTCATCGAACAGTTCGGACTGTTCTTCGGCGCCAAAAAGGTCGAGTTGATTTCTTGCCATGTCCACGGATGCAAGGGTTCGATTCTGACCCGAACTATGCCTCATCCCGTTTCGTGAAGCGACTACCCGCGATCGGCTTATCCCCGTATTCCTGACGTCGCCTGTCAGTTGACCTTTTCCGCACCGCCGGCTGCGAGCGCCGATTGCAGGTGTGCTACCTTGATCAATTCAGCATCTAGGATGCGCTCCATGAGGTCGCCCTGCGCCGGCTCCAGCGCCACCAACCGGCCAAGCACGTTGAGCAGATCGATCAGGTCGGTCGTGTATTCGGCGAGCCAGTGGTCTGGTTGCACAAAATCTAAGGGCGACGGCGGTCGCTTATCGCCGATCTGCGGACGCGATCGGTCGCGCTTGCGATAGCTGAACCAATGCCAGACCACCTGCTTGCCCGACACCTCGTAGTCCCACATTTCCGGCGTGACATTGTCTACGAAGCCTTTGCCTACATGGAGCCGGCGCTTCACGGGATCGTACTCCATAGTATCCGGAAGTGGCTGCGGTGCGCCGGGGATTGCGCCACCGATCGGAACTGTCGGGGCTGCGTCCCTTACCATCCGGGGCGGCGCCTTCGGTCGACCCGCGGTGGGATCGAAAAACCGCTCACCATAAGTGTGCAGCCAGATTACCTCGCGACCCAACGTCACGGCTTCCGAAAACAGCGAAGGATCGGCGGTCAGCGGCACGCGCAGGCCGGGCTGCACGAGGTCAGGTTGGAAGCGTTTGGTAAAGGCCGGATGTGCCATCACTGCTGCAAGATAGGCGACTACATCCTCGGCCGATATTGGATGGCCGTACGTTTCCGCCAACAGGGCGATCAGCTTCTTTGAGACATTCGGCTCCTTGGCAGCAGCATCGCGCCATAGCGGATGCACGCGGCCGCCGAAGGAGCCTTTATAGTGGTCGTAATCCGGAACATAGCCTGTGAATGTGATTGCCGGTCCGGATCTTGGTGATGCTCGATATAACCCCGTGAGGTAAACTTGGTGGTTCGAGTGTGTATTCCACAGTGTCGGATTCAATTGATTAATCACCCGCACATCGGGAATAATCCATTGTCGATCCAATGTCCTATAGCCATAGCGGATTGGATTTATTACTGGGCCTCTGTCGAAGATGATTGGTCCTGGTCGGTGTTCATGGCCCCTAACGGCATCCTTCACAATTTTGCGAATATGCTTGTCGCCTGGCACACCGTCACGAAGGTGAGGATGGAATTTCTGCTCCTTTCGATCAGGATCAGCTTCAGATGCTAAGCTCTCCCACCGACTTCCGAGTGAAAGCGAATCCGGCGCGATGATCCATGTTCTGCCCGGCTGAACGCCGGAACCGTTGTATGTGAAGAATTCGCTGAGCTGGGGAAAACTCGACCATGCCCCCGTCGCCGCCGGAGAGAACGGGTCGCGCCAGCCGGTGAGACAGTCCTCCCAATCCGTGCCGTGGAACGAGAGCTGTTCCAGCGCCTTAAACTTCTCCTCGCGACGGCCTTTCGGCAATGCGTGGAAACGAACCCGAGCCGGCTTGTTGTTGTCCTTGGCCAGTTTCTTCGCCGCGAGCACGATACAGACTGGCTGCTGTACGCCTTGAAAGACGCGCGTCGGGACATTTGGCTGGTGCCCTTCCGGCGAACAGTCCACCACCCAAATGTCCGAGCAACTGCGCCTAAGGTCGTCGCGCATCTTCTCGAAGCCCGGGCCGTTGAGGAACCCGGCTACGCTGATGAAGCAAACAATGCCTTCCTCGTCCTTGTCGGGCAGACCGGTCGATGCGTTGAGCCCCGAGCCAAAAACCTTCCATGTCGCCCAGCGCCAGAAATAAACATAGAGATTTTTCAGATGCTTGGCGTGCGCGCCCACGCCCCAACCGTTCGGCGGCGTCCACCAGCTCATCGGCGACGGCCGACCCTTCGTGCCGGCCTCGATCCAACCGCCGCGTCCCTTGGCCTTTTCCTTGTAGGGCGGGTTCCCGATGACGACAGTGATCTTTTGAGTCTTCTTGATCGTGTTGGCATCACGCCGCGATTTTGCAACGGCGCCAACCTGAACAAGCGTCTCTTCCTCAACGAACGGATTGCCGAGCGTGTTGGTAATGAATAACCTCAATTCTGGGACATGCGGCAGATCGCCATCGTTCGTCTTCATCAACGTCTGCATCTCGGCAATAAGACGAAGCTGCGCCACCGCGAACGGGCCAAACTGAAGCTCGAAGCCGACCAGTCTCTGCGCCGCCGCCGCGATTGAGCCGCGCACGGCACCTTCGCCCTGATCGTTGGCCACCGTTGAAGCGATATGGCGCAATACACCTAGCAGAAAGGTGCCGGTGCCGACCGCCGGGTCGGCAATCGTCACGTCGGCCGACGCAAGCCCGGCGTGGCGCTCGAACAAAGGGCCACGCAACGTCTCATCGACCAGTCGCACCATCGCGCTGACCACTTCTGGCGGGGTGTAGTATGAGCCGGTCTTCTTCCGCAGCGTGTTGTCATAGACTTCAAGGAAATCTTCGTAGAAATAGAGCCACGCTTCCGGTTTATCCTTGCTGATCGTGTGCCAGTTCACCTCATTGAGAACGCGGGTCAGCGTTTGCAGCGATGTCTTCAGCGCCTGCTGGTTGGCCTCGTCGTCGGTCAGAAGCCCGAGCGCGGTGCCGATCAGAGAATTCGTCTTTCTCAGCTCGTAGGCCGCTTGGTGAATGCCGCCGGTGAGTGGAATATCTAGGGCTCGTGCAACGAGAAGGCCGAAGGTCACCGCTTGCGCGTAACCATCAGCGAATTGGGCGTCGTCGGCTTCCGGAAACAGCAGCTTGCGCCAGTCTTTCGCCAGCGCCGTCAATCCTTCGCTGCCACGGGCCATCTGCTCCACGACCTCGTCGCGTAACAGCCGGCAGAGCCGCGCGCTGACTTCCGCCAGGCGCCTTGCATTTGGCGGCGCGATCGGAGCCCAGGTCAGAAAGTTATTGATCAACGGAAGAAGACTGGCTGGCGCACCCAGCTTCGCGCCTGAAGAGACAACGTCACCATCCAGCAAGACGACTTTGCCCTGCAGCACTCCATCTTGCCAAAGGCTGAACGCATTGCCATCGGTGTAGAGCAGATTGGGTAATGACTTCAGCTTGTTCCACTGGTCTTTGTCATGCGGGTCACTGAAATGGCGAGGGTCAGCGCCCTTCCCGGGCTGCTTGACCTCGATGAAGCCGACAAGCGCATTGTTGACTGTTACGGCGAAGTCCGGACGCGTCTTGATGTCAGCAAGACTTGTCTCCCCCACGAGGTGGACCGATCCGGCGGCGTATTTCGCCAGTTCGGCAAGCTCGTGCACCAGCCTTTCGAGCGGTCCGCGAAGCTGATCCTCTGGTGCGCCTCCGATTGCCGGATTTGAAAGCTTCGGCTTAAGCGATGCGCCGTAGGCGGATACCGCATCAGCGACAGTCTTTTCCGTCATTTCTCCCCCGGGCCGCGCAAGAGCGTGATTAGTCTTGTTCCGCATCAAGACTCGAATCGAGCATAACTAGGAAGCTCGCCCATGCCAGCAGATTTTATTTGTCGGCGTCCGCTCGCATCGCCATGCGGCCGGCATGATCAGAGTGCGGGCCCCTCCACCGCCCACCCAACCGTTTCTTAATGTGTCTCCGCTACACCCAACCCCTGTAAATTGGCGGAAAACGGAGAGTATTGGGTGCGCTTTTCCGCGGCGACGACAGCCGGGCGGTTCCTGCCGCAGCGCCTTGCGCTGCGCATAAGGCCGCTGCTTGGCCTGATCGATGCCGTCCTGTTCAGCGCCGGCGCGCGCGGCGAGGCCGGCCGCATGTCGCTGATCGCCTTTTCAGTCCGCATCGTCAGCGCCGTCATCGCCTTCGTCAGCCAGGTCTTGATGGCGCGCTGGATGGGCTCGTTCGAATACGGCATTTTCGTGCTCGTGTGGGTGACGATGGTCATCGTCGGCAATCTCGCCTGCCTCGGCTTCCACACCTCGATCATCCGCTTCATTCCCGAATATCGCGAGCGTGGCATGATGGCCGAACTGCGCGGCATCGTGCGGGCCAGCCGGCTGTTCGTACTGGTTGCCTCGACGCTGATCGCCGGCCTCGGCGCGCTCGGCGTCTGGCTGCTGTCGCCCTTTATCGAGAACTACTATGTCGTGCCGTTCATCCTCGGCATCATCTGCCTGCCGATGATTGCCATGTCCGACCTTCTGCAAGGGCTGGCGCGGGCCAATTCCTGGGCACTGTTTGCGCTGTCGCCGACATTCCTGGTGCGGCCGCTGCTGATCCTGGCGTTCATGGCGCTGATGCTGCTGGCGGGCTATGCGCCCGACGCCAAGACGGCGATCTTCGCCGCGATCGCCGCCACCTATGCCACCACGCTCGGCCAGCTCATCGGCGTGACGTCGCGCATCGACAAAAGAATCCCGGCCGGACCGATGAAATTGCATTTCGGCCAATGGTTCATCGTCTCGCTGCCGATCTTCCTGGTCGAGAGCTTCTTCTTCCTGCTCACCAATGCCGACGTGCTGATGGTCGGCGCCTATCTCCATCCCAACGACGTCGCCGTCTATTTCGCCACCGTCAAGACGCTGGCGCTGGTGCATTTCGTCTATTTCGCGGTCAAGGCCGGCGTCGCCCAGCGCTATGCCCAGTTCACCCATGGCGAGCCGCAAAAGCTCGCCGCCTTCGCCCGCGAAACCGTGTCGTGGACCTTCTGGCCGTCGCTGGCGATGGCGCTGCTCGTGCTGGCCCTGGGCGAGCCGATGCTGACCCTGTTCGGCCCGGAATTTTCCGCCGGCTATCCGCTGCTGTTCGTGCTGGTGTTCGGCGTCGTCGCGCGGGCCGCCGTCGGCCCTTGCGAAAGCCTGCTCACCATGAGCGGCAACCAGAATATCTGTGCCGCTGTCTATGCCATGACGCTGGCCTTCAACATCGCGCTTAGCGTCGTGCTGATCCCGCTCTTCGGTCTGTGGGGCGCGGCGATGGCCACCGTCTTCGCCATGATCTTCGAGGCCGGCGCGCTGTCCTTTACGGTCTGGCGCAAGCTCGGCATCGCCATGGTCATTTTCGTGCCCGCCAAAGGAGCCGCCTGATGGCTGCCGTCCCCTTGCTCGAGGAAACCAGCGGCGGCCCGGCCGGCGCCATGGTGTCCGGCCTTGCCGGGCTTGCCCGCGAAGCCGATCCCGCCCATGTCGAGATCCTCGCCAACAACCGGCCCGAGCGCAAGCTTGCCATCTATCCGGCCTCCGCCGGCTTCGACCTGGTCGAGGAGCTCGACTATCTCTGCACCCGCACGATCGAGCCCAACGTCTTCTTCAATCCGCGCTTCCTGGCGCCGGCCATGCCCAGACTGGAGGACCGCGAGGTGCGGCTGGCCGTCATCCGCGACGGCGACCAGTACCGCAACCGGCTGCGCCTGCTGGTGCCGTTCTCGGTCGAGCGGCCGGCGGTGCCGCTCGGCGTTCCAGTCATGCGCACCTGGTCGAGCCCGTTCGGCCCGATCGGCACGCCGCTGGTCGACCGCGACGATCCGATCGGCGTGATCGAGGATCTCTTCTCGATGCTGTCCAGGCCGCATCTCAAGCTGCCGAAAGTCTTCGTGCTGCCCGACATAAGGCTGGACGGCCCGGTGGCCAGCCTGCTCGCCAGCGTCGCCGAAACGCGCGGCCTGACGCTGGTCACCACCGGCAAGGCCGAGCGCCCGGTGCTCGAAAGCGAGCTCGACGGCGAGGAATATCTGAAGGCTTCGCTGCGCGCGCACCATTATCGCGAGTTCCGCCGCCTGAAGCGCCGCCTCGCCGACCTCGGCCGGCTGGAGCATGTCGTGGCGCGCGGGCCTGACGAGATCCGCCACGCCATCGAAAATTTCCTGACGCTGGAGGCTGCCGGCTGGAAAGGCCGCGAGCGCACCGCCATGGCCATCGACCGCTACCGCGCCGCCTTCGCCCGCGAAGCGGTGCACCGGCTGGCCGAACAGGATCTTTGCCGCATCCATTCGCTGACGCTCGACGGCCGCACCATCGCCTGCCTGGTCGTCTTCGTCGAGGCCGGCGTCGCCTACACCTGGAAGACCGCCTATGACGAGACGCTCGCTGCCTGTTCGCCGGGCACGCTGCTGATGATCGAGGTGACCAGGCAGCATCTCGACGATCCCAACATCATGATGACCGATTCCTGCGCCGTGCCCGACCATCCGGTGATGAGCCGGCTGTGGAGCGAACGCAAGCCGATGGGCACGCTGGTGATCGGGCTGACGCCGGACGCCGACCGCCCCGCCCGCCAGGCGGCGTCGCAGCTTCACCTCTACCGCGAAACCCGCAACATGGCGCGCCTGCTGCGCAACCGGATGAGGAGCCTGCTGCGCCGCCGCTAGTGCATAGGGTCCAAAGTGGGCCCCGGCCCGTCCGTCTCTGCACCGTCGGCTCTCTCGGGCCTAGGTCGTCAGGGTTAATTCTCCCGATCAGCGGAAAGGATTAGCATCGACGCAGTCCCAACCGGGATGAGGCGATCAATTACGGCCGCGCGTCCAGCATCACTGCCGCCTCGGTCCTGCACGGCCAGAAGAAAAAAATCTGGGAGGAATGCATGATGAAAACAACTCACCTCAGGCGTGTCGGTATCCTCACCTTGGCAGGTCTCGTTGGCGCGTGTCTGAACGCCGCCACTCCTCGGGCGGCCGAACCCGACAAAGCCGAGATCGATGCCCTGCGTAAATCGCTGTCCAGGTATGAAGACTACAAGGTTGCCATTCGCGAGCTTTATCTATCGACGGTAGGATGCGTCTTCTACAGCGGCGAAAAGGTAGAGGGGGCGATGGACTACCCGAAGGGCGCGATGGGCATCCATTTCGTCAACGTCACGACTGTCGGCCCGACCGCGGATCCGACGCGTCCCAATGTGCTGATCTACGAGCCGGTCGGCGGCGAATTGCGCCTGGTCGGCGTGGAATGGCTCGTGCCCTTGACCCCGGACACCAAGGAGCCGCCGAAGCTTTTCGGCCAGACATTCATGGGGCCTATGGAGGGGCATTATCCGCTCATCCCGAAGGAGTTCCACCACTACGACCTTCACGCCTGGCTGTTCAAGGACAACCCGCTCGGAATGTTCAGCCCGACGAACCCGGACGTGAAATGCGACAATTATGCGTTCCCGATGCCTGAGCAGCCGACCAAGATGGTGCCGGGACCAATGTGAGCGACCTCGTTACCGCCTGAGGCTGTCGGAGGGGCGGGCCGCGGCCCCAATAGCAGTTATCCCAGGAGGGCTCCTGGGATAACGCCAGCCGAGCTCGCTTGAGAGGCCGGATATGTCTTATCCTAACTTTATCCGGCGGTTAGCCAGGACGCTCGTTGCTCTCGATCGATTCCC
Organism: Mesorhizobium sp. M0954; assembly: GCF_040319155.1. Lineage (NCBI taxonomy): Bacteria > Pseudomonadati > Pseudomonadota > Alphaproteobacteria > Hyphomicrobiales > Phyllobacteriaceae > Mesorhizobium > Mesorhizobium sp. M0954. The sequence continues at coordinate 191,579 of NZ_JAMYNR010000008.1, read as the reverse complement.
GAAAGCCATGTCATTGGACCTGGCCGCAGCCTCGCTCCGATCGCCGTCGCGAAGCCACATGACATCGCTCTGGCCGACGCTGTCGGCAGGACGTCACGAAGCGGACGCGGTGACTTTGGGGCGTCCGAACTCGACGTCCCAGCTGCGCTCCTGGGGTGCGGTTTCGCCACTCAGGCCGAGTTTGGGGAAAAGCAATTCAGCGACGTTGAACGCCTCTTCCAGATGCGGATAGCCGGACGCGATGATGGTTTCGATGCCGATCTCCTGATATTCGCGAATGCGCGCGGCAACATTGTCGGGATTGCCGACCAGGGCCGTCCCCGCACCTCCGCGCACCAGCCCCGGTCCCGCCCATAGATTCGGGCCGACGACCAGCCGGTCGCGGCGGCCCTGATGGAGCGCCGACATGCGCTTTTGGCCGACGGATTCCGAAATGTGGACAAATCCCTTCTGGGCTTCGGCGATCAGGTCGTCGGTGACGTGGCTGATCAGCCGGTCGGCCGCCGCCCACGCCTCATCCTCCGTCTCACGTACGATCAGGTGAATGCGAAGGCCGAAGCGCATCATGCGGCCTTGCGCCGCTGCGGCTTCCCTGACGCGGGCGATCTTTTCGGCAAGCTGGTCCACCGGTTCACCCCAGCTCAGATAGGTGTCCACGTGCTTGGCGGCGATCGCGATGCCGGCATCCGAAGAGCCTCCGAACCAGAGTGGCGGATGCGGCCGCTGAACCGGCGGGAAGGAAATGTCGGTGCCGTGGGCGGAAAGGTACTTGCCGTCGAAATCCGCCGGCTCACCCGAAAGGATTCGCCGCCAGATCGTCAGGAACTCGTCGGTCTGTGCATAGCGCTCGTCATGACTGAGCTTGTTGCCGTCGCCGGCGAGATCGGCCGGGTCGGCTCCAGTGACGACATTGAGCAGGACACGACCACCGGAAATGCGGTCCAGAGTGGCTGCATGACGCGCAAACAGCGCCGGTGTACCGCTGCCCGGCCGAAGTGCCACGAGGAACTTCAGCCGTTCGGTGAGCGGGATCAGCCCGGCCGCCACGATCCAGGCGTCCTCACAACGCGTTCCTGTCGGCAGGAGCACACCCTTGAAGCCAAGCCGGTCCGCAGCCTGGGCGATCTCCCTGAGATAGCCGAAGGTTGCCGGGCGGTGCCGCTCGTCCGTGCCGAGATACGGTCCATCGCCATGGGTCGGCAGATACCAGTAGAGGTCGAGCGGACGGGTGTTGCTGGACATCGGATTGTTTCCTTCAGCGATTGCGGAATGTCTAGGCAAGCGTCAGATCTTGCCCTTCCAGGGGATGAGGCGATGCTCCAGCCAGCGCATGCCGCTGGTAAAGGCGAAGGCAAGAATGGCGATGACGATGAGGCCGACGAAGACGACGTCGGTGGCGAGGAAATTGGCCGCCGACATGATCATGTAGCCGAGGCCCGACTGGGCCGCGATCAACTCGGCCGCTACCAGCGTGGACAATCCGGCGCCGATGGCAATCTTAAGGCCGGTCATGATTTCCGGCAACGCGGACGGCAGGATGATGCTGGTGAAAAGTTGCAGCCGGCTCGCACCGAGCGACAGCGCGGCATTGATGCGTTCGGCCGGCACCGACCGGACGCCGGCCTGTGCGGCAAAACAGATCGGGGCGAAGGTCGACAGCGACAGGAGCACGATCTTGGACGTTTCGCCGATGCCCAGCCAGATGATCAGCAGCGGCAGGTAGGCCAAAGGCGGCAGACCCCAGTAGAGATCGATCGGAACGCTGAAGATGCCCTTGACCCAGCGATTGAGTCCCATCAGCAGGCCGAGCGGAACGCCCAGGAAAATGCCGCCACCGAGCGCCGCGGCGATGCGGCCGAGGCTGGCGAGTGTGTGCTCGAGGAGCGTACCGTTGGCATAGCCATCGGCCCAGACGGCGCTGAACTGGGTCAGTACCTCGGCGGGCGACGGCAGGAACAGCGGCGACGCCCAGCCGAAGCGCGTGGCCAAAAACCACAAGGCGATGAGCGACGCCAGGGTGACCAGGCTGATGCCGAGCGTGCTTGTCGAAGCGGACCGGCGCGTCTTGGGAGACGGCGCGCGTTGAGCTATCGAAGACGAAAAAGAGGTTCCGGAATTGGCGGCGAGCGTCATTGCAAGGTTCCTGTGCGGGCGCCTTCCGGCTGGTGGATGAGCGAGCGGATTTCCTGCCGCAGTTCGATGAAACGCGGGTGGGACTGGATCGGCCCGATGTCGCCGCTCTCAGCGAAGTCGCGAACGAAGTCGGCGTCGAACCGGGCAACGATGCGGCCTGGTCGAGGCGACATCACAACGATGGTGGTGCCGAGCGTGAGGGCTTCCTCGATCGAATGGGTAATGAACAGGATCTGCTTGCCGGTCTTGGCCCAGACCGAGGCCAGAAGCTGCTGCATCGTCTCGCGCGTCAGGCTGTCGAGGGCGCCGAACGGCTCGTCCATCAGCAGGATCTTCGGATCGGTGGCCAGCGCCCGCGCGATGCCGACTCGCTGGCGCATGCCGCCGGACAGTTCATAGGGCGGCTTTTCGGCGAAATCGGCGAGCCCGACCAGTTCCAGCAGACGCCTCGATCGCTCATGGCGTTCGCCGCGCCGCACGCCTCGGTATTTCAGGCCGAGAGCGACATTGTCCAGCACATTGGCCCAGGGCAGCAAGGTATCTTTCTGGAAGACGACGCCACGATCGCCGCCGGGCGCGACAATTTCTTTTCCGTCCAGTGTGATCGTGCCTTCGGTGAGCGGCAGGAAGCCGGCGATCGCGTTGAGCAATGTCGACTTGCCGCATCCGGAAGCACCAACCGCGACAACGATGGAATCTGGAGCGATATCGAGCGAGACGTGATCAAGCGCGTGTACGTCCTGGCCATCCGAGGCCGGAAAGGTCACGCTGGCATCGCGGATCCGAAGCATGGTGGGCCTCCAAGCAGTCTGGCTGGCGAGAATTCCGCCAGCCAGAACCTGAATTTCGTCAGGTGATTTCTAGTTCGAGGCCTTGGCAGCGTCTGCGTATTCCGGATCGGCGAACGCGGCGTAGCTGTCCTTGATGGCGGTGATCTTGTGCTGGTCCTTCAGGAAGCCTGCGGTGTCCTTGAGGATTTTCGCAACGGCGCTCTTGTCGCCACCGCCCAGCCATTTGTCGGACACCTGCTCGTCGAGCGGCGGAACCACAGTCGTCTTCAACTGCTCCGAATTCTCGGCCGCCGTGCCGCCCTGCAATTTGGCGATCAGCTTGGCGCTCTCTGAGTCCGGTCCCCATGCGGCCGGGTTGCTCAGGTAGGCGGTGTTGTAGCCGTCGATCAGCCGGACATACTGGCCGAGGAAGTCGGGATTGGCCTTGGCGAACTCGCCGGTCACGACCAGCGCGCTGAAGGTCGGCGCGCCACGGTCGGCGACCTGGCCGGCTGTGAGCAGAACCTTGCCGTCCTTTTTGAGTTCAGAGAGTGCCGGATCCCAGACGAAGGCCCCGTCAATGTCGCCGCGCTTCCAGGCAGCGACGATTTCGGGCTGCGGAATGGCGATGACCTGGGTTTCTTTCTCCGAAATGCCTTCCTGCTTGAGGACGGCGAGAAGCTGGTAATGGTCCGTCGATACTGGCGCGGCCGCGAGCTTCTTGCCCCGCAGGTCGGCCGGCGACTTGATATCGGGCCGCACCACCAGGGCTTCTCCGTCACGGGAGACCGAGGAGATGTAGAAGGCCTTCACGTCGATGCCCCTGCTGACGGCTGCGGCGAACGGGCTTGATCCGACATCGCCGATCTGGACGTCGCCGGATGCGATGGCAGCAAAGATGTCAGCACCGGAATTGAAGCGGCGGTATTCGATGTTCCAGCCGGTTTTCTTGGCAAGATCGCCGTTGGCAATACCGAGGTTGTAGGGATTGGCACCGGTCTGGTAGGCGATGACGACTTTCTTGTCGTCGGCATGCGCTGCAGCGGATGTGGCCGCTATGGCAAGCCCGACAAGGGCGGCGGAAATAAGTTTTCGCATGGAGCCTTAATCCTTTTGAACAGAGGGCAAACCCCTCGACCGCCCTATTCAAAGAGCGTTGGATTAAAGTCCACTGATATTATAGACTTAGATAGCAATGGAATTCTTAAAATCAGCTCGCGCTTAAAAAAGAATTCGGATTTAGACGGCACCCTGTCGCCCGCGGGATTATTCAGGCGCAAAATGCGGAGTGCTTACGGGCCGCGCCTTGGCCATATATCGCCTATCAGGCACTTGCCTTGGCACTTTATCCGTCAGCCCGAAGCCGCCCGGACCGGTTGGCTCTTCGGCTGGCGCGCTGAAAGCAGGGCAACGAATTGATCCACGGCCTGCCCGGCCCGCGCCAGAACCAGCGAATCTACGAGCTTGCCGTCGGCAAAGTCGCTGTCACTGCCATAGACGGCGCTCGGCACCGTCAGGGCGGAGTAAAAGCCAAACAGCGGGCGAAGCTGATGTTCGACTACCAGCGCGTGGCGCTGGCCACCACCCGTCGCGCCGATCAGGACCGGCCGGTCGACGAGCGCCAGTGGATCGATGAGGTCGAACAGATGCTTGAACAGGCCAGCATAGGAGCCGTTGTAGACCGGCGTCGTGACGATCAGCGCGTCGGCCTGTTCGACCGCGTTTACCACATTCAGCGCCTCCGGCGTCAATTCCCTTCGCGTAAACGCAGCACCCAGACCACGGCCGGCATCGACAAGATCGAGGAAATTTACTGTGACAGACAATCTTTCGCGCAGCGCCTCGCCGAGATGATGCGCCAGCGTCCGCGACTTCGACGGCCTGTGGGTGTTGCCCGAAAGCACGACGATGTTCTGGCGCAGCCGTTCGACGTGGAAATTCATGGGCTCTCTCATCTGTCCAAAGCAATTGGAAACGCGGGCGGGGCCGCCGGCCCCGCCATTTCGTCGGCGACCGTCAGGCGGCGCGCAGAGGCCGTGTCAGCGGGATCGGCGCTGCCGGCTCCGAACGCGGCACGCGGCCTTCGACCGGATGGCTCGGATCATTGAACCCATGCGTTGAGGCATGACCGGCAGTGACGAGGCGGTCGACAAAGGCCTCGTCCTCGGCGCTCAGCCTGAAGTCCAATGCCTTCGCATAGCTGTCCCACTGTTCCTCGGTACGCGGGCCGGCGATCGCCGCCGTGATCAGCCGGTTGTTCAACACCCAGGCCAGCGCGAAATCGGCGGCCGAGACGCCGCGTGACTTTGCGTGCGCCGCGATCTGCCTGGCGATCTCGATCGATTCCGGGCGCCACTCGGTCTCGGCGATGCGCTTGTCGCCACGGCCGGCCCGCGTGTCGGCGGCAGGCGCCTGGTTCGGCTCGTATTTGCCGGTCAGCACGCCGCGCGCCAGCGGGCTGTAGGAGACGACGCCAAGACCGTAGTAGGCGGCCGCCGGCAGCTGTTCGGCCTCGGCGGTGCGGTTGACGATGTTATAGAGCGGCTGGCTGGCTACCGGCCGGTCGATGCCGAGTTCATCGGCCAGATGCGCGACTTCGGCGATGCGCCAGCCACGAAAGTTGGAGACGCCGAAATAGCGCAGCTTGCCCTGGCGGATCAGGTCGGCGATCGCCCGCACCGGCTCTTCCAGCGGCGCATCGAAGACGGCGCGGTGGAAGTAGAACAGGTCGATATAGTCTGTTCCCAGGCGCCGCAGGCTGTTCTCGACCGTCTGGATCACCCATTTGCGCGAATGGCCGCCGAGATTAGGCCCCTTGTCATGCGAGTTGACGAACTTGGTCGCCACGACCCAATGATCGCGCGTCACCTTGATACCGCGACCGACGACTTCCTCGGACTTGCCGTTGTGGTAGACGTCGGCGGTGTCGATGAAGTTGATGCCTTGCTCGCGCGCCTTGTCGATGATGCGATGCGCGACCGTCTCCTCGGTCGGCCCGGCGAACATCATCGTGCCCAGGCTGAGCGGCGAAACCTTCAGGGCGCTGCGGCCAAGATAGCGGTAGTCGGACATTTTTCTGCTCCGTTGAATTTCAGTTGATGGTTGGTTCGGCGTAGTGGCAGGCGACATGGTGTCCCGGCGCGATCGCTCGGAACGCCGGTTCCTGCGAACGGCACAGATCGGTCGCCAGCGGGCAGCGGGTATGGAAACGGCAGCCGCTGGGGATGTTCTGCGGGCTTGGCAGATCGCCATGGATCGGCGCGGCCTGACGTCGGCGCGCCGGGTCCGGCACGGCATCCATCAGCGCGCGCGTGTAGGGATGCTTTGGCGAGGTCCACAGCGCCGCATTGTCGGCGCTTTCGACAATGCGTCCGAGATACATCACCAGCACCCGGTCGGCGAAATAGCGAACGACTGATAGATCGTGCGAAATGAAGAGATAGGACAGGCCGAGCTGACGTTTCATGTCGACCAGCAGGTTCAGAATCTGCGCCTGGATCGAAAGGTCGAGCGCCGACACCGGCTCGTCGCACACAACCAGTTCCGGATTGAGGATCAGCGCCCGGGCGATGCCGATGCGCTGGCGTTGCCCGCCGGAAAATTCATGCGGGTAGCGGCCAAGCGAATCCCTCGGCAGACCGACACGCTCGATGATGTCCTCGACGATGGTGCGCCGCTCGGCCGTGTTGCCGATGCCATGGACCTTCAGTGGTGCTGTCAGGATGTCGCCGATCGTGTGGCGCGGATTGAGCGATGCGAACGGATCCTGGAAGATCATCTGGATATTACGGCGCGCCGCCTTCAGCCGGCGCGTGTCGAGAACGGTGATGTCGGTGCCGTTGAACTCGATCCTGCCGCTAGTCGGGTCGACCAGCCGCATGATGGTCTTGCCTAGCGTCGATTTTCCGCAACCGCTTTCGCCGACGAGACCAACCGTCTCGCCGCGTCCGACTTCGAGGGATACGCCATCGACGGCGCGCAGCGTGCCGCCCTGGGCGTGGAAATGGGTGGAAAGGTCAGAGACCGAGAGCAGCGCCATGCGCAACCTCCGGAATGAAGCTGTAGGGGCAGGCGACTAGACGATCCTCGCTCACCTCGACGAGGTCGGGTACGAAATGGGCGCAGCTGTCGCGCGCCACCGCGCAGCGCGGGCGGAACGGGCAGCCCTTTTCGCCGGCGGCCGAGACGATACTGCCGGGAATCTCCGTCAGCCTGGCGTCGCGGTAGTGGAGATTGGTCTTCAGCCGCGGCGACGCCGCCAGCAGGCCGCGCGTATAGGGGTGAAGGGGTGTTCTGAACAGTGCGTCCGGCAGCGCCTGTTCAACCTTGCGGCCGGCATACATGACGACGACCTTGTCGGCCCATTGTGCCACGACACCAAGATCGTGGGTGATGAGCATGACAGCCATCGACAGTTCGCGGCGCAGCGTATCGAGCAGGTCGAGCACCTGCGCCTGGATGGTCACGTCGAGCGCCGTCGTCGGTTCGTCGGCAATCAGCAGGCGCGGCCGGCAGGCGACGGCGATGGCAATCATGATGCGCTGGCGCATGCCGCCGGAAAGCTGGTGCGGATAGTCATCGATGCGCCGCTGCGGATCGGGAATGCGAACCAGATTGAGAAGCTCGATGGCACGGTTCCGCGCTGCCTTGCCGCGTATGCCTTCGTGCAGCGTCAGCACCTCGGTGATCTGCCGGCCGATGGTCAGCACCGGATTGAGCGACGTCATCGGCTCCTGGAAGATCATGGCGATCTCGCGTCCGCGCAGGCTCCGCATAGCCTTCTGGTCGAGACCAAGCAGATCCTTGCCGGCGAATTCGATCCTGCCATTGGGTATTTTCGCCGAGCGCGGCAGAAGCTGCATCAGGGCGAGCGCGGTCAGCGACTTGCCGGAGCCTGATTCACCAACGATCGCCAGCGTCTCGCCCTCACCGACCTCGAAGCTCAGCCGGCTGACCGGCTCGGCGGTCGGGAAGCGAACCGTCAGATTGTCGATCCTGAGCAAAGGAGCCGCCATCTCTATCGCTCCTGTGAGAAGCGCGGGTTGAGCGCGTCGTTGAGGCCGTCACCGATCAGGTTCAGCGCCAGCACGGTAAAGACGATCGCCAGTCCCGGAAGCGCTGTCAGATACCAAGCGGTGCGGATCAATTCCCTGCCCGCTCCGATCATCGAGCCCCAGCTGACGACGTTGGGATCGCCGAGGCCCATGAAGGACAGCGCCGATTCCATCAGGATCGCGGTCGCCACCATCACCGACGAGGTCACGATCAACGGCGGCAGCGCATTGGGCAGGATCTCGCGGAAGATAATGCGGACATGGCCGTAGCCGAGGCTGCGGGCGGCCATGACGAAATCCTTCTCGCGGATGGCCCGGAACTCGGCGCGGGTCAACCGCGCCACCGTCGGCCAGGTGATGACGGCGATCGCCACTGTCACGACAGGCGCGGTCGGCTGCGCGATCGCCACCATGACGACCAGCAGCACGAAGCTCGGTATGGTCTGAAAGATCTCGATCAGGCGCACCAGCAGGTCGTTGATCCAGCCGCCGAAGTAGCCGGCGGCGGCGCCGACCAGGATGCCGAAGCTGAGGCCGAGCGCGGTCGCCACCAGGCCGACGAACAGCGAAATCCGTGCGCCATGCAGAATGCCCGAAAGCACATCGCGGCCCATGGAGTCCGTGCCCAGTGGGAAGGCTGGGTTCTGGCCCGGCCACAGGAAGGGCCGCGCCACCATCGATAGCGGATCGGCCGGATAGAGGACTGGTGCCAGCAGTGCGGCCAGCACGACCAGTGACAGGAACACAACGCCGAACATGGCGTTGGGATTGCGCAGGAAAACCTTCAGCGCACGCCCGCCAGCGGCTATCGGCACCGACGCTGCCGAAGCGGAGCGTGCGTCGGGCGCGTGGAGATTGCTCCAACTCTTTGCCTCGGGTTCAGGCGGTGCCGCGGGCCCGCGGGCATCGGCATGGAGACGGCGGGAACGGGCATCGCCCGCGGCGAAATCGGTGGAAGCCATCAGCGTACTCCGATGCGGGGATCGAGCCAGGCGTGCAGAAGATCGACGGTCGCGTTGGCGATGATCACCAGCAGCGACGACAACAGAAGGATGCCGAGCAGCACGGTGAAATCGCGGCCCATGACCGCTTCGAAGGCGAGACGCCCGAGGCCGGGCCAGGAATAGACAGTCTCGACAACCACGGCGCCGCCGAGCATGCCGCCGACATGCATGCCGGCCATGGTGGTAATGGGGATCAGCGCGTTGCGCAGGACATGGCGAATGGTGATGATGGCCGGCGGCAGGCCCTTGGCTGCGGCGGTGCGCACGTAGTCCTGCGACTGGACCTCCAGCATCGCCGCTCGTGTCAGCCGCGCATAGATCGCCACGTAGAACAGCGCCAGCGACAGTGCCGGCAGGATCATGTAGCGCGCCCTGTCCCAGAGCCCGGCAAGGCCGGTCAGGTTGCTGCCGATGGTTCCCGAGCCGCCGCTCGGCAGCCAGCCGAGCTTGACCGAAAACAGCACGATCAGCATCAAGCCGATCCAGAAACCCGGGATTGAATAGAACAGCAGCGAAATAACGGAGAGCACACGATCCGGCAGGCGCCCGGCAAACACCGCCATCACCGATCCAAGGGCGAGGCCGAGCACAATGGCGACGGCCAGAGCCACCGCCATCAGCACTAGCGTGCCGGGCAGCCGCTGGCCGATCAGGTCGGCGACCGGCATGCCGTAGCGCGGCGAAAAGCCGAGGCTGAAATGCGCCAGATTGTAGAGATAGTTGAACAGCTGGACGAGAAGCGGATTGTCGAGCCCGAAGCGCTGGCGAAGCGCCGCCATCGTTTCGACAGTGGCCGAGCCAGCCTCGCCGGCCATGACATCGGCGGCATCGCCGGGCGCGAGCTGCAGCAGGAAGAAGTTCAGGATGACGATGCCCAGAACGGTCGGCACCGCCTGGATGGCGGTGCGCCGGAAGGTTCTGCCAATGCGCGTCAGGGTCGACATCGTTTTCGCTATCCCGGCTGTGGCTGACGATGCGGGTTTGCTGTTTCCCGGAAAGTTCCGCGCTTTTTAGTTGACAAGATTTATAGACATTGTCAAACCTGATTTAAGAAATTTTATCCTGCAAATGGCTTCATTGCAGAATAGAATTTTATTTCATACTACAAACTTAGCTGTTTGAAGTATGAAATCTTAAGCGCGGGAGCAGGTCGGCCAAATCTTTTCGCAAACGGGCCCGCTCTTGGAACGACGGATTTTTAGCCTGGCGGCCGACGATCGGCCGATCGGGTCCGGCAGCAAAAAAGGACCAGGACGCTATGTCTCATTTCCTCAGTCCGAACCGCCGCAGGTTCCTCGGCATCTCGGCGGCCGCGCTCGGAGCGACCCTGTTGCCTGCATCGCGCAGCGCCTACGCCGCCGAGCCGAAACAGGGTGGAACGGCGACGCTGGTGCTCTCGGCTGAGCCGCCTGTGCTGACGACCATCGCCCACACGGCATTCAATTCGGTCTACGTCTCGGCAAAGACCACCGAGGGCCTGCTGACCTATGATTTCGATCTCACGCCGCGCCCATCCCTGGCCAGACAATGGTCAGTCAGTGGCGATGGGCTGCAATACACCTTCAAGCTGCGCGAAGGCGTGAAGTGGCATGATGGCCAGCCGTTCACCGCCGCCGACGTCGCCTATTCGATCACCACGATCAGAGAGGTTCATCCGCGCGGCCGCAACACCTTCCTCAACCTTGTAGACATCCAGACGCCGGATCCGCTGACCGTAGCGCTGGTTCTGTCGAGGCCGGCGCCTTACTTGATCACGGCCCTGGCTGCGGCCGAAACGCCAATCGTGCCGAAGCACCTCTATGACGGCACAAAGGCAGCCGAAAATCCGGTCAACGTCGCTCCGGTCGGCACCGGCCCGTTCGTCTTCAAAGAATGGGTGCGCGGCAGCCACATCGTTTACGAACGCAATCCTGACTACTGGGACGCACCGCGCCCCTATCTCGACCGGTTGATCGTGCGCTTCATCCCGGACGCTTCGGCGCGCGCGCTGGCGCTGGAGACCGGCGAGATCGATCTGGCGCCGGCAACGCCGATTCCGTACAGCGATTTGCAGCGTTTTGAGACGCTGCCGCATATCGGCTTCGAGAAGCAGGGCTACCAATATTCCAATGGCATCAGCCGGGTCGAATTCAACCTGGAGAAAGCCTATTTCCAGGATGTTCGCGTCCGCCGTGCCTTCGCCCATGTCATCGACCGCAACGTCATCCGCGAGACGATCAACTATGGCTATGGCGAAACCATTCCAGGCCCGATCAACCCCAATCTGAAGAAGTGGTTCGTCGCCGACCTGAAGACCTATCCGGTCGACACGGCCGCCGCCGATAAACTGCTCGATGAAGCAGGCTTGCCGCGCGACGCCAACGGTACCCGGCTCAAGCTTGTCCACGACTATGTCCCGAGCGGCGAAACCTACAAGCGCGGCGCCGATTACATCAAGCAGGCATTGGCCGCGGTCGGGATCGAGGTCACCGTGCGCAGCCAGGATTTCGCCACCTACACCAAGCGCATCTACACCGACCGCGACTTCGACTTCACCTTCAACGGCATGAGCAATCTGTTCGACCCGACGGTAGGCGTACAGCGCCTCTACTGGTCGAAAAATTTCAAACCCGGCGTGCCGTTCTCCAACGGTTCGAAATACAGCAATGCCAAGGTCGACGAACTTCTTGAAGCGGCCGCCGTCGAGGTCGACCACGAAAAGCGCTTCGAGCAATGGGCCGCGATCCAGCAGATCCTTGTCGAGGACCTGCCCGATATCGGCATCGTCAGCCAACCGGAAATCACCCTCTACAACAGGCGCATAGCCGGTCACACGGTGGGCGCCGAGGGCAATGCCGGCTCCCTCGCAACCGCCCATATCGTCGCCTGAGCCTGACCCGTGCGCGGTCCTTCGCACGGGTTCCCTTCCTCCACCCGAGAAAGTTCGCCATGACGCTCGCCCACAAGCCTGGTTCCATCGTCGGCACGCCCTTCTTCAAGGCGCCGACCGACTATCCGGACAGCCCGCTGTCGAAAGCGCTTCAGCAGCCGGTGCTGCTCGGGCTATTCTTGCCGATCCAGGCCGGTGGCTGGACCAACTCGACCTTGCCGCGCTCGACCGACTGGCGCTTCGACTACAATCGCGACCTGACGTTGAAGGCCGAGGAGCTTGGCTTCGACCTCGTCTTCGCGCTCAGCCAGTGGCTGCCCAAGGGCGGTTATGGCGGTGTCTTCAACGGCCAGGCGCTGGACAGTTTCGTCTCCGTCGCGGCCATGGCCGCGATCACCAAGAAGATCATGCTGATCTCGACCATGCATGTTCTCTACGGTCCCTGGCATCCGCTGCATCTGGCGAAATTCGGCGCCACGCTCGACCACATCTCCGGCGGCCGCTGGGGCATCAACGTCGTCACCGGCCATCGCGCCGTCGAACATGAAATGTTCGGCTGGAACCGCATCGAGCACGACCGCCGCTATGAACTCGCCGCCGAGTTCGTCGAAGTGCTGCAGCGACTGTGGCAGGACGACGAGAATTTCTCATTCTCCGGAGAATCGAGCTGGAAGCTCAATGGCGGCTTCGTCACGCCCAAGCCGAATTACGGCCGGCCGATCCTGGTCAATGCCACCGGCTCCGACGCCGGCATTTCCTTTGCCGGCCGCTATTCCGACATCGTCTTCGTCACCAGCCCGGCCGGCTCCGACATCGCCAGCGCGCTGGAAGCGCTGCCGGCGCATACGAAGAAGGTGAAGGACGCAGCCCTCGGCGTCGGCCGCACCGTGCGCACGCTGCTCAACCCGCTGGTCATCAGCAGGCCGACCGAGAAGGAGGCCTGGGCGGTCGCCGATGAGATCGTCGCTCATGCCGACAGCCGCACGCCGAAAGGCTTCCAGACCTTCAACAGCGATGCCCAGGCCTGGAAAGGACGCGAGGGCCGCGACGATCCCTACGCCAAGGTCGGCGGCAACATCTATCTCATCGGCACGCCCGAACAGATCGTCGACCAGTTCGTCAAGTTGAAGGACGCCGGCATTGACGGCCTGCAGCTGTCCTTCTTCGATTTCAAGCCTGACCTCGAATTCTTCGGCGAGAACATCCTGCCGCTGATGAAGCAGGCCGGCCTGCGCAACACCTAAGGAGCCATCATGACCGCGACTGCGATCTCCGAAATCTGGTACACACGCTGCCCGGTGCCGACGCCTGTCGGGCTCGCCGCACAGCTCGGGCTTCTCGACGAGACCTTTCGCAAGGAGGGGATCGAATTGAAGTCGATCATCGATTCGCCCAATCGCGACATCCGCCAGAGCCATTTCAACCATACGCTCGACTGGTCGTTCCGCCACGGCGGCAACGTGCCGCCGATCCGCGCGCGGTCCGAAGGGCGCAAGACGCGTCTCGTCGGCATCACCTGGACCGACGAATTCCAGGCAATCATCGCCCTGCCCGGTTCCGGCATCAGGACAATCCAGGACCTGAAAGGCCGTCGCTTCGGCATCGCCCGGCGCCCCGAGGGAATCGTCGACTTCATGCGAGCGACGGCGTTGAAGGGACTGGTCTCGGCGCTCTCGCTCGAGGGCCTTGGCTATGGCGACGTCGAGATCGTCGACATAGCGCTGGCCGACAGCGTGCTCGACGGCCAGGAAGGACCGTCGCTGTTCGGCCTCAAGCGCAAGCAGCCCTATGGCGAGGAAGCCGCAGCCCTGATCCGCGGCGAGGTCGACGCCATCTATGTCAAGGGCACGGCCGGCATCAATGTCGCCAATCTGATCGGCGCCATCCAGGTCGTGGAATTCGGCTTCCACCCCGACCCGAACATCCGCATCAATTCCGGTTCGCCGCGCGTGCTGACCGTCGATGAACTGCTGGCGGAACAACGCCCCGATCTGGTCGCGCGACTGATCGAGACCATCCTGCGCGCCAGTGCCTGGGCCGAGGCGCATCCGGAAGAGACGCAGCGCTTTGTTGCCCGCGAAGCCGGGGCCACCGAGGAACAGGTGCTGGCCGCCAATGGCCCGGATGTCCATAAGCATCTCGGCCTCGGACTGCAGCCTGAGCTCGTCGCAGCGGTTTCCCACTACAAGGATTTCCTGCGCGACTGGGGCTTCCTCGCCGGCGATTTCGACGTCGAGCACTGGGTCGATCGCCGGCCGCTCGATCTGGTGAACATTCGGGCCGCCGCCTGAGAGAAAGCCAACGTCATGATGTCGACAATTGCCGAGTTTCCGCAACTCCTCGAGAAAGTGGCCGGCCTCGCCGACGACTTCGCGCTGACCGCCGCGCATCACGACGCGACCGGGGAATTCCCATTCGCCAATTTCGACCGGCTTCACCAGGCGGGGCTGCTTGGCCTGGTCACGGCGCGCGAACATGGCGGCTTCGGTGGCGGGCTGACGGAAGCACAGGCGGTGATCGCCGAGATCGGTCGTGGCGAGCCGTCGACAGCGCTGGTGCTGGCCATGCACTACAACAGCCAGTATGCGATGCGGAAATCCGGAAAATGGCCGCGCCATCTGGTTCAGCGGATTGTCGAGGCCGGGCGCCTTGGCCCTGCCCTGATCAACGCCGCCCAGGCCGAGCCCCGGATCGGCTCGCCAGCTCATGGCAAGCCGCCCGAAACCATTGCCCGGCGGGACGGCAACGTCTGGCGGATATCCGGCCACAAGAACTACGTCACCGGCATTCCTATTCTGAAATGGGTGAACTTGCTGGCGCTGACCGACGAGCCGCAGCCGCGTCTGGCTTCATTCCTGGTGCCGACCGACGCGCCTGGATTTCGCGTCGAAAAGACATGGAACGCCGCCGGCATGCGGGCGACGGCCAGCGACGACATCATTCTGGATAATGTTGCGGTTCCTGCCGAAGACATCACCGAGGCGCAGCCGGCATCCGAGCCGCTGAGGCGCGAGGAAAGCGCGACGGCGTTCTTCTTTTCGCTGATCGGCGCTGTCTACCACGGTGCCGCCCGTGCTGCCCGTGACCGGCTGGTCTCCTTTGTCAGCACGCACGCGCCGGCAAGTCTTGGTGCGCCGCTGTCGACCGTGCCGCACATCCAGTCAGGGCTGGGCGACATAGAGGTTCGGCTTGCGAGCAGCGCGCGGCTGCTGCGTTCACTCGCCGAAGATGTCGACGCCGGCCGGCCTGTGGGCACCGACGGCATGACGGTCAGGCATGTCGTCATCGACAATGCCGTTGCCGTCACCTCGCTGGCGCTGGAGCTTGCCGGCAATCCAGGCCTTAACAGAGATTTCCAGCTTGAGCGCCACCACCGTGATGCGCTGACCGCCCGTTCCCACGCACCGCAGAACCACATGATCCGCACGATCGCCGCCAAGGCGACGCTCAGCCGCCATATCGCCCGGCAGTTGGCCGAGACGCCGGCTATTGCCGCGGGCAAGCCCAAGCTCGCGGCGGTCGGTTGAGCGCCATGACAACAGAACATGTCGAAGTCGCCATCATCGGCGGAGGCCCCGGCGGCCTGACACTGGCGCAAGGCCTGAAGAAGAACGGCATCAGTGTCGCGGTCTTCGAGAAGGACCGCGCCCGCACCGACTATGTCCAGGGTTTTCGTCTGCGCATCCGCCAGCGCGGCATCGATTCCCTGATCGCCAATTTGCCGCCGGAACTCTACGACGCTTTTGTCGCCACGCTCGGCCAGGCGCCGGATCGCAACATCCTGCTCGACGAGAATTTCAACATTCTGGGCGAGGATGCCTGGGGCGGCGGCAACGCGCCGGGCGAGGCCGACGACACGCATATCGAAAAATCGGTAAGCCGTATCACGCTGCGCCAGGTGCTGTTGTCCGGCCTCGACGGCATCATGCGCTATGGCAAGGTCTTCTCTCGCTACGACGAGCAGCCGGATGGTTCGGTCGTCGCGCATTTCGAGGACGGCTCGGCAATCCATGCCGACGTGCTGGTCGGTGCCGACGGCGCCCGCTCGCGGGTGCGCCAGCAACTGGTGCCGCATGCGCGAAGCTTCGACACCGGCGTCAGGCGTCTGGCCGGCAAGATGACGCTGCATGCCGCAGCCCTTCACCAGATCTCGCCGCTGCTACTCGACTACAATGCCGGCGTCAGGCCAACCGAAGGTCATGGGCTTATGGTCACCAGCCACAGGGTCAATGTCGACGCATTCCGAAAGCATGGACTGATCGGGCTGGACGACGCCACCCACAAGGATTTTTCCGGCTTCCATTTCAACAACACCACCAGCTATGTCTGGTGGAACACCGCCTATGAAAAGGACGAACTTGCCACAGACGACGCGCTGGCAAAGCTCTCCGGTTCAGAACTGATTGACCTGCTGATCTCGAAGATCGCCCACTGGCACCCGGAAATCCTCAACCTCATCCGCTACACCGACCCATCGACGGTGGCGCTGCTTCATGTCCACAGCTCCGAACCTGTCGATCCCTGGCCGACGAAACCGGTGACGCTGCTTGGCGATGCCATCCACGCCATGACCTATTTTCGCGCGCTTGGCGGCAACACCGCGATCTACGACGCCGGGCTGCTGGTGCCAGAGCTGGTGGCCGCCAAACGCGGCGACAAGCCGCTTCTCCAGGCGCTGTCGGAGTATGAGGCCAAGATGCTGGAGCACGGCGCCAAAGCCGTGCGGTCTTCGCTGACGGCGATGCAGAAGAACGTGCTGGCGGGCCGTCGCCGCCAATCGGAAGCCGCCGAATAGTGGCCCCCGAAAAAATCGCCTGACAGTGCTCCTGCCCTACGCCGCTTCCACCAGGCTGGTCGACTGGAAGTCGTACAAGAGGATCGCGATCTCGAAGCCGCGCCGCTGCAGCCAATGCGCCGTCGTCGCCGCGCGGACACCGAGCAGATCGTCGATCAGCACGACGCGGGCGCCGCGCACGGCGATGGTGCGATAGGCGACACCGAGCAACTGCCCGCCCTCAGACGCGATCGACCCCGGAATATGCGCTTCGGCGAACTCGTCGGGCGTGCGCACGTCAAGCAGGTAGGTCGTCCGCGTTTCGTCCTTCGCCCAGTTTGCGGCCGTGGCCGCATTGATGCGGGGAAAGCTGTCGCCTTCGGCAAGCTTTGCGATGTGCTCCCCGGCGAAACGCTTGGCATCCTCGCTTGCCGGACCATAGATTGCGGTCTTGCCGGTTTCGAGTGCAAGACCGGCCTCGCGCCATGCCCTGGTGCCGTCGTGCAGATAGGCGACCCGGTTGGGCACGCCGGCATCGATCAGTGTCTGCGCCCCGATGATGGCGCGCGGCAGGCCGGCGCAGGAGACGACAACCTTCGTCTCCGGTGAACGCACCAGGTCGGCGAAGCGTAGCACCAGCTCGGCGCCCGGCACGCTGATGGCGCCCGGCACATGGTCCTTTTCGAACTCCGCCACCGTGCGGCTGTCGAGCACCACCACGTCGGCGCCTCGGCCTCTGAGCACCGCGAGCTCTTCAACGCTGACGACCGGGGTTCCCTTCTCGTCGCGGATCGCCAGCGAAAAATCGACGCCCGGCGTATCGAAGGTCGGCAGGTCTTCAACGCCGCTTTGCGTCCATTCCGGAATTCCACCGTTCAGCGAAAACAGCTGAGTACGGCCATACCCCACCAGTCGTTCGACAAGTTGCTCGGCAACGCCGCTGCCGTCGTCCGCCAGCACGGTGCGCACCGATTTGCGCGGGATGAAGCGGTCGATCTCGGCCTCGACCTGAGCCGCGGGCAGGTTGGTGGCGAACAGCGGCGATGCGTATCCGACAGTCGCGCTGTCGCGAATGTCTAGTACCGCCAGTTCTTCGCCATCCGCCAGCCATTGGCGAAACATTTTCGAATCGATCGTCCTGTCGCTCATGATGCTTTCCTCTCTTGCTGTTCAGCGGCGCCACGGATCGGACGCGCAAGGCCGAGGTTCTCGCGCAACGTCCCGCCTTCGTAAGCAGTCCGGAACAGACGCCGCCGCTGCAGCTCCGGAATGACGAGGTCGACAAAATCGGTGAGGCCCGTCGGCAGGATCGGCGGCATGACGTTGAAGCCGTCCGCCGCGCCACCGGCGAACCACTCCTCCATCATGTCGGCCACATCCTTTGGCGTGCCGACGATCTGGAAATGGCCGCGCGCGCCGGCAACGGCGAGATACAATTGGCGGATGGTCAGGTTCCGGCTCGCGGCCAATTCGGAAACGACTTTCAGGCGGCTCTTCACGGCATCGGAACTGCCCAGTTCCGGCAACGGTCCGTCGAGTGAATGGCCGGAAAGATCGACACCGCCGAGCAATCCTGAAACCAGCGCCACACCAACCACAGGATCGACCAGGCGCTGGATCGCATCGAACTTGTCCTCGGCGTCCGTGCGCGTCGGCGCGACGACCGGGAAGACACCGGGCATGATCTTCAAAGAATCGGCAGAGCGACCAAAGGAGCCCAACCGGCCTTTCAGCTCGCTGTAAAAACCTCGGGCCGATTCGATGGTCGGATGGGCGGTGAAAACCACCTCCGCCGTCTGCGCCGCCAGCTGCTGGCCGGCATCGGAAGAGCCGGCCTGAACGATGACGGGATGGCCCTGCGGCGGGCGGGCGACGTTGAGCGGCCCTTTGACGCGGAAATGCCGGCCGACATGGTCCGGGGCGTGGATGCCGCGCCGGTCGATGGCGATCCCCGAAGCCTTGTCGGCGACGAAGGCATCGTCGTCCCAGCTGTCCCAAAGCTTCTGCGCGACAGCGACGAATTCCTCGGCGCGGGCGTAACGGTCGGCATGAACGGGATGCTGGTCGAGGCTGAAATTCGCCGCCGCCGGCGCATCGGCTGAGGTGACGACATTCCAGCCTGTCCTGCCGCCGCTGAGATGATCGATCGAAGCGAACAGCCGCGCCAAGTGGAACGGCTCCCAATAGGTGGTCGAGGCGGTCGCAACGAGCCCGATCCCTTGCGTGATGGTCGAGAGCGCCGACAAAAGCGTCAGCGGCTCGAAATGCACGACATGGCCGGTGCGCTCGAAGGTCTCGATCGGCTGCTCGCCATTGCGCGCGCTGAGGCTGTCGGCCAGAAACACCATGTCGAACAGGCCACGCTCGGCAGTGCGCGCGGCGTCCGCATAGTGCTGGAAGCTCAGGCCCGGATTGGCAGGCACATCGGGATGGCGCCAGGCAGCGACATGATGGCCCGGTCCGCGAACAAAGGCTCCAAGCCTTATCTTTCGATTTTCAGTCATCAGCGGTTCTCGGGCTGGTCGCAAAGGGCGTTCCTATCTAGCGCCTGCCAAACCCGCTGAGTGAAAGAATGCCTTTCGCCAGCTGGCAATTATTGTTTTTTGACATCGGGTTACGGGAAAGCACGATGATCGTTGCCGGGGCGATGGGCTGGAGCCACGACCACCGGCGTCGCAAAGGTTCTTGATGCTTCATACCCCTTCCTCCCCGCTACGCTCGATCCCTCGTTCAATCATCATCGTTGGCGGCGGCTTTGCCGGCGCGGTTACCGCGATCAAGCTGCTCGACCGTTCAACTGAGCCGCTGGCAATCACCATCATCGAGCGCCGGGCCGAGCTTGGTCGCGGCGTCGCCTATAGCACCGTCGATCCACAACACCTCGTCAACGGCGCGGCGCGCATCTTCTCGCTGCATCCGGACGATCCCGATCACCTCGTTCGCTGGCTTATGGCGAATGGGCCGGAGCACGGCTGGACACCGCCCGAGGATGTCCCGGACTCAAGCCCGCCGCGCTGGCTGTTCGGCAGCTATGTCCTGTCGGAACTGACGAGAGCGATCAGAGAAGCAGATCCGCGTTCTTCGCTGCGCCACATCAAGGCATCCGCCGTCGACATGCTGACGGGTCCGTCCGGGGTATGCGTCGGCACCAGCGATAGCCAGCAATTGCTGGCGGATGAGGCGGTACTGGCAACCGGGGTGTTCCAGAGCCAGCCGTCCACCACGGAAGCAGCCGTCGTCGGCGATCCCCGTTATGTCGCCAATCCCTGGGATTCGGCGGCGCTCGATCGGCTCGCTGGCAGCAAGGAACTGCTGCTGATCGGCTCCAGCCTCAGCATGGTCGACGTCGTCGCCAGCATGGAAGCGCGCGGCTTCAAGGGCGGTTATCGCGTCGTGTCGCGGCGCGGACAGATCGTCGAACCTCGGCGCAACGTGGAAGCGTGGCGCGATTTCCTCGCCGGGCGGCCGCTGCCGAAAACCACCAGGGCGCTTCTCGCACTGGTCAAGGCCGAACGCCGGGCAATCGAACCCACCGGCCTGGACTGGCAAGGGCTGCCGCTGACGATCCGGCCGTGGATCCTGGCCTTGTGGCAAGGCGCCACCGACAAGGAGCGCTTGAAGTTCGCACGCCATCTGCGCGCCTTCTGGGATGTCACCGCGCACCGCGCGGCGCCACCGAGCTTTGAGCGCGTGGCACTGGCGCGAAGCCAAGGCCGTTGGACGGGTCGAGCGGGACGGGTGCTGGCACTCCATCCGCAGGCAAATGGCATCGTCGCTGAAATCCGCTGGCGTGATACCGGCGCGGTCGAACGGCTGCGCTTCGACGGCGTCGTCAACTGCCGCGGCCATCAGGAGCATGATTGGCGGCGGATCGCCGATCCATTCGTCCAGAACCTGCTCGAGAACGGCATCGTCAGGCCGCATGCGACCGGCTTCGGCATCGACGCGACGCATGACTGCCAGGTGATTTCCCGTGATGGCGAGACCCATGGCAATCTGTTCGCCATCGGCCATCCGCTGCGCGGCGTCGCCTGGGAATCGAGCTCGATCGGCGAACAACTGGCGCAGGCCATAGCCCTTGCCGGCCTTCTGGTCGGCGCCAGCCCAAGGCTGCGTGCTTTGGCCTGAAGTTACCAGCTTTGCGAAATGGAAGAAACGAAAACGGCCGCAGCTCTATGCGGCCCTTCTCTCATGATTGCCCGGCAGATTTAGGCGTTCGGGTCGAGATAGGCGTCGGCGAAATTCGCTGACAGGCCTTCGGCGCCAGGCGCGTAGTTCTTGACGGTTTTGCGGGCGATGATGATGGTCGGTGGCGCGATCAGATTGATGATCGGCAACTCGTCGGCGATGATCTCCTGGAACTTGAAGAAGAGCTGCTTGCGCTTGGCCTCGTCTAGCTCGACCGATGCGGCTTCCAGCAACCGGTCAACCTCCGGGTTCTCATAATGCGCGCCGTTGGAGAACGGCAGCCCTTTCTTGATGTTCTTTGACCAGTAGAGCCGCTGCGCCCCGGCGCTCGGGTCGAAGATGTTGCCGCAAGATTCGGTCGACAGGTCCCAAGTGCGGTCGGTGTAGATGGTTTTGACATAGGTGCCGAAGTCGAACTTCTGGATCTCGGCGTCGATACCGATCTTGGCCAGCGCCTGCTTGAGGAAGTCGGCATAGCCCCACGGATTGTAGGGATTGTTGGTGAGCCTTAGCTTGAAGCGGATGCCGTCCGCTCCTCGCTTGAAACCGGCCTCGTCTAACAGTTTTTCCGACAGCGCCGTATCGACGGTCGCGGCCTTCACGTCGGGATCGAAATACTTCTTGTTGACGACGCTGATCGGTGTCGGCGACACTTGGCCATAGCCGTAGAACACGATGGCGTTGACCGCATCGAGATCG
The DNA here is from genome assembly GCF_040319155.1 of Mesorhizobium sp. M0954. NCBI lineage: Bacteria > Pseudomonadati > Pseudomonadota > Alphaproteobacteria > Hyphomicrobiales > Phyllobacteriaceae > Mesorhizobium > Mesorhizobium sp. M0954. Next base: position 170,088 of record NZ_JAMYNR010000008.1, on the reverse strand, counting down.
ATCGCATGTGCGATTGCCTGGCGGACTTTTTTCTCCTTCAGGATCGGGTTTTCGAGGTTGATGATCAGTTGGTGCAGCGGGCCGCTATAGGCGAAGACCGTGCTGTCGACGACGAATTGCGGCAGCGCCTTGAAACGCTCCAGATCGGCGAAGGCCACCGGGTTCGGTCCGATGTCGACCTCGCCCGTTTCGAGCGCCGCGGCGCGCGCGCCCGGATCGGTGATGAAGCGGAAAATGATCCGGTCGAGATAGGGTTTAGGCGCATCCCAATAGGTCGGATTCTTTTCGACGAGGATGTGGCTGCCCTTTACCCATTCCTTCAGCACGAACGGCCCGCTGCCGATGATCTGCTCGAAGGACGGATCGTCGGCCGGCTTCAGCTTCTCGTAAATGTGTTTGGGCACGACAGGCGATTCCGTCGCGGCCAGCCCCGAAATCAGGGCGGCGGACGGCTTCGACAATTTGATCTTCACGATATGCGGGTCCGACGTGTCGATGTCGGTGACGTTCTGGAAGGTGATGCGACCGCGCGGATGCGCTTCGCGCAGCCGGGAGATAGAAAAGGCCACGTCCTCGGAGGTCAAATCATGGCCATCGCTGAACTTCACTCCCTGGCGCAGCTTGAAGACGTATTCGAGCCCGTCGTCGCTGATCGACCATTCGGTGGCCAGTTGCGGTCGCGGATTGAGATCGTAGTCGTAGGCGAGCAGGCCGTCGAAAATCTTCGGACCGATGGTGGCCGGTCCGCCAGCGCTGGTGTTGATGGAAACGATCTGGTTCGGCTCGGGATAGTAGACGAAATTGAGCGTGCCGCCGGCCACCGGCTTTGCGTCTTCTGCGAATGCCCCGGCGGGAAGTGCAGCACTCGCGCCGGCCAGCAGCAGGAACTGATTGAACAGGCGTCGGTTGATGGTCATGGTCGGTACTCCGAATTGGCGCGATTTGTCTTCATGGAGAAAGTCGGGACCGGAGTTTCACGTGCCGATCCCAACCAGAGGGCTTGCAGAACGCTTAGGCGTTTGGCGCGAGCCATATCTGCGCGAAGCTGTTGTTGATCCCCTGAGCGCCTGGCGCGAAATCCCTGACCTTCTTGTTGGCAACAATCTGGGCGCCGGCGGCGACCAGATCGACCGACACCACGTCGTCATGGATGATGTGCTGGAATTTGTACCAGAGCTCGCGCCGCTTGGTCTCGTCGGGCTCGATCGCCGCCGCTTCGAGGATCTGGTCGACCTCGGGGTTTGCATAGTGGCTGGCGTTGGAGAAGACGAGGCCGATCTTGAAGTTCTTCGACCAGTAGGCGCGCTGGACACCGAGCGTCGGATCGAAGGTGTTCGACAGCGACTCGACGACCAGGTCCCAGGCGCGGTCGGTGTAGACGGTCTTCAGGAACGTCGACAGGTCAAGCTTGAGGATCTCGGCATCGATGCCGACCGTCGCCAACGACTGCTTGATGAAATCGGCATAGGACGCCGGCAGGAACGCGTTGTAGGCAAGCCGGAGCTTGAAGCGCGTCCCATCGGCGCCACGCGGATAGCCGGCGTCGTCGAGCAGCTTCTCCGCCAGTTTGGTATCGGGCTCGCGCGCCTTGATGCTGGGGTCATACCATTTGGGCAGCGCCGTGCTGATCGGGCTCGGCGATACCTGCGCATAGCCGTAGAGCGCGATGTCGACCAGCTTCTGCAGGTCGATTGCGTGGGCGATGGCAAGGCGCACATCGCGCTTGGTCAGGATTTCGTTCTCGTAATTGAAGAACAATTGCTGCTGTGGGCCGGAATAGGCGTAGGTGTTGGTGTCGACGACCAGAGCGGGGTTTGCCTTCAGCCGTTCGATGTCGGCCAGCGGCACGGGATTGGCGCCGATATCGATCTCGCCGGTTTCAAGAGCCGCCGAACGCGCGGCCGGGTCGAGGATGACGTGCAGGACGATGCGGTCGAGGTAGGGCCGAGGCGCGTCCCAATAATCCGGATTGCGGTCGAAGATCAGATGGCTGCCGGGCACCCATTCCTTGAGAATGAAGGGACCGGTGCCGATCGTCTGTTCGAGCTTCGGCTGTTCCGCCGGCTTGAACGTTTCGTAGACGTGCTTCGGCACAATCGGTGATTCCGAGCTGCTCAGTGCCGTGATCAGATAGGGCGCCGGCTTTGAAAGCACGATGATGGCGGTGTGCGGATCGGGCGTCTCGACCGCGGTCACGTTTTGGTAGGTGATGCGGCCGCGCGGATGCGCCTCCTTCAGCCGGAAGATGGTGAAGGCAACGTCTTCCGACGTGAAGTCCTTGCCGTCATGCCATTTGACGCTCTCGCGCAGCTTGAAGGTGTAGCGCAGGCCGTCATCGCTGATCGACCACTCCGTCGCCAGCAGCGGTTTCGGGCTGAGGTCATAGGCGAAATCAAGCAGACCTTCATTCACCTTGGGACCGATCGCCTGGCCGGTGCCCGACGAGGTGTTGATGGCAATCAGCGAGGTGGGGTCGGGATAGTAGGCCCAGTTGAGCGTGCCACCCTGGACCGGCGTTCCTTCGGCAGCGAAGGAAACCCCGGGCAATGCGAAGCTCGCACCGCCAAGCAACAGCAGCTGGTTGAAATGACGACGATTGACAGACATGGCCTTGAGCTCCGGAAAACGGCTACGATGGCATCCGGCGGCCGAACACACTCCGGCGCCTCGACGCGATGATCCCTGCCACGCCGCAAAACCGGAAGAATGATTTTCTATCGTCTGCCGAAAGCACTGCTTCGCACGACCGTTTCATTCCAGGATCTGGCAAAGCTGCTCGACGCCCAAATCAGCGCTCCGATCTTATTTCTACAAGAATTGTAGACATTACGATTTTTTAGATTTCCGTTCCCGCTGCCGCGACGCTGCGGCAAACGAAATTTTCCACCGGGCACTTTGGCGCAAAGCCCGCCCTCGTCGCGCCCGGCCTGAACGTGTTGAATGCGCTCCATGGTCGATCTCATTCGCGCAAAATCAAGGAAGCTGCGGCCGACGCTGGCGAGGCTTCCGCCGCTGACGTCGCTTCGCGCTTTTGTCGCAACCGCCCGCCACCTGAGCTTTACGCGGGCGGCCGAAGAACTCCATGTGACGCCTGCCGCCATCGGCCAGCAGATCCGCCTGCTCGAGGATCACCTCGGTCAACCGCTGTTCCATCGCAACCGTGGCGAGCTTCTGCTGACGTCGGCCGGCCAAGCGCTGATGCCCGGCCTCACCGAGGCTTTCGACGTCGTTGTCGAGTCGGTCGCGCGGATTTCCGGCGACGAGGAGGATGCGCCGATCAAAGTGTCGGTCGCGCCCTCCTTCGCCAGCAAATGGCTGATCCCGCGCCTCGACGCACTGCGCGACGCGGTACCCGGCCTAGAAGTGCTGGTCGACGCATCGACCAGGCTTGCCGATTTTGCCAGCGAAGACGTCGACTGCGTCATCCGCTACGGGTCGGGCGCCTATAGCGGCCTGCTGACGGAACGGCTGTTTTCGGAAGCGGTGCTGCCCGTCTGCAGCCCGGAATTTGCTCGCATGCACGGTCTCTATCGCGGGCCGGAGGGGCTGCGTGACGCACCGATCCTGCATGAGGACGGTCCGGAACGCGATCCAAGCTGCCCTGACTGGAAGGGCTGGCTGAGATCCAACGGCCTGTCTGGCCGCTTTGTCGAAGGCGGTATACGGCTTAGCCAATCGTCACTGGTGCTCGACGCGGCTGTGGCCGGCAAGGGCATCGGTCTCGGCAAATTCCGGCTGGCCGAGCCTGACCTCGCCGCGGGGCGTCTGGTCAGTCCATTCGGCTCACCGCAGCCGGTCGAGTTTTCCTATTATTTTGCGACGACGCCGCACAAGGCGAAGCTGGAGACGGTCGAGCGCTTTCATGGCTGGCTGAAGGCCGAGGCGCGCCAGCTCGGCGCTCTCGACGTCCCACCGCCGGCGGCGCTTCCGGCGCGCATCGCCATCATCGCGGCCGAATAGCCTCGCCGCGGTCTCGCGAGCAGGCGCGCGCCTATTTGAGCTTGAAGCCCAGCGCTTTGAGCACTTCGCCCAGGCGATCACGGCCTTTCAGCGCTGCTTTGCTGCCGATGCGGTTCGAAACCAACTCTGTCCAGTCCAACACAGGCATCGCCTGCTCCTGCTGGAATGAACGAAGCCTCTGGTTGTAGGCTGCAAGATCGTCCGGATCGGGCTCTGATCGATAGCGCTCGCGGTGCAGCACCGCAGCCTGCGGCAGTCTGGGCTTGATGTCAGTCGCAGCCAGGAGATCGGGATAGCCGACGGTCAGGCCGAACACCGCCACGGTTTCCGGCGGGAGGCCGAGTTCGCGCGCCACCTCCTGCGGATGATTGCGCATCGCGCCGATGTAGCAGGAGCCGAGCCCGAGTGCATCGGTCGCCACCACGGCGTTCTGTGCGGCAAGTGCGGCGTCGATCACGGCCAGCAGAAAACTCTCCTGATAGTCTAGCCCCTCGCCCACCCGGCCTTTTGCCTCGGCAATGGCACGCAGCCGCGACAGGTCGGCCAGCCAGACCAGCAGCAGCGGCGCCTGCTCGATATGGCGATTGATCGCCGCCAGTTCGGCAAGCCGCGCCTTGCGCGCCGGATCCTCGACTGCGATGACGCTCCACGCCTGGAGATTGGAAGAAGTCGGCGCCGACTGGGCGGCGGCGACGATCAGTTCCAGCGTCCCTTCGGGCAGAGGCTTGGCGAGATAATTGCGGACCGAGCGATGCGAAAGGATCGCCTCGAGGGCTTCGTTCCAGCTTCCGGTATGCGCGCTTTGCGGCGCTCGATAACGCCGCCGCAGCGCCGCTTCACCACGCAGGTCAGCGTCGGAAGGGCGGATGCTGAAGGCGGCCGGCTGTGACATCGTCTTCCCTACTGGCAATCTGGCTTATTCGGTGTTCTGACGACCCCAGGTCATTCAAGAAGCGCGGCTTGGGCCCCGTTGCGCAAAAGCGGAAGCAACTGATCGCCTTGCCGCTTGATCTCGGAAAGATACGGCGTGTCCGAGAGCACGAAGTGTGTGATGCCCAGGTCCCGGTACCTGCCGAGCGAGCGGGCGACGTCGGCGGCCGAGCCGACCAGCCAGGTGGTGCCAGCGCCGCCGCCGCCATATTTGCCCGGCGCAGTATAGAGATTGTCGTCCAGCACCTCGCCGCGCGCGTGCAGATCGAGCAGACGCTGCTGGCCCACCGCTACCGCTCGACCGTGATCGTTCCAGCCGGCTCCCTGGCCCTTGGCCATCTCGTCGACCTTCGCTTCTGCGTCCGCCCAGGCCTGCCCAGCGGTGTCGCGGACCAGCGTGGTGACCCGCAACCCGAACTCCAGAGGCGGGAGGTCTCGGTCGAGTTCCCTGCTCAAGGCTTTGAGTCGCTCGATCCGCTCCCGGACGCCGTCGAGCGGCTCGCCCCAGAAGAGCTGGACATCCGCCTCGCTGGCCGACACCCGCGCCGCCGCCTCCGACGCGCCGCCGAAGTAGAGCTTGGGATGGCGACGATCGCCACGGACATGGATGCGGGGCATCACGGTAGAGCCAGTGACCTGGAAGTGCTCGCCCGCAAAGGTCACGTTCTCTTCAGTCCAAAGTCTGCGAACCAGGCGCATGAACTCTCTGGTACGGGCATAGCGATGTATCTGGTCACCTTCGCTGTCGCCATACGCAGCGAGGTTGTCCTTGCCTGACACTATGTTGATACGCACGCGACCGGCGGTCAGCTGGTCGAGCGTGGCTACGGCGGATGCGAAGTGCGCCGGCCGCCAGTACCCCGGGCGGATCGCGATGAGCGGCTCGAAGGAGGTGGTCCGCGCGGCGAGCGAGGCCGCGACAGTAAAAGTGTCGGGCCGACCCCAGCCGGTACCGATCAGCGCGCCCTTCCAGCCGTATTCCTCAAGCGCCTTCGCGTGGCTGGTCAGCGTCTCCAGGCTGTTGTGGTTCTCGACGGCCGGCTCGCCGCGGTGACCGGGAGCGACCTGGTTCGGGATGTACCAAAGAAACTCGGTGTCAGCGCTCATTGTCGGGCCTGTATTTTGGCCGGGCATGGAGGTCAATGGCAGGACCTTCCGCTCCGTTGTATTTTGATGATCATTCAAAGGGCTGCCCCTAGCAGCCCTGGCGCCTTGCTCGGCTGCGGTGCAAAGCGGCTTTCGGGCCTGATAAGGCCGAGATGGTCGCGCAGCGTGCGCCCTTCATATTCCGTTCGGAACACCCCTCGCCGGCGCAGGATCGGCACCACCGTATCGACAAAGACCTCCAGTCCGGTCGGCAGCACGTCCGGCATCAGGTTGAAGCCGTCGGCGGCGCCGGCGACAAACCATCTTTCGATATCGTCGGCGATCTGCTCCGGCGTGCCGACGATGGTGCGGTGGCCAGTGCTGCCGTTCAGCGCCCGGATCAGCTGGCGAACCGTGAAATCATTGCTGCGGGCGAGCGCGAGCGTGGCCTTGAAGAAGGTGTGGCCGCCGTTGGGGGGCAGTTGAATCCGTTCCGGCAACTTCTCATCGAGCTTCAGCCGCTCGCGATCGATGCCGAGCACGCCGGACAGCCGCCCAAGGCTGTAGTCGAGCGGAATGCGATCCCACAGCTCTTCTTGCCGCCGCTCCGCTTCCCCCTCTGTGCTGCCGATGATAGTGGCTAGGCCGGCGAGGTTGAGCGGCACGCCGCCGGTGCGGCCATAGGCGACGGCACGCGCCTTAAGTTCCCGCGCATAGCCGAGCGCTTCCTCGAAAGATTGCGATGCGGAAAACACGGCTTCGGCGTGGCGGGCGGCGAGGTCCTTGCCGTCATCGGACCCGCCGGCCTGGACGACCACCGGATGCCCTTGCGGCGAACGCGGCACATTGTGCGGGCCGTGCACCGAGAAATGTGCGCCCTTGTGGTCGATGGCGTGAACCTTGGTGGCATCGACGAAGCGCCCGCCGGCGACGTCGCCGATGAAGGCATCGTCCTCCCAGCTGTCCCACAATGCCTTGACGATGTCAGCAAATTCCGCCGCCCGCTCGTAGCGCCGGCCATGATCGATGGCACCGTTGAGGCCGAAATTGCGGGCCGAGGCGGGATCGGCCGTGGTGACGATGTTCCAGCCGATGCGTCCGTCGCTGACATGGTCGAGCGTCGCGAAGCGCCTGGCGATATTGTAGGGCTCGTTGAAGCTGGTTGAAGCGGTGGCGATCAGGCCGATGCGCTCGGTTGCGGCGGCTACCGTCGCCAGCACAATCGTCGGCTCCAGAGATGTGATCGGCCGATAGTCAATGCGGTCCGAGATTGCTGCCTGATCGGCAAGAAAGATGGCGTCGAGCTTGGCGCGCTCGGCGATCTTCGCCACGTGCACATAGTGGCCGACGGTGAAGGCGGCATAGGGGTCGACGCCGTCCATCCGCCATGCCGCCGGCGAGAAGCCGGCATGCAGGATGTTGACGTTGAGATGGAGCTGCCGGCCGCTCATCGAAAGACGCCGGGCTCGGGATATGCGCCGGTCAGATACCAGGTGCCGACGGTGCGGGTCTTGTATTCGGCAGGGTTGTGCAAGGTGTGAATGCGTGCGTTGCGCCAGAAGCGGTCGAAGCCGTATTTGCGCACCGCCGAGCGGGCACCCATGACCTCGAATATCTCGGTCGTGACTTCGAGCGCAACATCGCCTGCCAGCACATTGGCCGCGGCGACGGCAACCGCCGCCTCACCGCGTTCTTGCTCGGTCAGCGCCTTGCCGCGCGCGATCGCATGATCGATCGCCGCCGCCGCGCGATCGGCCAGCGCCGTCGCCGCCCGCGTCTTGACCCACAGCTCGCCATACTGCCGCTTGATCCATGGATCGTCGATATGGCGCTCGACGCCGGAATACATCCACGGCCGCGAACTGTTGAGCGTATAATCTCGCGCCGCCAGCAGCGCGCCCTGGGCCGTGCCGACAAAGACATTGAGCAACACGCTCTGCTGCTGCAGCGGGCCGATGGTGCGGATTGGCAACGACGCGTCGACCCAACCGCGCACCAACTCGCTGTCGTGGATCCTGACGTCCTTGTAGGCGACCTTGCCGCTGCCGGTCTGCGTCTGGCCGATGCCGTCCCAGTCATCGAGAACGGTGATGCCTTCACGGTCCGCGGGGATCGCTGCAAACTTCCTCTCGCCGCTGCTCTCGTCCTCCCACGAGGTCGAAAGATAATCGGCAACATGCGAGCCGGAGGCAAAGGGTTTGAAACCATTGACGATCGTCCACTCGCCATCCTTGCGGCCGAACAGCGTTTTGGAAAAGCTGTTGCCGGTGTTGCCCCAGAACCAGTCGCCGGCAGCCGAACGCCGAAGCAGATCGGCTGAACGCGGCTCGTCCGAGTTGAGCCTGGCGGCGATCAATGCGCTGAAATGGTAGCCATAGATATGGCCGATCGAGCCGTCGACCTTGGCGAACTCGCGGCCGATCTTCAGCGCCGTCGAATAGGGTTCGCCGGCGCCGCCGAATTCCTTGGGAATGACGATGGTGAGCAGGCCGCTCTCCTTGAGCAGCCGTATCTGCTCGACGGGCCTGCCGCCAAGTTGGTCGCGCTCGACCGCGTCGCGGGCAAAGATCTCGCGCAGCTCGGCCGCCTTGGCGATCCATGGATTGGAGGTATCAGGATCGAAGGTCATGCTGTCACTCATGCAGATGCGGAAAGCCGTGGCGCTCGGCAAGCAGTGCAAGAATGCGCCTGGTGTCATCGGCGAAGACCTTGCCCTTGGCCGTCGGCAAGTCGGCGGGCGGATTGCTGCCGATGATCAGCACCGGCAGCGACTGGTGCCGTTCGCCGAGCGCGTCGATCACCTTGCCTCTCGGCCTCGAAAACGGCACGCGCTCAACGTCGAGTCTGGCGGCGAGATCGGGAAAGGCTGCGAGCAATCCCTCAACCTGGTTGCAATAGGGGCAGACGAACGTCTGGCCCGGCTGATTTGGGTCGGCGAAACCCGGCTGGATGAGAAAGAGCGTGTCGCGCGCCATTGCCGGCCTATTCCGCAGCTGCCGCGGCATGCCGCGAAAAACGGTTTGCCGGTCGCTTCAGGCCGAGATTGTCGCGCAAGGTGCTGCCCTCATACTCGTCGCGGAACAGGCCACGGCGGCGCAGTTCCGGCACCACCAGCTCGATGAAATCCTTCAGGCCGCCGGGCATGATCGGCGCCATGATGTTGAAGCCGTCGGCGCCGTAATTCTCGAACCGCTCTTCCATGGTGTCGGCGATCTGTTGCGGCGTGCCGACCACCTGCCAGTGGCCGCGGGCGCCGGCGATGCGCAGATAAAGCTGCCGGATCGTCAGGTTCTCGCGCCACGCCAGATCGATCACCAGCGCTTGCCGGCTCTTGCCGGCATTGGTCTCCGGCAAATCCGGCACCGGCCCGTCGAGCGGATAGGCGCTGAGGTCGAAGCCGCCGGCCAGCGCCGAGACCAGACCGAGGCCGACTTCCGGCTGGATGAGATCCTGCAGCTGTTCGAACTTCCCCCGCGCCTCGGCTTCAGTGCGGCCGACGACCGGGAAAATGCCTGGCAGGACTTTCAGGTCATCCTCCGAGCGGCCATATTTGCCGAGCCTGCCCTTGACGTCGGCATAGAAGGCGGTGGCTTCGTCGAGCGTGATCTGCGCGGCGAAAATCGCTTCCGCGGTACGAGCCGCCAGCTCTTTGCCCGGACCCGACGCGCCGGCCTGGACCACGACCGGACGACCTTGCGGCGTTCGCGGCGTGTTCAGGGGACCACGCACCTTGAAGTGCTGGCCCTTGTGGTTCAGCACATGCAGTTTGTCCTTGTCGAAATAGCGCCCGCTTGCTCTGTCGCGCGGGAAGGCGTCATCCTCCCAGCTGTCCCACAGGCCGAGCACGACATCGGCGAATTCCTCGGCGCGGTCGTAGCGCTCGCCATGCTGGATATGCGTCTCGTGACCGAAATTGAACGCTGCCTCCGGATCGGAAGAGGTGACCAGATTCCAGCCTGCGCGCCCGCGGCTCAGATGGTCGAGCGACGCGAACTGGCGGGCCAGATTGTAGGGATCGGAAAAACTGGTCGACGCCGTGGCGATGAGGCCGATGTTCCTGGTCACGGCCGACAGTGCCGACAGCAGCGTGATCGGCTCGAACGGATAGACGCCGCTATGCGCCTTGCGGCTGGCGGCCTCGAGGTTGCTCAGCCGCGCCGCGACGCCATCGGCAAAGAAGATCGCGTCGAATTTGGCCGCTTCCGCCAGCCGGGCAAGTTCGACGTAGTCGCCGAGGCTGGTCCCCTCGCCTGCCGCTGGATGGCGCCAGGCCGCCACATGGTGACCGGTGAAGAGCAGAAACGCTCCCAGCTTGAGCTTGTCCTTGCGCCTGGCCATTTTTTTCGCCTCCTCAGCGGTACAGTCCGCCGGCCGGGAATTCCCCGGTCAGCAACCAGGTGCCGATCGTGCGCTTCTTGTATTCGGCCGGATTGTGCAGCGTGTGCGTGCGCACGTTGCGCCAGAACCTGTCGTAGCCGTTGGCCTTGGTGGCTGAGCGGGCGCCCATCACCTCGAAAACCTCGCTCGACGCGTCGAGGCCGACTTGTCCGGCGTAGACATTGGCGGTGGCGAGATCGATCGCCGTCTGCCCGCGCTGCTCCAGGGTCAACGCCTCGCCCTGGCCATAGGCGGCATCGAGGCTGCATGCTGCTATATCGGCCAGTTCGGCCGCGGCGAGCGTGCGGATATAGAGGTCGCCATATTTGCGTTGCACGAACGGATCGTCGGTATGTTTCTCATAGCCGGAATAGACCCAGGGGCGCGATTGCGAGACCGTATAGTCCCGGCCTTCGCTCAGCGCTCCTTGCGCGCTGCCGACGAACAGGTTGAGCAGGACCGCCTGCTGGAACAGTGACGTCAGCGTCTGGAACGGCGTCAGCGGCACCGCGGGCGAGCCAATCAGTTCGTCGTCGCCGACATGCACGTCCTTGAACGTCACCTTGCCGCTGCCGGTCTGCCGCTGGCCGACACCATCCCAGTCATCCTCGATGACGATGCCCTCACGGTCAGCCGGGATCGCTGCCGCTAGTCTATCCTGGCCGTCCTCCCAGGCAACCTGGATGTAGTCTGCGATGTGGGAACCGGAGGAGAACGGCCGAAAGCCGCTCAGGATCCAGCCCGTGCCGTTGCGCCTGGCCGTCGACGTCTTCGACATGGCGTTGCCGGAATTGCCCCAGACCCAGTTCTCCCTTGCCGAGCGTGTCAGCAGCCGGTCCCTCTGCGCCTGCGTGCCACGGAACAGCACGCCATTGAGCGGCAGATGATGGTATCCGTAGAGATGGGCGAGCGAGCCGTCGGTGCGGGCGAATTCGCGCACGACGCGAAGCACCGACAGCCAGGGTGCGCCCTTGCCGCCATAGCGCTTGGGAATCTGCGCCGACGGCAAACCACTTTCCTTCAGCAGGCGGATCTGTTCGACGGGCCGGCCGCCGGCCTTGTCGCGCGCCACGGCATCCCGATCGAAGATTTCGCGCAGTTCGACCGCCGTGGCGACGAACGGGTCGGAAAGGTCAGGGCTGAAGGTCATCGGCGTTTGTCCATGGAAATGCGTCTATTCCGCCGCGATGGTCTGCGCCGGCCGCGAGACGGAAGCGGCATAGGCGTCTTCGCCGAACTCGGCCGGATGGCTCCCGGTTATGCGGCTCTCATGGCTGTCGAGATCGGCGAGGAAGAGATCGCGGCTGATGCGCGCGACAACGGCCGGCACATCGCGCCTGATCGACGGCACATCGCCGATCGGCAGGCCGAAACTGACAAAGCCGCCGGGATTGAAGACATGGATATTCCTCAGGAATGGCGCCTCCCCCGGCGCCTTCTCGAGAAATTCATGGCCGAGGCCGAGATAAGGATGGGCGCCGAAAAATTCATCCAGCTCTGCTTCCGGCGGCGCGTACTGGTCGCGCCATAGCCGGATGGTGGCGGCGAAATCGGCGAACTCAGGCTTGCGCGTCGGGTCGGCGAAATAGCCGGTGCCGGCGACGACGAAGTCGAACGCAAACGTCTCGCCTGCGATATCGGTGACGACCTTGCCGTCTTCGACATCCGCATTTGTCCAGGGGGCACCGAGATGGAGATGAAAATTCTGGTGCCGCACCGCCCGCTCCACCGCATCGAGCGGCGGCGTTGAACCGGCCTCGCGGAAGCGCAATGCCTGGCGCCAGCGCACCGCATCGGGCAGCCGAGGATAATTGTCATAGGCGCCGGGATAGCCGCGCACGCGGTTGATCGGCACACTGGCAATGCTGTTGCGGCGGGCAAAGAGACGCACCGATTTCGCGCCGGCCTCAAGGGCAGCTCCGGCCGCATCGAATGCCGAAGCCGCCGACCCGACGACAGCCATTGCCTTGCCCTTGAGCGAGGCAAAATCGATTGCCGCCGAACTGTGTGCGACAAGGCCCCGCGGCAAGGCGGCAAGTACCGCCGGTATCACTGGACCGCCGCTGCCGCCAAAGCCATTGGCCAGAATGATCTTGCGCGCCGTTTCGACCGATGGCGTGCCGTCGGCTTCGAGGTGGAGGCGAAAAAGCCCGCCGGCCGGCTCGATGCGAATGAGACGCGTGCCGTAACGGATGCCGATACCGAGGAACGCGCGATACCATTTCAGGTAGTTCGCCCAATCCGTCCGTGCGATGCGGTCGAATCCGGCATAGGCTTCCGCACCGTGGCGGGCTTCGTACCAGGACTGAAAGCTCAAGCCCGGCAAGCCGAGTTCCGGCCCCGGCAAGCCCTTTGGCGTTCGCAGCCGGTTCATCCGTGCATGAGTGAACCAGATGCCGGCCTTGCTTTCATCCGGTGCCGCGTCGACGACAGTAACCTTGCCGATGCCGGCACGCCTCAACGCGAAGGCAAAGGTCGCCCCCGTCTGCCCACCGCCAACGATGAAGACATTGTGGTCGATGCCTTCCCGGTCCGGCACCCAGTTCTGCGGATCGGGGCCGATCAGCCGGAGCGTCTCCCGGGCGTGGTGATCTGGATCGGTCGGTAAGGCCATTTCGGTCCCGGCTGAAGTTGAGCCTCATCAAACTCCGCCTCGGTCGGCAAACAGTCCAGAAATGTTCGCTTTGATTGGCCGGTAGTTTTTTTCACTTGCATTGCAACGACGCGCTTTCACAGCCGACGAATGGGCGGCGCGTGTGGCCTCCCTGAAGCCGGGGCATCTTTTTGATATTGCAGCGGGCTCAAGCGCACTGGTCATTTTATTTCTTACGGCTCACGCGTAATGCGCCGACGCAGTCGGGCATTGGTGTCGAGCACATCAGCGGCGTCGCGTGGTCAGCGGGATCAAGCTTGATCTTGGTCGACCGACATGGGTGACGTCCGCCATCTGAAAGACGGCAGATCGCGGATACACCAGCAACGGTCCTCGCAGGATAGGACAGCGCAGCTACTCAACAGGCGTCCCAAGAGGCCCGTCGGCTACTCCATCGCAGGAACGAAAACCAGAAGAGTAGCGGACCTTTCGTGTGCAGTTTTTGCACACGATCTCTCATAACATATTGATTTTATGTATTGATCTGTCCCATCCATCACCGGACATTGCGGAGTATCCTGGTGGAGGTGGGCGGCCGACACGATTCGAACTCTGGCGCGACAGGTGAAATGACTGCCGTTCTCAAAGTTTGTTGGCCGATAGTTGGTGCGGGTGGTCGGGCTCGAACCGACACTCCTTTCGGAACTGGATTTTGAATCCAGCGCGTCTACCAGTTTCACCACACCCGCAAGGCGCTAACTCATTTACCTCTCAACGCTCTCATGCTGCACCTACGCAGAGGGTGGCAGTTCGAGAATTAAGCGGCTCTTAACTCCTAACCCATTGACCTCCAATCCTATTACCCTGCGGGCTGACGGTAGACGCATCCTGATTTTGAGTCGAGCGCGTCTACCAATTCCGCCATAGGGGCTCAGGCCGGGCGGCCTGGATGGGCGCGGACTATACGGTTGGAGGCCTGTTCGTCAACTGGCCAAATCCCGACATCTGGGCTCGCTCAAGCCTCAGCCTTTCGATTTCGTGAAGCAGCTGCCATTGTGCAGCGCGGAAAATCTTTCTAGACAGGCGGCGCATGTCATTGAAGCGCACCTTGTCCGACGAGGTTGATGCGGGGCGCTTCCAAGTCTTGTTTGTACATGTCGTGATCCCAAGACCGCTTCTGGTTTGGGCGTGCATTAGGAGTGCCGATGCTTCGCGGACTTTACGACTGGACCTTGTCGCTGGCGGCGAGCAAATCCGCCGAATGGTGGCTGGCCTTCATCGCCTTCGTCGAGAGCTCGGTGTTCCTGGTGCCGGCCGACGTCCTCTATCTGCCGATGGCGCTGTCGCGGCCGGATCGCGCCTATCGTTACGCGCTGGTCGCCACCGTCGCCTCGGTGCTGGGCGGCATCGCCGGCTGGTTCATCGGCCATTATGCCTATGATGCGGTGGCGCGGCCGATCCTCGAATTTTATGGCAAATATGACGAGTTCGAAGCGATGCGCGTCTCATCGGGTGTCGGCTTCATCATCCTGATGCTGGTCACCTCCGGCCTCGCCCATCTGCCGCCGATCAAGGTTGTGACGATCCTGTCGGGCGTCATCGGTGTTCCTTTGCTGCTGTTCATCGTGCTGGCAATCGTGGCGCGCGGTGCTCGCTTCCTGTTTCTCGCGTGGCTGTTGCGCCGCTATGGCGAGCCGATCCGCCACTTCATCGAAAAGCGCCTTGGCCAGATTGCAGGCGCCGCCGCCGCTGCCCTGATTTTGCTCTATATTGTCGTCAAATACGCCGTCTGAACGGCATCGAACCGAATGGACTGAGTCCGATGACAGCGACCGTGAATGCCGATACCGGACGCCAGCGGCTGCGCACCGCCCTGTTTCTCGCTGTCGCCATGGCCGCCACGGTCGGCTCGGCGCTGGCCTTCCAGTATCTCGGCGGCTACATCCCCTGCAAGCTCTGCCTCGAGCAGCGCACGCCTTACTACGTCGGCGTGCCCTTGATGCTGCTGGCGGTGCTTGCGTCGGCTCTTCACGCGCCAGCCTGGGTAAGCCGTGGCCTGCTGGCTATTGGCGGCCTGCTGATGCTCTACGGCGTCTATCTCGGCGTTTATCACTCCGGCGTCGAATGGGCGTGGTGGCCAGGCCCGACCGATTGCACCGCAGCCGCCGGGCCGGTGGACACCGGCGGCAAGGGCGTGCTCGATGCGCTCGACAAATTCGTCCCGCCCTCCTGCGACAAGGCGGCGCTCCGCATCCTCGGCCTGTCGCTGGCCGGCTGGAACGCCATCGCCAGCTTTGTCCTGACGGTCGTAGCCTTCCGCAGCGCCTTCGCCCGCGACTGAGCGGCACAACGCAGAGTTCGTCCAGAAATTCGTCAGGCCGGAGTGCATGACGTGGCTTTCGAGAACCGGAGCGGAGCGTACTAAAGTACGTGAGCACCGGAAGCGCGGAAAGCTGCGTCAGGCGACCGGCATGGCGGATTTCTGCCGAACTCTATGGTTCGAGTTCGACATCCCAGTACAGATAATCCATCCAGCTTTCGTGTAGATGGTTGGGCGGGAACAGCCGGCCGTTATTATGCAAATCATGCACCGTCGGCTGGTAGGGCTTCTGCAGCGGCCACATCTTGGCGTGGGCCGGCATCATGCCGCCCTTCCTCAGATTGCAGGGCGAGCAGGCAGCGACGACATTCTCCCAGGTCGTGGCGCCGCCGCGATGGCGAGGAATGACATGGTCGAACGTCAGATCGTCCGGCGTGCCGCAATATTGGCATTGGAAACGGTCACGCAGGAAGACGTTGAAACGGGTAAACGCCGGATGCCTCGACGGCTTCACGTAAGCCTTCAGGCTGACGACGCTCGGCAGCTTCATCGAAAAGGTCGGTGAAGAGACGGCGTGTTCGTATTCGGCGACGATGTTCACCCTCTCGAGGAACACCGCCTTGATGGCATCCTGCCAGGACCAGAGCGACAGGGGGTAATAGCTGAGCGGACGGTAATCCGCATTCAGCACCAGCGCTGGAAGCCCATCCGGAGATACGGCAACCGTCACGTCGTTGACCTCCTTCACCCTAGAACCGGTCGACGCGGATACTGTAAGCCCGACATGACAGGGATGTGAAGCGGATTGTCGATCATGCCGGGTCTCAAAAACGCATGATTTCAATGCTTTTTTGCGGATTCAGGCCGGAGGCGCGGCATCCCTGCCCTTCAATTCGCGATAATAAGCCCAGAAAAGCCGCGATGCGACACCGCGCCACGGGCTCCATGATTCGGCAAGCCGGATCAGCATTTTCTCCGGCGGACGCGGGTCGATGCCTAGTGCATGGCCGACCGCGCTCTGCAATGCAACGTCGCGCGCCGGAAAGATGTCCGGGTGTCCGGCGGCAAACAAAAGGTAGACTTCAGCCGTCCACGGGCCGATCCCCGGCACCCTGGTCATGGCCGCGATCGCCTCGCTTGCATCGAGCCGACAGAGGTGATCGAGGTCGAGCCCGTCGGCCACCGCCCGGGCGACGGCAAGCAGGCCGCGCTGCTTGGGTCGCGACAGCCCGGCCTCGCGAAAGATCACCTCGTCGGCGGCAAGTATCGCCTGCGGCGTCAGCGGATCGAGCAGTCTCGTCAGCCGGCCGAAGATGGCGTCGGCGCTCGCGCGGGACACTTGTTGCGAAACGACGATGGAAGCAAGGCTCCTGAACCCCGGCTCCGATAGCCTGAGCGGCACCTCGCCGGCCATGCCGCGCACTCTTTCCAGGCGTGGGTCGAGTAAGCATAGCCTATCCAGCCCTTGCGCAATGTCGTCGAGACTGGCGATGCGTTGCATGTCTGCTTGTTCCAAAATCAAAAGTGCCGCACGCTTCGTCACGTGTCCCTCTGGACGCACGACGCCACCGGCGCAAAGTAGCAATTGGCGAAAGCGCCACACAACCCGATTGCCGCCGGACAATGACACTGCTGACATTCCGCTTCGCGCCGAGCCCGAACGGCGAACTGCATCTCGGCCATGCCTATTCGGCGCTGCTCAATCAGAAATTGGCAAAGGCGACGGGCGGACGCCTGCTGCTGCGCATCGAGGATATCGACACGACACGCTGCACGCCGGAATTCGAGGCAGGCATTTTTCGCGACCTGAAATGGCTGGGGCTTGGCTGGGAGGAACCGGTGCGCCGCCAGTCCGAGCATTTTGCCGAATATCGGGCGATGCTCGAGCGGCTGATCGAGGAAGAACTTGTCTACCCGGCCTTCATGAGCAGAAGTGAGATCCGCGCCTTTATCGCCGACAGCGAGAAGCGTGGCCGCGACTGGCCGCGCGACCCGGACGGCGTGCCGCTCTATCCTGCCGCCGACAAGGCGTTGACGGCGAGCGAACGCAAGCGGCGCCAGGCCGAAAATGTGCCATTTGCCTGGCGGCTGGACGTCGATGCGGCAATAGCGCGCGCCGGCAAGGACCTGTCATGGGCCGAATACACGGACGAGACGCTCTCCGCGACGCGTCGTGTCGAAGCCCATCCGCAGGATTGGGGCGACGTGGTCGTGGCGCGCCGCGAAATCCCGACCAGCTATCACCTCGCCGTCACCATGGACGACGCGCTGCAGGGCGTCAGCCATGTCGTGCGCGGCCAGGATCTCTATTCCGCGACCAGCGTGCAGCGGCTGCTTCAGCAACTGCTTGGCCTGCCGCAGCCGGCCTATTTTCACCATCGCCTGATCCTCGGCCCGGACGGACGAAAGCTGTCGAAGAGTCTTGGCGATACCGGCCTTGCCGCCCAGCGTAAGACGGGCGCATCGCCGGACGATGTGAGGCGGCTGGTCGGTCTCTAGCGGCGCCAAAGGCATTCCTTGAATGGAATTGAGCCTATGGATCAACGGTTTGGTTTTGCCTTCCGCTCGGAACGGCATTAGAGCAAGCGCGACAATCAGTCCTCACCGACGCGTGGCCTCCGGAAAAATGCACAGCCTCAAGCGGTTCATCCCCGCCTCTTTCGTCGTCCTGTGGGCGACCGGCTTCATCGGCGCGCGCTATGCCATGCCGTGGGCGGAGCCCTTTACTTTCCTGGCCGCGCGCTTTGTCCTGGCCGCAATCCTGCTTGTCGCTTTGATGGCCGCACTTGGTTCGAGCCGCGCCACCCGCGACGAGGCGCTGCACGCGACCGGCGCCGGCATCCTGATGCATGGCGTCTATCTCGGCGGCGTGTTCTGGGCCATCCACCGGGGCATGCCCGCTGGGCTTTCAGCCCTGATCGTCGGCCTGCAGCCGCTGATCACGGCAGTGCTCGCCGGCAGGCTTCTCGGCGAGGCCATCCTGCCGCGCCACTGGGCCGGTCTCGGCCTCGGGCTGATCGGTGTGGTGATCGTGCTCTGGCCGAAGCTCGGCGCGCTCGGCGGCGGGGTGACGGCCGAAACACTGGGCGCCTCACTTGTCTCGGTGCTCGGCATGAGCGCCGGCACGATCTGGCAGAAGCGCTTTGCTTCCGGCGGCGATCTGGTGGCTGCCACGTTCTGGCAATATGTCGGCGGCGCATCTGTAATGGCCTTGGCCTCGCTAGCCTTCGAGACGCGAACGGTCATCGTCAATGGCGAACTGATCTTCGCCATGGCCTGGCTCGTGCTTGTGCTGTCGATCGGCGCCATCTTCCTGTTGATGGTGATGATCCGCGACGGCGAAATGTCGAAGGTCGCCTCGCTGTTTTACCTCGTGCCGGCCGTCACCGCGGTCATCGCCTGGGCATTGTTCGGTGAGCACTTGAGCCCGCTCCAGATCGCCGGCATGGCGATCGCGACGCTCGGCGTCGGGCTGGCGACGGCTCAGCCGCCGACGCGGGCACGCGCCTCTAAATAGCGGCTGATCGCGGCGTTGAGCTCGCCACCGAGGATGAAGATCGCTGATACGATGTAGAGGAAGACGACGGCGATCATGATCGAGGCGAGGCCGGCATAGGTCGTCACATAGGACGAGAAATGATCGAGATAGGCGGCGAAGATGGTCGACCCGATGAGCCAGCCGACCAGCGTGAAGATGATGCCAGGCACGATCGAAACGAAGCGGCGCTTGCCGGCCGGCAACCAGAAATGCACGGCGAACAGGCCGCCGATGATGACGACCGAGGCGATGACGTAACGCCACAGCGTGATCGTGCCCATGTAGGGCTTTATCCATTCGAAATGCGACTCGGCCAGCCGTGCCAGCAACGGCGCGAAGACCAGCAGCACGCTGATGGCCAAAAACCCGGCCGTCGCGATCAGCACGAAGATGATGCTCTGCACCCGCCGGTAGATGATGCCGCGCGTTTCCGAGACACGATAGGCCCGGTTGAGCGAGGTGCGCAGCGCCTCGATGCCGTTCGAGGCGAAATATCCGGCAAGCACGATACCGTAGGTCAACAGGTCACTGCGCCGGACGGTAAGCACGTTGAGCACCTCGCGCGCGATCGGTTTGGCGATCTGCTCGGGCCATGTGTCGAACACAAGGTGCACGGCGGTGTCGGCGAAAGCCTGCGCGCCGAAAAAACTCGCCAGCGTCGTAGCGAAGATCAGGAAAGGAAAAAGCGCCATCAGCGCGGTGATCGCCAGATGGCTGGCCATTGCCCAGCCGTCGTCGGTGTTGAAATGGCCGAGCGCGTCGTAGAGGACGCGTTTGAGGGCTACGATCTTCCGCAACAAGAACCGCGTTCCCTTCGATTGTCCCGACGCCGCGAATATGGGAAGGGTTTGCGGTAAATGACAACCCTAGGTCAAACCACCATTCCTCCCGGAGAAGAGTTGCGCACCATCATTGTCACAGGTGCCTCTTCCGGCATAGGCGCCTATTGCGCCTATGCTCTTAAGAGGGAAGGCTGGCGGGTGTTCGCAACGGCCCGAAAGCCCGAAGATATCGCCGCGCTCGAGGCCGACGGCATCGAGGCCTTTTATCTGGACTACACCGAGCCCGGATCGATCGAGGCGCTGGTGGCGTCGGTGCTGGAACGGACCGGCGGCCGGCTCGGTGCGCTCTTCAACAATGGCGCCTACGGACAACCCGGCGCCGTCGAGGACCTGCCGGTCGAGGCTTTACGGCAGCAGTTCGAGGCCAATGTCTTTGGCTGGCATGATCTCACTCGCCGCGTCGTACCGGTGATGCGCCGTCAGGGCCATGGTCGTCTCGTTCATTGCTCATCGATCCTCGGCCTCGCGCCGGTGCCTTTTCGCGGCGCCTACTCGGCATCGAAGCACGCTATCGAAGGGCTGATGCTGTCCCTCTATCAAGAACTCCTCGGCAGCGGCATCCATGTTTCGCTGATCGAGCCGGGGCCGGTGAAATCGAAGATCGCCAGCAACAGCCTCGCATGGTTCCTGGCGAATATCGATCACGAGAATTCCGTTCATCGCCTCGCCTATGCGGCGCAACTCAAACGGCTGCGGGCCGGCGGCAGCACATCGCGGCTGAAGCCCGGGGCGGAGGTGGTTTATGCCGCCTTGCACCATGCGCTTCTGTCGCGGCGCCCGCGCCCGCATTATGTGGTAACAGTGCCGGCCAGGATCGGTGTGATCCTTAAACGCATCCTGCCGGCTTCTGCACTCTACCGTCTGCTCGCCAATCGCGCCTGAACGCAATTCAACTGGAACACACCATGGCAACCGTCTTCAACATCCTCGCCGTTCTTGTCATGGTCGCAGTGGTGATCGTGCTGATCCGCGGCCTCATCAACATGATGCGCGGCGGCTCCAGCATGACCTCCAACAAGCTGATGCAGACGCGCGTGCTCTTGCAGTTCGTGGCCTTGGTGCTGATCATGCTGGCGGTGTATTTCACCCGTAAGTGACGCAGCACCAGCCGGGAGGTACCCCGTGGTCAAGCTCAACAAGATCTACACCCGCACTGGCGACGATGGCACCACCGGTCTCGGCTCCGGCGAGCGGCGGCTGAAATCCGACCTTCGCATCGACGCCTACGGCACGGTCGACGAGGCCAATGCCTGCATCGGCATGGCCCGCATTCATACCGCGGCAGTAAATCCGGCGATCGATGCGATGCTCGGCCGCATCCAGAACGACCTTTTCGATCTCGGCGCCGATCTGGCGGTCCCCGATAATGGCAAGCCGCTCGACTACGAGCCGTTGCGCATCATCGCCTCGCAGACCGACCGCATCGAACAGGATATCGATCTCCTCAACAAGGACCTTGAGCCGCTCAAATCCTTCGTGCTCAACGGCGGTACGCCGGCGGCGGCTGCCCTTCACCTCGCCCGCACGGTGGCCCGCCGCGCCGAGCGCATCATGGTGGCGCTGTCGCAAGACCCGGACGAGCACGTCAACCGCGAGGCGATAAGATACATCAACCGTGTCTCGGACTTTCTGTTCGTCGCCGCACGCGCGGTCAATGACAACGGAAATGCCGACGTGCTATGGGTTCCCGGCAAGAACCGCTGAAATCTGCCGAGCTGGGGACCTGATGTTCATCCCGCTTTACGACACCAACAGGCTGCGGCACATCAAGCTGCAATATGTGACGATCAGCCTGATCGCGCTCAACGTGCTGATCTACTTTGTCACCACATTAGGCGGCGAGGATTTCGCCAACGCCACGGTGATGGGCCTCGGTTTCATCCCGTCGGTTGTGCATGACAGCGTCGACCTCGCTCCGCAATTTGTCGTCATTCCGGAGAGCCTGAGCTATCTGACCTATTCCTTCCTGCACGCGGATATCTTCCACCTCGGCGGCAACATGCTGTTCCTGTGGGTGTTCGGCGACAATGTCGAGGATGCACTCGGCCACATCCGCTACCTCGTCTTCTATCTGCTTTGCGCCATTGCCGGCGCTTTCTTCCAGGGTCTGGTTGCCTGGGATTCGCGGGTGCCGCTGATTGGCGCGTCGGGCGCCATCGCCGGTGTGGTCGCCGCCTATCTGATCCTTTATCCGCGGGTGAAGGTATGGGTGCTGGTCTTCGCGCGCATCCCGTTGCGCATCCCGGCCTTCATCCCGCTGATCCTGTGGATCCTGTTCCAGATCTTCATGTTCTCCCAGGGGGGCGAGGATCAGGTTTCCTGGGCCTGCCATATCGGCGGCATCATCGCTGGAGCCGTGCTGGTGCTTGTCTTGCGCAGCCGCGGCGTACCGCTACTCGCCGGCGCAGACGAGGAGCCGGCCGTGGTCGCCGGTCCGGCGCCCGTAGCCGGGGAGCCGGCGCCAAGCGACCCACAACCTGCGCAGCCGGCGCCGCGCTGGGGCCGGGGAAGCGTTTCCGGTCCGGACTGAACCGATTTGAGTGCTTCGCCGAGGATCCGAGTGCGCCTCGGATATTGACGCGCGGGGTCGCCGCAACTACGGAAGCGCCACCCTACTGGCGTGGCGAAGACCAGAATTCCGTCCGGAATGTCGGCTTTCGACAACTATGAAGAGGTGCACGCTGCTATAGCGCGCCCGACGAGCGTGAAAAGACTATCGTGAAAGAGGTGGCAGGCAAATGAAGATCCTTGTGCCCGTGAAGCGGGTTGTGGATGCGAACGTCAAGGTCCGGGTGAAGGCGGACGGTTCGGCGGTGGAACTCGCCAACGTCAAGATGGCGATGAACCCGTTCGACGAGATCGCGGTCGAAGAGGCGATCCGGCTGAAGGAAGCTGGCAAGGCCGAAGAGATCATCGTCGTGTCGATCGGGCCGCAGCAGGCACAGGAGACCTTGCGCACGGCGCTCGCCATGGGCGCTGACCGCGCCATCCTGGTCAAGACCGACGAGCAGACTGAGCCGCTGGGCGTCGCCAAGGTGCTGAAGGGCGTCGTCGAGGCAGAACAGCCCGGCCTTGTCATTCTCGGCAAGCAGGCGATCGACGACGATTCCAACCAGACCGGCCAGATGCTGGCCGCACTTCTCGGCTGGGCGCAGGGCACCTTCGCCTCCAAGATCGTGCTCGACGGTGACAAGGCCACGGTGACGCGCGAGGTCGATGGCGGCCTGCAGACGCTGGAACTGAAGATGCCGGCGATCGTCACGGCCGATTTGCGGCTGAACCAGCCACGCTACGCTTCTCTGCCCAATATCATGAAGGCCAAGAAGAAGCCGCTCGACGAGAAGAGCCCTGCCGATTACGGCGCCGACGTCAAGCCGCGGCTTAAAGTGATCAAGACCGAGGAGCCGGGCGGCCGCAAGGCGGGCGTCAAGGTCAAGAGCGTCGCCGAACTGGTAGACAAGCTGAAGAACGAAGCCGGCGTGCTCTAAGGAAATCCGATGAGGCCGGCCTGCAAACGGCCGGTTCTCCGCTTCCGGTGCTCACGTACTGAAGTACGCTCCGCTCCGGTTCTCGAAACCAACCGTTTTCGACTCGGCCTGACCGGATTTCAGGAGCCTCGAAGACGAAAGTCAGGAAAACATCATGGCTATTCTTCTGATTGCCGAACACGACAACGCTGCGCTTTCCGACCAGACCGCCAAGGCGCTTTCGGCGGCGCTCCAGATCGGTTCGGACGTGCATGTGCTGGTTGCCGGCAAAGGCGCCAAGCCGGCAGCGGACGCCGCCGCCAAGCTCAAGGGCGTCACCAAGGTACTGCTCGCCGACGCCGACGAACTGACCGAGCGTCTCGCCGAACCGCTGGCGGCACTCGTCGTTTCGCTTGCAGAGCCATACGAGACGATCATCGCGCCGGCGACCTCGTCGGGCAAGAACGTTGCGCCCCGCGTGGCGGCGCTGCTCGATGTCGCCCAGATATCTGAAATCATCGAAGTCGTGTCGCCCGACACCTTCAAGCGGCCGATCTATGCCGGCAACGCCATCCAGACGGTGCAGTCCAGTGACGCCAAGAAGGTCATCACGGTGCGTACCGCTTCCTTCCAGGCAGCGCCCGAGGGCGGTTCCGCGCCGGTCGAGACGGTCCAGGCGGCGGCCAATCCCGGCCTGTCGAGCTTTGTCGAGAACAAGCTCTCCGAGACCGACCGTCCAGAGCTGACCTCGGCCAAGATCATCATCTCGGGCGGCCGTGCGCTGGGCTCCTCCGAGAAGTTCCAGGAGGTCATCCTGCCGGTCGCCGACAAGCTCGGTGCGGCGGTTGGCGCATCTCGCGCCGCCGTCGATGCCGGCTATGCGCCGAACGACTGGCAGGTCGGCCAGACCGGCAAGGTGGTAGCGCCCGACCTTTATATTGCCGTCGGCATCTCCGGTGCCATCCAGCACCTTGCCGGCATGAAGGATTCGAAGGTGATCGTTGCCATCAACAAGGACGAGGAAGCGCCGATCTTCCAGGTCGCCGACTACGGTCTCGTCGGCGATCTCTTCGTCATTCTGCCGGAACTGCAAAAGGCGCTTTGACGCCTTCTGCCAAAGCGTATTAAATTCTGAGGGGTGGGGTAGACGAAGTCGCCCCGCCCTTTTAGTTTGCACTGCACAAAAAACGGGCCGCAAAGGCCTCGACGGGATCGGGTAATGAGCAAGATCGAAACGATCGGCATCATCGGCGCGGGCCAGATGGGTGGCGGCATCGCCCATGTGTCGGCGCTGGCGGGCTATAAGGTGCTGGTTTACGATATTTCGCCCGACCGCATCGAAAAGGGCATCGCTACGATCAGCGGCAACATGGCCCGTCAGGTCGGCTCAGGCAAACTCGAGGAAAAGCTGCGCAATGAGGCTATGGCGCGCATTTCGGCGGCACCGGCCATGGCCGACCTTGCGGGCGCCGATCTGGTGATCGAAGCAGCGACGGAGGACGAGACGGTCAAGCGCAAGATCTACGCCCAGCTCTGCCCGCAGCTCAACCCCGAGGCCATCCTGGCGACGAACACGTCATCGATCTCGATCACACGGCTGGCTTCGCAGACCGACCGGCCGGAACGCTTCATCGGCATACATTTCATGAATCCGGTTCCGGTGATGAAACTGGTCGAACTGGTGCGCGGCATCGCCACCGAGGACCAGACCTTCGAGGCGGCAAAAACCTATGTGAAGCAGCTCGACAAGACGATCACCGTCTCGGAGGATTTCCCGGCCTTCATCGTCAACCGCATCCTGCTGCCGATGATCAACGAGGCGATCTACACGCTCTATGAAGGTGTCGGCTCGGTCGACGCCATCGATACCGCCATGAAGCTCGGCGCCAACCATCCGATGGGGCCGCTGCAGCTTGCCGACTTCATCGGGCTCGATACCTGCCTATCGATCATGCAGGTGCTGCATGACGGGCTGTCGGATTCGAAATACCGCCCCTGCCCGCTGCTGGTCAAATATGTCGAGGCCGGCTGGCTCGGCCGCAAGACCGGGCGCGGCTTCTACGACTATCGCGGCGAGCATCCCGTTCCGACACGCTGATCGCCTCGCTACCAGCGCACAAAAAGTCGTCCGCCGAGCGCCCCGAGCACGGCAAGGATGGCGACCGCGATCGTATACCAGGTGCCGACGAAAAGCGGCGAATCGTCGAAGCAATGCGCCGCATAGAAGGTCGCCGCCAGCCCGCCGGCAAGCAGGCCCGCGGCCGCACCGGCAAGCACCGGCCTTGTCGGCGCGCCATGGCGCAGCACCGCGAGAAAGACGGCAAGCGGGCCGATCCCGATCAACGGAATGAAGGTCAGGCAGATGACCCTGTTCGTGCCGACCAGGCGCGTGCCCCAGTCGGACGCAGGCACGGCGAAGAGTTCGAAAATCACAGCCACAATCACCAGCAGCGGCGCGGCGATCATCCAGCTCACCGCCCGGCCGGTCGATGCACCGGGCGTCGACAGCCCACGCACCAGGACAAAGGCGCTGACGGCAAGAGCAATCGTGAAGACGAATTTGGACAGGAACCGCATCGTGTGCATGGCGATCGCAATGTCGGGGCGCGGGCCGATCGTCAGCCAGAAAACCGCGGCCGCGATCACGATGGCCACGCCGGCGGCAAGCCACCAGGCGGTGCCTAGCGGCAGCGCCTTGCTGCGGGCATCGGCGTCAAGCGCCCTGATGAAATCTTCGGTCCTCATGTTATTCTTATTCCCGCCCCGCCCTGAACCGTTTGGCAATGGCGGCAAGCCCGCGGTGCAGTGACACCCGCACAGCCGTCTCGCTGATGCCGAATTTGGCCGCGGTCTCACCGATTGACCGGCCTTCGACCGATACGGCCGAGACGACGGAACGCTGTGCCGGCGACAGGCTGTCGAGCGCCCGGTTGACGTCGCGCTCGCTCACCGTCTCCGATTCCGGCTCGGCAAAGGTCTCGGCGATTTCGTCGATCTCGATCTCGATCCGCCGACCGCGCCGCCGGAACGCATCGATCAGCTTGAAGCGGGCTATTGCATAGACCCAAGGCAGCACCGGCGCATCATGGCGCCAGGTGTGTCGTTTCACATGAATGGCCAGCAAGGTTTCCTGCACTACATCCTCGGGATCCACCCCGCCCTGCACGATCTTGCGCCGGGCAAAGCCACGAACGAGCGCGGCGATCCGGTGCAGAAAGTCGGCATAGGCTCTTTCGTCTCCGGCGATCGCGGCCCGCAGCAGCCGTGAAAGCTCGGCTTCGTCCTTGCCGCTCACAAGAGTTCACTCCCCGATATTCGCGTCTCGGCGCTGATTTGTTACGTGGCCGGCGAAATAATATCCAAGGCAAATTAGCTGAGCATCACGAAAGTTTGCTCCTTTTGAGCGATTGAGTGGGCCAGCAATGTTGACTGCGCTAGTCATGTATTGATAGGTGCAGCGTGCCAAGCCAAAGCCAATCGAAATCGAGGACGACGCCATGAAATATGCTCTTTCCGCCCTTGCCGGTGCGACAGCACTTGCAATCAGCCTGATCGCCGGCCCGGCAATGGCAGAGGACGAGGGCATCGTCGTCTACAACGCCCAGCACGAAAACCTGACCAAGGCTTGGGCGGAGGGATTCACCAAGGAAACCGGCATCAAGGTTACCGTCCGCAATGGCGGCGACAGCGATTTTTCCAACCAGATTGTTGCCGAAGGCACCGCTTCGCCCGCCGATGTATTCCTGACGGAGAATTCGCCGGCCATGGCATTGGTCGAGGCGGCCGGCCTGTTCGCACCGGTCGACACCGAGACGCTGGCCCAGGTTCCGCAGGAGTACCAGCCGGCGAGCGGCAAATGGGTCGGCGTTGCCGCGCGCAGCACCGTCTTTGCCTACAACAAGACCAAGCTGAGCGCCGACCAGCTGCCCAAATCGCTGCTCGATCTCGCCGATCCGAGCTGGAAGGGCCGCTGGGCCGCTTCGCCCTCCGGCGCCGATTTCCAGGCGATCGTCAGCGCGCTTCTGCAGCTCAAGGGCGAGGCAGCGACGGCCGAATGGCTGAAGGCGATGAAGGAGAATTTTACCGCCTATAAGGGCAACAGCACGGTGATGAAGGCGGTCAATGCCGGCGAGGTCGAAGGCGGCGTGATCTACCACTATTACTACTACGGCGATCAGGCCAAGACCGGCGAGAACAGCAAGAATGTCGAGTTGCACTATTTCAAGCACCAGGACCCCGGCGCTTTCGTCTCGGTTTCCGGCGGTGGTGTGCTGGCCTCGAGCAAGCACCCGAAGGAAGCGCAGGCTTTCCTGAAATGGGTCACCGGCAATGGCGGCCAGGACGTGCTGAAAACAGGCGATTCGTTCGAATACGCAGTCGGCAAGGGCGCCGAGTCCAATCCGAAGCTGGTGCCGCTGGCCGATCTGCAGGCGCCGAAAGTCGACCCGACGACGCTGAACTCGAAAAAGGTGACCGACCTGATGACGGCGGCCGGCTTGCTTTAGCCGGCGTTCGTCCTAAAAGGGCAACCGACTGCGCTCCTGTGGGAATTCGCTTTCCACAGGAGCGCTCTGTTTTCAAGATGGCATTTGCCTATGACCACAAGCTACCCGCGAGATTATCCGCCGCCGATCGTTTCCGCCTCCGGGCGGAGCTGGCGCAACGTCTGATCTGATGCAATCCGCGATCGATCTCGCACGCCCAGGCTTGCCGGCCGACGCCACGGCCGTGCGGGCACGTCGTTGGTCGGTCTCATGGATTGCGTTGGCTGCCGTCTTTGTCTCGCTTTTCGCGCTGCTGCCGCTTGCCTTCATCGTCTGGGTGGCGGTGCAGACCGGCTGGGAAACGGTGGCGGCGCTGGTGTTCAGGCCGCGCGTCGGCGAGCTTCTGGTCAACACCAGCCTGCTGGTGGTGCTGGCGGTGCCGATCTCGATCGTGCTGTCGGTCACGCTGGCCTGGCTGACCGAGCGCAGCGATCTGCCGGGTGCCCGCCTATGGGCCTGGCTGTCGGTGGCGCCGCTCGCCATTCCGGCCTTCGTCCACAGTTACGCCTGGGTCACCATGGTGCCCAGACTGCACGGCCTGTGGGCCGGCGTGCTTGTGTCGGTCATCGCCTATTTCCCCTTCCTTTATCTGCCGGTGGCGGCGGCATTGCGCCGGCTCGATCCCGCTCTCGAGGATGCAGCGGCAGCCCTTGGTCTCGGCCCGTGGCGTGTGTTCAGGCGTGTCGTGCTGCCGCAGCTCCGGCTCGCTATTTGCGGCGGCTCCCTGCTGGTCGGCCTGCATCTCCTGGCCGAATACGGGCTCTATGTCTTCATCCGCTTCGACACCTTCACCACCGCGATCGTCGACCAGTTCCAGTCGACCTTCAACGGTCCCGCCGCCAACATGCTGGCCGGCGTGCTGGTGACCTGCTGCCTTGTGCTGCTCGGGCTGGAGGTGCTGGTGCGCGGCGAGGAGCGCTATGCCCGCGTCGGTTCGGGTGCTGCGCGCCAGCAGCAGCGCACGGGCCTTGGGCGCGCCACCATTCCTTGCCTGCTGCTGCCTGCCATTACCACGCTGCTGGCGCTCGGCGTGCCGTTCGCCACTATCGGCCGCTGGCTCATGGCCGGCGGCGCCGATGTCTGGCGGCTCGACGAGATCGGCCTGGCGCTTGGCCAAACGCTGTTCCTAGCAATTGCCGGCGCGCTGCTCGCCACCGTCGCGGCAATGCCGATGGCGTGGATTTCGATCCGCGCGCCGGGGCGGCTGCAACGCGTCCTGGAGGGCTGCAACTATATCGTCGGCGCGTTGCCCGGCGTTGTCATCGCCCTGGCGCTGGTCACCATCGCCGTGCGTATCGCCATGCCGCTCTACCAGACCCTGTTCACCATCCTGGTCGCCTATGCGCTGATGTTCCTGCCGCGCGCTCTGATTAGCCTCAGGGCGTCGATCGCACAGGCGCCGGTCGAGCTCGAACGCGCCGCCTCCAGCCTCGGCCGGTCGCCGCTCAAGGCGCTGTGGTCGACGACCATCCGCCTGTCGGCGCCGGGCGCCGCAGCCGGCATGGCGTTGGTCGCGCTGGGTATCATGAACGAATTGACCGCAACCCAGATGCTGGCGCCCAACGGCACCCGCACGCTGGCCATGGCGTTTTGGTCCTATAGCGGCGAGATCGACTATGCGTCGGCGGCGCCTTATGCCCTGATCATGGTGGCGATGTCGCTGCCTTTGACCTGGTTGCTCTACGTCCAGTCGAAGCGGATGGCCGGGCGATGAGCTTTCTCGAGCTGAGCGGCATCCACAAGCACTACGGGCCCGTGGCAGCACTTGCCGGCGTCGACCTCAGCGTGGCCAGCGGCAGCCGTACGGCAATCGTCGGGCCGTCCGGTTGCGGCAAGACCACCTTGCTGCGGCTGATCGCCGGCTTCGAGGCGCCGGACCAGGGCCGCATCGTGCTTGATGACGAGGTGCTGGCCGATGGCGACACGGCCGTGCCGGCGCATCGCCGCGGCATCGGGCTGGTGGCGCAGGACGGCGCTCTATTCCCGCATCTGAGCATCGCCGCCAATATCGGCTTCGGCATGGGGCGTCACGAGGAAAAGCGCAGTGAGCGCATCGCCGAGCTCGCCTATGTCGTCGGGCTGGACAAAGGTATCCTGAAGCGCCGTCCGCACGAACTCTCCGGTGGCCAGCAGCAGCGCGTCGCGCTCGCCCGCGCCATGGCCATGAAGCCGCGGCTGATGCTGCTCGACGAGCCGTTCTCGGCGCTCGACACCGGCCTGCGCGCCTCGATGCGCAAGGCCGTGGCCGAGCTCCTTGAAACCGCCGGCATCACCACCATCCTGGTCACCCACGACCAGGCCGAGGCGCTGTCATTCGCCAGCCAGGTCGCGGTGATGCGCGACGGCAAATTCTCGCAGGTCGGCACGCCGCGCGAGCTCTATTTCAAGCCGAAGGACAGGATGGTCGCCGAGTTCCTTGGCGACGCCATCGTCCTGCCGGCAAGGATCGCCGATGGCTTCGCCATCTCGCCGCTCGGCCGCATCGCTGTCGACAGCTCGGAGCGGCGCGACGTCGCCCGCATCATGCTGCGGCCGGAGCAGGTGTTGCTTAAGCGCACATCGCGTGAAGGCATGTCCGGCACGCCGGACATGCTGTTCGGCGAGGTGACAGAATCGGAGTTCGCCGGCTCGATGTGCACCATCGCGGTGCGTCTGTTGAACAGCCCCGATCCGCCCGACGCCGCCGCTATCGGCAATACGCCGTTGATCCTGCGCAAGCCGGGCATGGACGCGCCGGCGATCGGCGAGATCGTCCGGCTGACCGTGTCGGGCAAGGCGCATGTGTTTGCCTGAACGGTTTTGCGCAAGGCCGACTTCAATCGACCCGTTTGCCCGCCTGATCGAACCAATGCAGCTTTTCGGACCTGGCCACGACGCGCAATTGGTCGCCTGGCTTGGCGCTGGCGCGGCCTGAGACGCGCACGACGATGCGGCTGCCGGCTGCCACGCAATGGAGAAAGCTTTCGGCACCGACCGGTTCGACCGCTTCCACTGTTGCCGGCAGCGCGAGCGCGCCGGCCGGCGCCTCTGCCGCGAAGGTGATGTCGGCGTCCTCCGGACGAAAGCCTAGCGTCACTGCCTTGCCCTGTCGAGGCGCCAAGCCAATCACAGTACCGTCCGCCAATACCGAGCTTGGGGAGGCCTCTGTGAGCGCCAGCAGATTCATCGGCGGTGCGCCTATGAACGAAGCGACGAAGGTCGAGGCCGGTTTCTCGTACACATCAAGCGGCGCGCCGGTCTGCTCGACCAGGCCGGCGTTCATGACGACGAGGATGTCGGCCAGCGTCATCGCCTCAAGCTGGTCGTGCGTGACATAAACCGAGGTGACGCCAAGCGAGCGCTGCAGATTCTTGATCTCGATGCGCATCTGCCCGCGCAATTTCGCATCGAGGTTGGACAGCGGTTCGTCGAACAGGAAGACCTTCGGGTTGCGCACGATGGCGCGACCCATGGCGACGCGCTGGCGCTGACCGCCGGAAAGCTCGCGCGGGCGCCGGTCGAGCAGCGCCGAAAGCTCCAGCACCTTGGCAGTCGAGCGTACCCTGCTGTCGATCTCGTCATTCGGCGTGCCGCGGTTGCGCAGGCCATAGGCCATGTTGTCATAGACCTTCATATGTGGGTAGAGCGCGTAGTTCTGGAACACCATGGCGATGTCGCGCTCGGTCGGGCCAATGGCGTTGACCACCTTGCCGTCGATGGCGACTGTACCGGCAGAAATCGTCTCCAGTCCGGCGATCATCCTCAGCAGCGTAGACTTGCCGCAGCCGGAGGGGCCGACCAGCACGCAAAGCTCCTTGTCGGGAATGGCGATGGAAACGCCCTTCACGGCCTCAACGCCGCTGGGATAGATTTTCCTGACATCCTTCAGATCCACGGTCGCCATCGGCTTCTCACTTTTCGGATTCGACCAGACCGCGCACGAACCAGCGTTGCATCAGCACGACCACCAGGATCGGCGGCACGATGGCCAGCATTGCCGTGACCATCACGAGGTGCCATTGGGTGTCGGCATCGGCGAAGGAAACCATCTTTCTCAGCGCGATGACGATGGTGTTCATGTCGTTGCTGTTGGTGACGAGCAGCGGCCAAAGATACTGCGTCCAGCCATAAATGAAGAGGATCACGAACAGCGCGGCGATGTTTGTCCGCGACAGCGGCACCAGAATATCGAAAAAGAAGCGCCATGGCCCGGCACCGTCGACACGCGCCGCCTCGACCAATTCGCCCGGTATGGTCATGAAGAACTGGCGAAACAGCAGCGTTGCGGTGGCCGAGGCGATCAGCGGGACGATCAGGCCGGCATAGGTGTCGATCATGCCGAGATCGACCATCACCTTGTAGGTCGGCAGGATGCGCACCTCGACTGGAAGCATCAAGGTGATGAAGATCAGCCAGAAGAAGGTCATGCGCAACGGAAAGCGAAAGAACACGATCGCGTAGGCCGACAGGATCGAGATGAAGATCTTTCCCACCGCAACGCCGAGCGCCATGATCGTGGTGTTGAGGAGCAGCCTGCCGACGCTGACCCCGCCGATACGACCGATGCCGCCGAACAGCGCCTCGCTGTAATTGTTCCATAGCTGGCCGCCGGGCAAGAGCGGCAGGGGCGGCCTGAGGATCGTTTGCAGCGTGTGCGTCGAGGCAACGAAGGTGTAGTAGATCGGAAAAGCCACGATCAATATGCCGAGGATGAGCACGGCATGGGCGATGAAGGTGCGGAGCGGGGACTGGCCGATCATCGCTGCCCTCAGCCGTAGTGGACTTTGCGTTCCACATAGCGGAACTGGATTGCTGTGAGCGCGATGACGATGGCCATCAGGATGACCGACTGCGCCGCCGAGTCGCCCAGGATCAGATTGACGAAGCCGTCATTGTAGACCTTGTAGACCAGCGTCTCTGTCGTCTTGCCCGGCCCGCCGCCGGTGACGGCATGAACGATGCCGAACGTGTCGAACAGGGCATAGACGGTGTTGACGACCAGCAGGAAAAAGGTTGTCGGCGCAAGCAGCGGGAAGACGATGGTCCAGAAGCGCTTGGTTTCGCCGGCGCCGTCCATGGCCGCCGCTTCGATCAGCGTTTTCGGCACCGCCTGCAGGCCGGCGACGAAGAACAGGAAGTTGTAGCTGATCTGCTTCCAGGCAGCAGCCGACACCAGCAGGATCATGGCGTGGGTGCCGTTGAGCAGCGGGTCCCATACGACGCCGAGGCTTCTCAGCAAATAGGCCAACGAGCCGATCGAGGGATTGAACAGGAAAAGCCAAAGCATGCCGGCAATCGCCGGCGCCACGGCGTAAGGCCATATCAACAGTGTGCGGTAGAGGCCTTTGCCGCGCACGGCCTTCTCGGCCATGACCGCGAGCAGCAGGGCCACAACCATGGCAACGATCGCGGTCGCAAGAGAGAACACTACGGTGACCTTGATCGAGTTGAGGTAGGCCGGATCGGCCAGCACCTTCCGGAAATTGGCAAACCAGACGAACCTGCTCTTCAGCCCGAACGGGTCTTGCCTGAGCATCGACTGGTAAAGCGCCTGACCGGCCGGCCAGTAGAAGAAAACCAGGGTGATGGCGAGCTGTGGCGCCACCAGCAGGTAGGGCAGGATCTTGTTGGGAAATACGACGCGTGGAGACAGGCTGATTTCCCTCGCTATCCAGGTGTCGCCCACGCGAGCCCGCGTGGGCGATATTCCAACCGACTAACCGAGATAATCCCGTCAGTTCTCCAGCGCTTCCTTGATCGCGACGTTGCCGCGCGCAACCGCATTGTCGAGTGCCTGCTGGGCGGTTTGCTGGCCGGCCAGCATCTTCTCCAGCTCCTCGTTCTGGATATCGCGCACCTGCGGCAGATTCGGCAGGCGCACGCCCTTCGAGTTGTCGGTCGGCGCCTTGCCCGTCATCTGCAGGATGGGTGTCTCGCGGCCGGGGTTTTTGTCATAGAAGCCTGATTTCTTCGTCGCCTCATACGCGGCGAGCGTCACAGGCAGGTATCCCGACTTCTGGTGCAGATATTCCTGCACATCGGTCTTGGACAGATAGGCAAAGAAGGCGGCGACACCCTTGTATTCCTCGTCCGACTTGTTGCCGAACACCCACAGGCTGGCACCACCCGGCGTCGTGTTCTGTGGTGCGCCCTTGGCGTCGGTATCATACGGAAGCTGGCCGATGCCATAGTTCATGCCGGACTTGACGATATCGCCGAGGCCGCCCGACGATTCGGTGAAGATGCCGCATTCGCCGGCGAGGAATATCTGCTTGGCTTCGGAGGTGCGTCCGCCATATTTGAACGTGCCGTCCTTGGCCAGGCCAGCGAGCGCCTGGAAGTGGTTGACGAAAATCGGCGCATTGATCTTGAGTTCGACATCACCTCCAGCCAGGCCATTCTGCTGGGTGGCCCAAGGCACGTCATTCCACGCCGCGAAATTCTCCAGGTGGATCCAGGTCAGCCAGGTCGAGGTATAGCCGCAAGGGGCGGCGCCGCTCGTCTTGATCTTCTTGGCAGCTTCCCACACCTCGTTCCACGTCTTGGGCGGATTGTTCACGTCGAGGCCTGCCTTCTGGAAGATGTCCTTGTTGTAATAGAGGATCGGCGAGGAAGAGTTGTAGGGGAACGATAGCATGGTGCCGTCCGGCTTCGAATAATAGCCGACGATGCCGGGCAGATACTGGCTCTTGTCGAAAGTCATCCCGGCGCCGGTCATCACATCGGCCACCGGCTTTATCGCACCCTCGGCCGCCATCATCACGCCGGTGCCGACGTCGAACACCTGGAGGATATCGGGCGCTTGCCCGGCACGAAAGGCAGCGATGCCGGCATTCAGCGTCTCCGGATAGGTGCCCTTGAACACCGGAACGAGCTCATAGTCGCTCTGGCTGGCGTTGAAATCCTTGGAGATCTTGGCGACGACCTCGGCGTTGGCGCCGGTCATGGCGTGCCACCAGCTGATCTGCGTGACGGCGAAGGCGGAGGTGGTGGAAAGCAGGGTCACGGTGGCGGCGATACCGGCCGCAAAGCCGAAGAACTTCATGTTTCATCTCCCGTTTGTCATTGGCGAAAGGGGCACTTCCGCAAAGCCAATATGTGGCGCTGATGACAATCGGACAACGGTTTTATTGCGGATCAATGAACATCATTCCTTCCTAAAGTGCACTCGCTACTGAAACCGGGCGCCAGAAATCACATCACCGTCTTTTCGGCGCAGCGGCGTCGGTTTTCCCCCGAAAAGACCCGCCTCATGGCCCACGGGTTAACCATTCGTTAAAATCTCCAAGAGCTAATCAGTCACACCTCCCCTGTTAATTTTGGCAGACCGAGTGAACCAGGATGCTGACGGTCTATAATTGTATTGTAAGTCAGCACGATCCGAGACTGGTTGCGCTTGCCGCACTCATCTGTGGAATTTCTTGCTTCTCAGCGGTTAATCTCCTTAAGCATGTCGGCCGATCGACCGAGCGAAACCGGCTTGTCTGGCTGATGATCGCCGCGGCCTCGACCGGGTTCGGCATATGGGCGACGCATTTCATCGCCATGACCGCGTTTACGCCGGGAATACCGAACGCATACAATCCGGGATTATCCGCCTTTTCGCTTGCCGCCGCCATTATCATGACCGCGCTTGGGATGTGGGTCGCCACCTTGCGCCGCGGCATCGACCATTTCCTCGTCGGTGGCGCCATTCTGGGCGGCGCCATCGCGACGATGCACTACATCGGCATGGCAGCTTTCGAGGTCGAAGGCCGGGTCGTATGGAACCTGCTCCTTGTCGCGATATCGCTTCTGGCCGGCGTGACCCTCGCGGCACTGGCGCTCCTTGTCGTCTTGCGCCGTCCGTCAGCGCTCGCGACTTTCGGCGGCGCCGCGCTTTTGACGCTGGCGATTTGCAGCTTGCATTTCATCGCGATGGCCGCGGTGTCGATCATTCCGGATTCCTCGATTGAAATATCCGAACATTCCATCGAGCCCATTTCCCAGCCCTTTGCCGCAGCGGTCGCCAGCCTGATAATCCTTGTGCTATCGGGTGCCGCGCTGTGGATCGACCTGCGCTTTCGCCGCCAGAAGCTCGAGGCCGATCGCATGCACGATCTCGCCAATGCGGCGGTGGAAGGTCTGATCGTTTGCGATGGCACCCGCATTGTCAGCGCCAATGACAGTATGGCGAAGCTGACCGGAACAGCGACAGCCACCCTGAACACGATGCAATTCGGCGAGCTTTTCGACGGACAGAGCGCAGCCGATATGTCCGGCTTCGGCGAACAGGCGCAGGAAGCGAAGCTAAGGGGCAGCGACGGGGCGAGAATTCCTGTCGAGCTGATCGCCAGGAAAATCACCTACTGCGGCAGGCCCCATACGGTGCTTGCCGTTCGCGACATCCGTGAGCGCAAGAAGGCAGAACAAGAGATCCTCCGCCTCGCGCATTTCGATCCGCTTACCGGGCTTGCCAATCGGCGGAGCTTTTCTTCCCGGCTGGAAGCAGAATTCGCCTCGATGGATCGTGGCGGCAAGGATGGACATCTGGCGCTCCTGCTGCTTGACCTTGACCGGTTCAAGCAAGTCAACGACCTCTATGGCCACGGGGCCGGCGATGCTATGCTGCAGAAGCTGGCGCACTGCATTTCCGGCATCCCGCGCCACGGACAGATGCTCGCGCGTCTCGGCGGCGATGAATTTGCCATCATAGCTCCGAACCTCCCCGACCCCCTGGCCGCAGGCCGGATAGCCGAGGACTTGCTGGCGGCGATCCGGGAGGAAAACAGGGTTTCGGTCGGCTCCGGCCTCGTCTCGGCCAGCATCGGCATCGCCTTCTTTCCGCTGGATGCCGAAGACCAGGCCGGCCTGATCAGCCATGCCGACACGGCACTCCATCGCGCCAAAACAAGGCAGGGACACTTATCGGTTTTTCGAGATAGCCATGGGCACCGCGGCCCGCGACAAGCGCGTGATGGAGCATGAATTGCGCCAGGCGATCGCCCGCAAGGAGTTCCACCTCGTCTATCAGCCGCAGAAGGAGATCCGCGGCGGCAGGATGATCGGCTTCGAAGCCCTGGTCCGTTGGCAGCACCCTGAGCGGGGTGACATTTCTCCGACCGTTTTCATCCCCGTGGCCGAGGACAGTGGCGCTATCGCGCAGATCGGCGACTGGGTGCTGACGACGGCTTGTAACGATGCTGTTCGCTGGACAAACCCGCTGATGGTCGCCGTCAACGTCTCCGCCGTGCAACTTCACAATCCGAACTTCAGCCGCAAGGTGCACGACGCATTGACGAGATCCGGCCTGGCCCCCGGCAGGCTCGAACTGGAGATCACCGAAACGGCCCTGGTGAAGGACATGCCGCGCGCGCTGGCAACCTTGAGGCAGGTCAAGGCGCTTGGCGTGCATGTGGCGATGGACGATTTTGGCACCGGCTATTCTTCGCTGTCCAACCTCAGCGCCTTTCCCTTCGACAAGATCAAGATCGACGGGTCGTTCATCAAATCGGTCGACAAGAACGCCCAGTTCGCGGCGATCGTTCGCGCCGTGCTGGGGCTTGGACGCGGTCTCGGCTTACCGGTTCTGGCAGAAGGCATCGAGACGCCGGGTGAATTGCAGTTCCTGGACGCCGAGGCTTGCGAGATCGGGCAAGGCTACTACCTCGGCAAACCGGCTCCGATCGAGACATTCGGGGAACTGACGGGCGTGGCCGCTCCGGCAATCCGCACCGCCAGCCGACGCGGCGCAAGCATTGCCGTGCTCAAGCCGCGCCTGCGCACGGTCTGAGCCTATCCCGGCTGAAGCGCCGCCTCGACCAGACGCTTGGCATCCGGCCCCGACCATTCGGCCGGGCCATTCATATGGGCGATCAGGCAGCCTTGCCCATCGATCAGCATGGTGACCGGCAGACCGAGCGCCAGGCCGCGCGTCTTGACGTCGTTGAACAGCGCCATCGTGGCATCGCGATAGTAGCCGAGCGACTTGACGCCGGTGTCCTCCAGGAACTTCTTCGGTTTGGCATCGTCGCCGGCATCGACGTTGACGGCAACAACCTGAAACGCATCGCTGCCCATCTCCTTCTGCAGCGCATCGAGCGCCGGCATTTCGGCGCGGCAAGGTGCGCACCATGTCGCCCACAGATTGAGCAGCACCGTCTTGCCGGCATGATCGGCGATCGTCGTCGGCTTGCCGTCGGGGCCGTTGAAGGCAAGGCTTTTCAGCGATTGCGGCGGATCCGCCGGCAAAAGCGCGGCAACCTGGCCGGTGGCAGCGGCGGCGATCTTCTTGGCACGGTCGGTCTTGGCGGCGCAGGCGACGTCGTCCTTGCCGCCGCCGGCGGCCACTTGCGCGGGCGCCTTGTTGCCAGAACTGCTTTCCCTGACATATACCGTGACCGCGCCGGCCAGCACGCCCGCAACCAAAGCGGCGAGGATGAGACGCAAAGCCGGGAAAAATCTATTGCCGTCTGCCATTTTTGAAAAACTGCTCCGGAGCACGGGTTATAGCGATGAACGACAAGAAGGCCAGCAACCAGATGTGGGGCGGACGTTTTGCCTCGGGTCCGGCCGCAATCATGGAAGCGATCAACGCATCGATCTCGTTCGACCGCAAACTCTATGCGCAGGATATTCGCGGCTCGATCGCCCATAGCCAGATGCTGGCGCAAACGGGCATTATTTCGGCGGCCGATCAAGAAAAAATCGCTCACGGGCTGAACACGATCCTCGCAGAGATCGAGGCCGGCACATTCGAGTTCTCGACCAGGCTGGAAGACATCCACATGAATGTCGAGGCCCGTCTGGCCGATTTGATCGGCCCCGCCGCCGGCCGCCTGCATACCGCCCGCTCGCGCAACGACCAGGTGGCGGTCGACCTCAGGCTGTGGGTCAAGGACGAATGCTTTCGTGTCGCCGAGGCGCTGAAGGGCCTGATCACGGCGTTCCTGGATCGGGCCGAGGAGCATGCGGCAACGGTGATGCCGGGCTTCACCCACATGCAGGCGGCGCAGCCGGTGACCTTCGGCCACCACTGCATGGCCTATGTCGAGATGTTTGCGCGCGACCTGTCGCGTGTCCGCGACGCCATCGAGCGGATGGATGAAAGCCCGCTCGGCGCCGCCGCCCTTGCCGGCACCAGCTTTTCCATCGACCGGCACCAGACGGCGAAGGCGCTTGGCTTCCGCGAGCCGATGCGCAATTCGCTCGACAGTGTTTCGGACCGCGATTTCGCGCTCGAGTTCCTGGGCTTTGCGGCGATCTGCGCGACGCATCTGTCGCGGCTGGCCGAAGAGATCATCATCTGGTCGACGCCGCAATTCGGCTTCATCAGGCTGTCGGATAGTTTCTCGACGGGTTCGTCGATCATGCCGCAGAAGAAGAACCCGGACGCTGCCGAACTGGTGCGCGGCAAGACCGGCCGCGTCACCGGCCATCTCGTCGGCCTGCTGACGGTAATGAAGGGCATGCCGCTGACCTATGGCAAGGACATGCAGGAAGATAAGGAATCCGTCTTCGACGCGGCCGAGACACTCGACCTGATGCTGGCGGCAATGACCGGCATGGTGCGCGATATGACGGTGAACACTGCTGCGATGAAAAAGGCGGCCGGCGCCGGCTATTCGACTGCGACCGACCTCGCCGACTGGCTGGTGCGCACGCTCGGCCTGCCGTTCCGCGAGGCGCACCACATCACTGGCAGGGCGGTGGGGCTGGCCGAGGACAGGAAGATCGGGCTCGACAGGCTTTCGCTGGAGGATCTGCAGTCCATTCACCCCGGTATCAGCGCCGACGTGTTTTCGGTTCTTGCCGTGCAGAATTCTGTAAAGAGCCGCACGAGCTTCGGCGGCACCGCGCCGTCCGAGGTGCGCAAGCAGATCCGCTACTGGAAAAAGCGGCTCGCCAAGGCGTAAGACGCGGGGTGCAATGGCCGCAAAACTCGGCTAGAAGCGGCTGCGGGCAACAGTTTCGGACGGATGGCACGATGACCGGAAGCAGGATTTTGGTGACGCTGACGCTGCTGGCGGCAATGGCCACCGTTGCGGCCTGCGGCAGGAAGGCTGCGCTCGACACGCCGTACGCGGCAGCCGTGCAGGCCCGCAAGGACGCCGAGAAGGCCAAGCAACCCTTGCCGCCGGAGCCGGAAAAACCTGTCGAGGACAAGAAATTCATCCTCGACCCGCTGCTCTGATTTCGGACCAATCTCGTGAACCATTTCGACTACCGCGACGGCGCGCTGCATGCCGAGGACGTGGCGATATCAGACATCGCCGCCAGCGTCGGCACGCCGTTCTACTGTTATTCGACGGCGACGCTGACCAGGCATTTTCGCGTCTTCACCGAGGCCTTTGCCGGGCTCGATGCTCTCGTCTGCTATGCCATGAAGGCGAATTCCAACCAGGCCGTGCTGAGGGTGCTGGCAAGGCTCGGCGCCGGCGCCGACGTGGTCTCGGAGGGCGAATTGCGCCGCGCTTTGGCGGCCGGCATCCCGGCAAGCAAGATCCTGTTTTCGGGCGTCGGCAAGACCGCGCGCGAAATGGATTCTGCGCTCTCGGCCGGCATTCTCTGTTTCAACGTCGAATCCGAACCGGAGCTGGAGCTGCTGTCGGCCCGCGCCACCGCGCTGGGCAAGATCGCGCCGATCTCGCTGCGCATCAACCCGGATGTCGACGCCAGGACGCACAAGAAGATTTCGACTGGGAAGGCCGAGAACAAGTTCGGCATTCCGTGGCAGCATGCGCGGAAGGTCTATGCGCGCGCGGCTGAGCTGACGGGCATCAAGGTCACCGGCATAGACACCCATATCGGCAGCCAGATCACCGAATTGCAGCCCTTCGACGACGCCTTTGCGCTGCTGGTGGAGCTGGTCGGCGCCTTGCGCTCCGACGGTCATGCCATCGAGCACATCGATGTCGGCGGCGGCCTTGGCATTCCCTACCGCGTCGACAACAACCCGCCGCCTTTGCCCGATGCCTATGCCCGGATCGTCAGGAAACATGTTGCCAAACTTGGGCTGAAGGTAATGTTCGAGCCAGGCCGGCTGATCGTCGGGAATGCCGGCATCCTGGTGTCGGAAGTAATCTTCGTGAAGGAGGGCGACGCCAAGAACTTCCTCGTCGTCGACGCCGCGATGAACGACCTGATCCGGCCGACGCTTTACGACGCTTTTCACGACATCAAGCCGGTGGCGCAGCAGCCGGCCGCTGCACCACGCATGAAGGTCGACGTCGTCGGCCCGGTTTGCGAGACCGGCGACTATCTCGGGCTCGACCGTGACCTGCCCCGGCTGAAATCCGGCGACCTGATCGCTGTCTCCACCGCCGGCGCCTATGGCGCCGTTCAGGCCGGCACCTACAATACCAGGCTGCTGGTACCGGAAGTGCTGGTCGACGGCGACCGCTTCCACGTTGTGCGTCCGCGCCAGACCTATGACGAGCTGATCGGACTGGACTCGGTGCCGGACTGGTTGGAGTAGAACTCTGCAGCTACAGCCGGTGCTGAATGAGCGCCCTGATTTCGGCGATTCTGTCCTCATTCCGGCGATAGAATATCCACTGCTTGATGCGCTTGCTGCGCAAAAGCCCTGCCTGGGTGAGCACGCGCATATGCTCGCTGAGCGTAGCCTGGGTGATCCCCAGCCTCTCCGCGATCAGCAGCGCGCAGACGCCGTCCTCGACCAGATCGCCGTCCGTCTGCGGCGGAAAATGCGCGCGCGGGTCCTTGAGCCAATCGAGGATCTGGAGCCTGCGCTCGTTGGCAATCGCTTTGAAAACGTCGACGTCTTGCATTTAGGCACTTTGCCAAGTTACTACCTAATGTCAACTCTGGGAGCGAAAGCATGCTGTACGGCCACACGATCACACGCGAGCGCATTGCGGCGATAGAACCCCGCATCCGGCCCTTCGTGCGCCACACGCCGGTGCTGCGCGTCGACATGGCAGATTTCGGCCGCCCGCCTCTGCCTGTCGACCTGAAGCTTGAGTGCTTGCAGCATTCCGGCTCGTTCAAGGCGCGTGGTGCGTTCACCAATCTCCTCGAACGGCCGGTTCCTGCGGCCGGCGTCGTCGCCGCGTCGGGCGGCAATCACGGCGCCGCCGTCGCCTATGCCGCCATGCGGCTCGGCCACAAGGCGACCATCTTTGTTCCCGAAGTGAGCCCG
Source organism: Mesorhizobium sp. M0954 (assembly GCF_040319155.1). Classification (NCBI taxonomy): domain Bacteria; kingdom Pseudomonadati; phylum Pseudomonadota; class Alphaproteobacteria; order Hyphomicrobiales; family Phyllobacteriaceae; genus Mesorhizobium; species Mesorhizobium sp. M0954. The sequence goes on along the minus strand of NZ_JAMYNR010000008.1, from coordinate 128,312 downwards.
CAGGCCAAGCTGGACCGCATCCGCGGCTACGGCGCCGAGCTGATCGTCGGCGGCGCCCGTTATGCCGAGGCGCTGGCCGCCAGCGAGAGCTTCGCCGAAAAATCCGGCGCGCTGCAGATCCACGCCTTCAACCAGGAGGAGACGCTGGTCGGGCAAGGCACGCTCGGCCTCGAGATCGAGGCCGACCTGCCGAAGCTCGACACCCTGCTGGTCGCCGTCGGCGGCGGCGGGCTGATCGGCGGCATCGCTGCCTGGTTTTCCGGCCGCATCAGGATAATCGCGGTCGAGCCGGAGGGTGCGCCGACGCTTCATCGCGCCTTCGAGGCGGGCCGACCCGTCGACGCGCCGGCTGAGGGCATCGCCGCCGATTCGCTCGCGCCAAAGCGTGTCGGCGAAATGATGTATCCTATCGCCGAGGCATTCGTCGAGCGCTCGATCCTGGTCGGCGACGACGACATTATCGCCGCCCAGGCGGCGCTGTGGGACCGCGTGCGAATCATCTCCGAGCCGGGCGGTGCGGCCGCCTTCGCGGCGCTCCTGTCCGGCCGCTACGCACCGGCTGCAGGCGAGCGCGTTGCCGTACTGGTCTGCGGCGCAAACGCCAATCCGGCGAAATTCTGACAATATCCGGGGCATTATTGTTCACGTTTTGGGGAACCGCCTCGCCTTCGCCGTGTTTGTTGGTATCCTTAGGGCGATGTGCATCCGCTTGGACGCACGAAGTACGCGCTAAGATTTTAGGTCTTCGCATCGTGCTTCCCGAAAATCGACTTTTCGGGCCCATGCGATAGACTCGTGAGGCCTGGGCTATCCCGCCCGGCCAGGAAGGGCCGATGACACAACGACCCATTTTCACCAGCGATCGCAGTCTGGCCAGGCGCCTTGCCTTGAGCCGGCTGGGGACGCAGGTCTCGATAATCGTCGAACGCGGCTGGCCATTGCTGCTGCCACTGATCATCGTCGCCAGCCTGTTCCTCAGCATTTCGTGGCTCGGCCTGTTCCCATTTTTGCCCGATCTGGCGCGGATCGGTCTTATCACGGCATTCGGCGTCGCAGCGCTTGCCGCACTCTATCCACTGCGTTTCTTCCGCACGCCATCCAGGGCCGAGGTCGACCGCCGCATCGAGGCGGCCAACCGTTTGCTGCACAGCCCGGTGCAGGTCCAGACCGATCGCCCGAGCGGCAAGGAAAGCATTTTTTCGCAAGCCCTGTGGCGCGAGCATCAGCGGCGCATGGCGGACCGGCTGGGCGAGCTTGGCGGCGACGTGCCGCGCACACGCGTGCCGGAACGCGACCCGTGGGCGCTGCGCGCCGTTGCCGCGCTTTTGTTGGTCACTGCCTTTGCCTTCTCCTTCGGGCCATCGGGCGGCAGGCTGAGCGACGGTTTTGTTGCCCGTGCCGCCCGCGACGTCGTGCCGCCGCGCATTGATGCCTGGGTGACGCCGCCGGCCTATACCGGCAGGCCGCCGGTATTCCTGAACGCCCCCGTCTTGGCCAACAACGCCACTAAAGCGTCGCCGACCTTCACGGTTCCGGAGGGCAGCGATGTGTCGCTGCGCGTCACCGGCGGTTCGGGCGAGGAAACGCTGAGCTACGCCGATACCGGCGGCAACACCCGCGCCATCGATCCGACCGGGCCGCAAGCCGCCAAGACTGAGGCAAGTCCGGCAACGCCTTCCACCGTGCGCCAGTTCAGCGGCAAGTTGACCGCCGACGGCACGCTGACGCTGCAGTCCAGCGACGGCGAGCTCGGCCGCTGGGCCTTCGCCATAATTCCCGACAAGCCGCCGCAGATCCGCTTTGTCGGCGAGCCGAAGCGCGCCGTCAACGGCGCCTTCGAACTCAACTACCAGATCGACGACGACTATGGCGCGGCCTCCGCCAAGGCGGTTTTCGCATTGGCCGATCCGCAAGTGCCCAACGCGCATCCGCTCTATGGCCCGCCGGAAATGCCGCTGACGTTGCCGCGCCGCGGCGGCAAGGCCAATGCCGCTAAGACGACGAAGGATCTGACCGACCATGTCTGGGCCGGTGGCAACGTCAAGCTGTCGCTTGTCGTCACCGACGGTGCCGGACACACGGCGACCAGCGAAACCAAGATGCTGGTGATGCCGGAGCGGCCATTCTCCAACCCGTTGGCGCGGGCTGTGGTCGAGCAGCGCCGCATGCTGGCGCTCGACGCCTATGCCAAGGACCGCGTGCTCGACCTGATGGATGCGATCACGCTCAGGCCCGAAGACACGTTCGACAACATGACGCACTATCTCGCCATCATGAGCGCCCGCACCCGGCTGAAGATGGCCGACAGCGACGACCAGTTGCGCGACGAGGTCGCTTACCTCTGGGAGATCGCGCTCGGCATCGAGGAAGGCAATCTGTCGGCGGCCGAGAAGCGGCTGCGCCAGGCGCAGCAGGCGCTGCAGGACGCGATCAAGAACGGCGCCAGCGACCAAGAGATCGAGAAGGCGATCAAGGAACTGCGCGAGGCGATGAACCAGTTCCTGCAGGAATTCGCGGCGCGGGCGCAGCAGAATCCGAATGCGCCACAGATGCAGCAGAACGGCCAGGAACTGCGCCAGAGCGACATCGACCGCATGATGGACCAGATCGAGAACCTGGCGAAATCCGGCAATCGCGACCAGGCGCAGCAATTGCTGTCGGAGCTGCAGGATATGATGAACAATCTGCAGGCAGGCCGCCAGCAGCAAGGCGGCCAGCAGGACAGCGAGATGCGCCAGCAGATGGACAAGCTGGGCGAAATCATGCGGCGCCAGCAGGAGATGATGAACGACACTTTCCGCATGGACCAGATGCAGCGCGGCCAGCAACAGCGCGGGCAGAACCGCGACGAGCAGCTCGGCGAGAACAGTGAGCCAGGCCCGATGGGCGAAGAGGGCAAGCCCGGCCCAGGTGACGACCGCGATCCGCTCGGCCGGCCGAACCCGATGACGCCGCAGGAATTTGCTGACGCGCTGAAGCAATTGCAGGAGGGCCAGGGCAAGCTGCAGAGCGAGCTCGATCAATTGAGGAAGAGCCTCGAAGGCATGGGCCTCGACCCCAATGAGGGGTTTGGCGAGGCCGGCAAATCCATGGGCAATGCCGAACAGGCGCTCGGCGAGGGCGAAGGCGACCAGGCCGTCGGTCACCAGGGCCGCGCATTGGAAGCCTTGCGCAGGGGCGCCAAGGACATGATGAAGCAACTGCAGGCGATGCAAGGCGACCAGGGCGGCAACGGCCAGGGCGGACGCCAGCAGAATGCCGACCGTGACCCGCTCGGGCGGCCTCGCACCAGCGAGGGTCCCGACGACGGAAGTTCGGTGAGAGTGCCCGACGAGATCGACGTGCAGCGTGCCCGCCAGATCCTCGAAGCGATCCGCAAGCGGCTCGGCAACGCACTCAGCCCCGATATCGAGCGCAGCTATCTGGAGCGGTTGCTGGAGCTGAAGTAAGGCTGCCTGTATTCGGAAGATCGCCGCGCGCAGTCCGTGGTGGCCGCCAGCGCCGAGCTGAGTGGCATGCTTTAACGGTTGGTGAAAGCCTCGCGGATCGCCTCTTCCATGCCGTCGATTGCCTCGCCGGAAGCGTTCGCATTGCGCCGCAGCACCACGTTCGAGGAATCGATGTCGCCGAACCCGTCGGCGGCCGTAAGCTCGCGGCAGCCGGCCGGGATGTTGCTGCGCGAGATCGGCGCAATCGCCAATCCGGAGGTGACGGCGAGCCGCAGGCCGCCATTGGTATCGCTGGTGTAGGCGACACGATAAGCGAGACCGCGCTGTTCCAGCGACTTTATCGCGAAATCCTTGCACCAACCGGCACGGTTGTAGAGCGCGATCGGCACCGGCCGCTCCTCATGCATGTGATGCAGCTCCGACGTCACCCATACGGTTGGGTCATGCATCAGCACCTCACCGCCTGACAGATCCTGCCATTCGAACACCACCGCCAGATCGAGCTCGCCGGCGGCGAGCGCCGCGATCTGCGCACCGGAATGCGCGTAGCGGACGGTGATGTCGACCTGAGGATGGCGCTTGGCAAAGACGCCGAGTGCCCGCGACAGGATCGCGTGGCCATATTCCTCCGGGATACCGATGCGCACCGGCCCGCCAAGCGGCGCCGCGACCATCGATGCCGCCGTCTCGTCGAGCAGTGAAACGATACGCCTGGCGTTGGCGATGAGTTCGCCGCCGCGCTGCGTCAACGCTACACCGCGCGACCCGCGCTCGAACAGGCTGTCGCCGATCATGCCTTCGAGCCTCTTCATCTGCATCGAGACTGCCGACTGGGTGCGGCCGGCCCGCTCCGCCGCTTTGGTGAAATTGCCGGTGTCGGCGACCGCCACGAAGGTGCGCAACAGGTCGCTGTCGAGATTGGGTCGCATGTGCCCGCCATAAGAAAATCTGATTTCTGGCATCATTCCAATTCGTTTGCAACATGTCAAACGGCGGACGATAGTCGCCTTACCCATTGGATATGCGGCCGCGAAATCGGCTGCGGACCAATCAAAAGTCCTCACTCGTACCCGCTGCCCGAAACGGTGGCGGGTTCTTTTTACCCGGATGCAGGCCTGCCTTCGGCCACGCACGCGGGAGACAGGAGCGCCTATGCAGAATCGGCTTGTGCTCGGCATCTTCAGCCTCTGTCTCGGCGTGCTGGTCTTTTCGCTGCAGGACCCGCTGGTCAAGGCGGTGTCGAGCCACTATCCGGTCACCGAGGTGATGGCGATCCGCTCGATCGTCGCCCTGCCGATCCTGGTTTTGCTCGTCCACGCCGATGTCGGATTGCAGGCGATCCTGTCGAAGCGGTTCGGCATGCTGACGATGCGCGCCTTCATCCAGTTCACCTCCTACACGGCCTACTATCTGGCAATCGCCGCCCTGCCGCTGGCTGACGCGGTGGCGCTCTATTTCATGGCGCCGCTGTTCATCATGGCGCTGGCCGGCCCCTATCTCGGCGAACGCGTGTCCTGGCAGGCGCTCGCCACCGTCCTGGTCGGCATGCTCGGCGTGCTGGTGATGGTGCGCCCGGGCGCCGGCTTGTTCGACTGGGCAGCGCTGCTGTCGCTAGGTTCGGCTCTGCTCTACGGTTTCTCGCAGCTGATGGCACGCAAGATCGGCGACACCGAATCCTCGACTGTCATGGCGTTCTATCAGAACGGCGCCTATCTGGTCGGCGCCGCCTTGGTGGCGGCATTGTTTTGGCTGGCAGGCATTGACCACGCCGTGCATCCGAGTCTCGAATTCCTCGTCCGGCCATGGGTCTGGCCGGCGACGCCGGATCTCCTCAAGATGGGGGCATGCGGCTTCGTTGCCTCGGCCGGCATGATCCTGTTGTCGCAGGCCTACCGGCTGGCGCCCGCCAACAGCGTCGCCACCTTCGAATACACCGGTATCATCTGGTCGCCGCTATGGGGTTTTCTGTTCTTTGCCGAAGTGCCGCGACCAGCGACGGCGGCAGGCGCAGCCCTCATCATCGGCGCCGGCCTGTTTGCGCTCAATGCCAGCCGGCGCCTGAGCGGCGCGCCAGCCATTGCGGCGACCTGCGACCCCGCCTGAAGGCGGTCGGCCTTGGGCTTAGGCGAAGCAGGCGAGCGCCTGTTCGACGCGGGCGCGGATTTCAGCCAGCGTGAACGGCTTTTGCACGACGTCGAGAATAATGCCGTCCAATTCCTCGGCGCGCTCGCGCTGGTCGGCATAGCCCGTCATCAGCATGATCTTCATCGCCGGGAACAGCGCTGCTGCCGCCTTGGCCATCTCGATGCCGTCCATCTCCGGCATGCGGATGTCGGACAGCACAAGGTCATAGCTCCCTTGCGCCGCCCGGATCAGAGAAAGGCCATGTGCGCCGTCGGCGGCGACAGTGACATTATGCCCGGCACGTTCGAGCGCACGAGCGGCGAGAGTGCGGACGGATTCATCGTCCTCGACGATCAGGAGCTTTGCCATGGGCAAGATATTTGGCGGGGAAAAGTTGATGTTTCCTGAAGGCGCTGAAGGTCGATGAGGCCTTTTCAGAATTCGCTCCGCCGAGTCAGATGGCGTGGTTTTCGAGAACCGGAGCGGAGCGGACGTTCGAGTCCGAGAGCACCGGCAGGTGGCCGCCGGAGTAGAATTATCAAAAGACTTCAAGCGTCGCCCTTGACGATGCCGACGAAGGGCAATTCGCGAAACGCGTGGGCGACGTCCATGCCATAACCGACGACGAAATAATCGGGGCAGTCGAAGCCGACATAGTCGGCGTTGAGCGTGGTCTGGCGGCGCATGCGCTTGTCGAGCAGCACGGCGATGGCACAGCTCCTCGCGCCGCGCGACAGCATGAGGTCGCGGGTGAAACTCAGCGTCTTGCCGGATTCCAGAATGTCGTCGATCAAAAGCACATCGCGGCCGGCGACCTCGTTGTCGATGTCGCGCAGCACCCTCACCTCACCGCTGGTCGTGCCGGCGCCATAGCTGGAGATGAAGATGAACTCGACCTCCGGCGACAGGCCGACATCGTGCATGGCACGGATAAGATCGGCGGCGAAGATGAACGATCCCTTCAGCACCGAGATTACCAGAAGGTCGTGGTAGTCGTGCCCGGCGATCTCCTTGGCAAGTTCCAGGTTCCGCCGCGCGATGGCGGACGCCGAAAACAGGACTTCGATGTCCTTGCCGCGCACAACTGGCATTGGCTGCCCTTCCAGAAATGATCGCCTTTGTAGGCGAAGCCGACCGAAACGGTCTTCAACCCGTTTCTAGGCATGTCGTGCCGTCTGGCAAGGCCAAATCTTTCGCAGGGCGCCCGCGAACGGTCGGATGTCCCAGCGCGTCGCGAATCGTTTATCTGGTGACCTGTTGATTTTCTGGCGCCGTTCTAACGAACCAGCGCATGGCCGCCCGAAATCCAGAAGGCGGCAAAGACGGCACCGACGCCGACAATCCAGAAGATCGGCCCACCATGCACCCACAACGGCCGTTCGACGGCGGTTTCGGGCTTGCGCAACATGTCCATGCCTTCGATCGAAGGCATGGAAATCATGCGCGCAGGCGGCGGCGCAAAGTCTTGACGTGCAAAATGGCGGGGCAGCACCTCATAGTCGGCATCGATGACCTCGGCGGTCACGTCGCGCATGATGCGTTCCGGCTCGGCGGCCGGATCGGTCATGATTTCGCCGGAAACCGGGCGCGCGGTTCGATCCTTAGCCATCATGGCCCAACACTACCGCACCTGTTCGCTGTTCGTTTCTTTCGGGTAAACGGAAATGGTTAACGCTTCCCCACCGGAACCCCTGTGACTCGCTCGAAAAGCCCCCAAATTAACCGTCGGTTAACCATGCCGGCCGATGGTCTTTCCACAGAAAGGGCTGGCATCTTGCCGCCGAGAATTTCAGGTCGTCGAAAGTGATCCGCTTCGAAAATGTCGGCCTCCGCTATGGCATGGGTCCGGAGATTCTCCGCGACATCTCCTTGCACATTCCGGAGCGCTCCTTTCAGTTCCTGAGCGGACCTTCAGGCGCCGGCAAGACGACGTTGCTGCGGCTTTTGTTCATGTCGCTGAAGCCGACGCGCGGCCTGATCACCATTTTCGGCAAGGACCGCTCGCGCATCTCGCGCACCGAATTGCCGCATCTGAGACGTCGCATCGGCGTGGTGTTCCAGGATTTTCGCCTGCTCGACCATATGACCACCTACGAGAACGTGGCATTGCCGCTGCGCGTGCGCGGCCGCGAGGAGGCGACCTATCGCACTGACGTCACCGAGCTGCTGAAATGGGTCGGCCTCGGCGAGCGCATGCATGTGCTGCCACCGGTGCTGTCTGGCGGCGAGAAGCAGCGCGCCGCCATTGCCCGGGCGTTGATCGAGCAGCCCGAGATCCTGCTCGCCGACGAGCCGACCGGCAATGTCGACCCGCCGCTGGCGCGACGCTTGCTGCGGTTGTTCATCGAGCTCAACCGGCTGGGCACCGCCGTGGTGATCGCCACACACGACCTCGGCCTGATGGAACAGGTGGACGCACGGCGAATGATCCTGGCCGGCGGAAGGCTGGACATCTATGACTGAGCTCTCCGTCGAACATTTCGAGGGTCAGGACTCCGCGGCGGCAAAGCCCCGCGTCCAGCGCAAAATGGCGCCGATCGTGCCGGCGCAGAACATCGCCGGCCGGGCGCTGGTGCTGGTCATTGCCATCATGACGTTTCTGTCCTGTCTGACGTTTGGCGCAGTCACGCTGGTGCGTGACACCGCCTCCGTCTGGGAGAACCAGATCTCGCGCGAAGCGACCATCCAGATCAAGCCGGTCGACGGCCTCGACATGGAGGCCGCACTTGCGCTGGCCTCGCAGATCGCCGGCGAATTCCCTGGCGTGAAAAGCGCCAGGATCATCGATCGCGAAGCAACGGCCCGACTGCTCGAGCCTTGGCTAGGCTCGGGCCTGAACATCGATGAGCTGCCGGTGCCGCGCTTGATCATCATCACCATCGACGAGAATAGTCCGCCCGATTTCGCCGCACTGCGCGCGGCAATCACGCCGAAGCTGCCGAGTGCCTCGCTCGACGATCATCGCACCTGGGTCGACCGGCTAGTTGCCATGGCCCGCACCACGGTAACGATCGGTATCGCAGTGTTGGCGCTGATGCTGTCGGCGACGGTGCTGACCGTTGTATTCGCGACGCGCGGCGCCATGGCCGGCAATGGCCACATCATCGAGGTGCTGCATTTCGTCGGCGCCGAGGCGCGCTTCATCGCGCGCGAATTCCGCCGGCATTTTCTGGTCACCGGCATGAAGGGCGCCGCGGCAGGCGGCGCCGCGGCGATCCTGGTCTTCATCGTCTTCTCCTGGTGGTCGTCACACAACATGGCAACGCCGCAGGCCGACCAGGCGACCGCCCTGTTCGGCAATTTCGCCATCGGCTCGGCGGGTTATCTCGGGGTCGCTGTCATGGTGCTGGTGATCGGCGCGCTGACGGCGGCAACCTCCCATGTCACCGTGGTTACCTATCTCAGCGACATCGACATTCGCCAGCCGGACGCCGGCTAAAGGAAAGATCGATCACGGATGAAAACGCATCGTCACGAAAATTGCATTTTTTTCCTACCAAAGGCCGTATTTCGGGATTAACCATTTCATGATGGACGTTCGGGACTCGACCGATACCGCTGGATGCATGCCAGTGCTGGTTGCGCGCCCGCCTGTATTCGCCGAGCCCGATGAATTTGCCAAGCCGGATCAGTTTGCCAAACAGGGGCGGCTGCTGGCAGGCCGCTCCTTGCGCATCTCGGCTCTCCTTCTGCTCGCCTTTATGGCGCTGTTTGTCGCCGGCTTCGGCTGGTTCGCCAACACCGTCAGCCGCCTGACTACGCCCGTCAATCCGGCAAGGGCCGACGCTATCATCGTGCTGACCGGCGGCCAATCGCGCCTCGACGCTGCGATGGGCCTGCTTGCCTTAGGCAAGGGCGAACGGCTGCTGATCAGCGGCGTCCATCCCTCCGCCAGCCGCCGCCAGCTTCAGGCCGCGACCGGCGGCGACAAGAGGCTGTTTTCCTGCTGCGTCGACATCGACCGCGCCGCGCTCGACACGATCGGCAATGCCGAGGAAAGTGCCAAATGGGTCGAGGACCATGCCTACGGCACCGTCATTCTCGTCACCAATAATTATCATATGCCGCGCAGCCTGCTGGAAATGGGCCGGCTGCTGCACGGCGCAAGGCTCGAGCCCTATCCGGTGGTCAACACCAACCTTGAGAATGGCGGCTGGCTGACCAAGCCGGAAGCGCTGCGCGTGCTGTTCACCGAATACAACAAATACCTGCTGGCGCTGGCGCGCGGCATCATGCCGGTGAAGCAAACCGAGAGCGTCGCGCTGGCCGACGCCGCAGGCGGAAGCTGAACGGCACCGGCACTTTTATTCCCTGGCTCTTATTCCCTGGCTGCTGCATCCGATCGCAAGCGTGCGATCTCCTGTTCGAGCCGTTCGATGCGCTTGTCGCGTTCGCCCAGCGCCGCCGCCACGTCGGCCGCTTCGAAACGCTGCGGGATGTGCTGCGAGCAATTTGAATCCCAAGCCGAAACCGTAAACAGGATGACCTGCTCGGGTCGCGCCTTATAGTCTTGCGGCATCAGCTTTGCCGTCAGCTCGGCATCGCCCTCGACGACTTGCGCTTTGCCCCAGATCTTGATGCGCTGCCGGTGCGCATAATCGATCAGGAATAGGAAAGCCTGTGGGTTGTCGCTGAGGTTGCCCTGGGTGATGAACTGCCTGTTGCCGGAAAAATCGGCAAAGCCGATCGTCCGTTCGTCGAGCACCGTGAGGAAACCGGCAGGCCCGCCGCGATGCTGGATGTAAGGCTGCCCGTCCGCATTGGCGGTCGACAGAAAGACGCTGGTCTGCGCCTCGATGAAGGCGGCGAGATCGGGCGTAATTGCCGCCTGCCAGCCGCCACGCTCCTCGACACGGGCATAGGCCTGGCGCGAGCCCTTGCGCGCCTGAATCGCCTTCACCGTCGGGGTGAAAGCAACATCGCTGGTGTGAGCGTTCATGGAAGCCTCCTCAAGCGCCGAGCTGCGCTGCATTGCTAGTCAGGAAAATACGTCCTTCCATCTTCGAGATGCAGATGCCATATCTGCAATCCATCCTTCCGTTTTCCGGAAGGGCAAATTTTCGGGAGAGCTATGGATCGCCTCCAGTCCATGTCGCTTTTCGTTGCCGCGGCGGAGACAGGCAGCCTCTCGGCTGCCGGGCGCCGCTTCGGCATTCCGCTGACGACGGTCAGCCGCAAGGTTTCGGACCTGGAAAAGCACCTGAAGACACGGCTGTTGAACCGCTCGGCGCGGCAGCTGTCGCTGACCGATGCAGGCCACGCCTATCTCGCCGCCTGTCGTCGCATTCTCGATGAGGTCGGCGAGGCCGAGCGAATAGCCGCCGGCGAATACAGCGCCCCGACCGGCGAACTGATCGTCACTGCGCCGATCGTCTTCGGCCGCCTGCATGTGCTGCCGGTCGTCACCGGCTTCCTCTCCGTCTATCCTGAGGTAGGTGTGCGGCTGACACTCGCCGACCGGATAACCCAGTTGGTCGAAGAGCACATCGACCTCGCCATCCGCATCGGCGAGCTTGCCGATTCGAACCTGATCGCCACCCGCCTGGGTTCAATCCGCCGCGTCGTTTGCGCGAGCCCGGCCTATCTCGCCGAGCACGGCACACCGAAAACGCCGCAGGAGCTTGCAGCACACAGTGCCATCACCTTCGAAGGGCTCACCGCCGCAGCCTGGAGCTTCGCCACCGGCAAGACCGAATTCAGCGTGCCGATCCGCTCCCGGCTGCGGGTCAACACCGCTGAGGCGGCAATCGATGCGGCGATTGCCGGCGTCGGCGTGACGAGGCTGCTTTCCTATCAGATCGCCGCCGCAGTCCGGTCGGGTACGCTGCGCCCGGTGCTGCAAGAGTTTGAGCCAGACCCATGGCCGGTGAGCCTCGTCCATGCCGGCCAGGGGCTACTGCCGGTGAAGCTGCGCGCATTCCTCGACTTCGCCGCCCCGCGCCTGAGACAGCGCCTGCTGCAGGCCGCGTGGGAAACGTGACGAAGACGGCCCTCGCAAGGCCGGGCCGATCGCCCGCCTCGCAGCGTTTCCTTTTTGCGGGCGCTTGGTGTAACCAACGCACACCTCCTCACCGGGCACTTGCTGTATGCTGTATTTCCGCTCGCTGGCGTTCAATCTCGCCTTCTACCTCAATTTGATCGTCCAGATGATCCTCTGGACCCCGTATTATTTCCTGTCGCCACGCCATCGCGCCTGGTTCGTGCCGAAATTCTGGTCGCGCACCAGCATGTGGCTCTACGACAAGATCGCCGGCACCAGAAGTGAGATCACCGGCCGGGAAAACCTGCCTGGCGGCTCCTTTATCCTGGCGCCGAAGCACCAGTCCTTCTGGGACACGATCGCTTTCCTGCCTTATCTCGACGATCCCGTTTACATATTGAAACGGGAGCTGACCTGGATCCCGTTCTTCGGCTGGTACATTTTGAAGATGCGGATGATTCCGGTCGACCGCGGCAGCCGCTCGAAGGCATTGAAGACGGTGATCGCCGCGACCAAACAGGAATTGGCGCGCAATCCGCGCCAGCTGATCATCTACCCCGAGGGCACCCGCCGGGCGCCGGGCGACGAACCGGTCTACAAATACGGCATCGTCGAACTTTATGCCCAGCTTGGCATTCCGGTGGTGCCGGTCGCCCACGTTGCCGGTCTCTATTGGCCGCGCCGCAAATTCCTGCGCTATCCCGGCACGATCAAGGCGCGCTTCCTGCCACCGATCCCGCCCGGCCTCGGCAAGGACGAATTCATGCAACGGCTGATCGGCGAGACGGAAGCCGCCTGCGACCAGCTTCTCGTCGAGGCGGCACAGACGCCGAACCCGCCGCCGATGCCGCCGACGGCAATGAAACGGCTTGGTGAGCTCGATGCGAAACCTGAATTGAAAGGCTGAGACACCTGCCGCGCATGCCGGAAAGGCTCACGGCAAGGCAGCCAGGGCGGCTGTTGCAACCAGCGTCACGGCAAACACCAGATTGATGATCCGCGACGCCAGCGGTTTGCGCAGCAAATGTGCAAAAGCCGCGCCGGCGAGAAGCCACAAGAGATGAATGGCAGCAATCATCAAGGCGAGGACCGCCAGCTTGGCTGAAATAGCAAGACCGCCGGCGCCAGGAGACGCGCCGGCGAACACGGCGGCAATCGCCACATAGGCTTTCGGATTGGCAACGGCCAGAAGGAACCCGCCCAGGAAAGTGGGAGGTGCCGCCCCACCAATGCGTGCCGCCAGCGGCGGCGCCGTCGCTATCTTGAACGCCAGATAGAGGATGTAGGCTGCTGACGCGACCGCCAACAGCACTGCGAGCTTCGGCAGCGCGGTGAGAACGGCCATGATGCCCGTCGCCACCACCAAAAGCATGAGAACCGTCCCGACAACGATTCCCGAGGCATAGCGCAGCGAACCGCGCAGGCCGAACGCGGCGCCGATCGCGGTGACGCTTATCGTCGCCGGCCCCGGGCTGCCCATGACGATGGCCGACGCCAACACAAGCGCCAGCAATCGCTGCCATAGCTGCTGATCGAGAAGACCCTGTCCGGCCATGCGGCGTCCCTGCATCCTGTGACGAGGCAGGGACGGTAGGGCAAGGCAGCGGCGCCGGTCTTGAATGATCGTGCGCGGCTACGCGCTGGCCTTGTCGAGCTCGGCGATATCGTCCGGGCTGAGCTGCAACGACGCGGCACGCATCAGGCTGTCGAGCTGGTCGAGCGTCGTCGCGCTGGCGATCGGGGCGGTGACGCCGGGCCGCGCCATGACCCAGGCAAGCGCCACTTCCGCCGGCTTGGCCGAATGTCTGGCCGACACCGCGTCGAGCGCTGAGAGAATGCGCATGCCGCGGGTGTTGAGATAGCCTTTCACACCGCCACCGCGCGGGCTTTTGCCGAGGTCGGCCTCGCTCCGGTACTTGCCGCTCAGAAACCCCTTCGCGAGGCTGAAATAGGTGATGACGCCGATGTCCTCGGCCGCGCACAGATCGCGCAGCGGACCATCGAAGGACGAGCGGTCGTAAAGGTTGTATTCCGGCTGCAGCACCTCGTAGCGCGGCAGGCCGCGCAGGCTTGCTACGTCAAGTGCGGCCCGCAACTGGGCGGCGTCGAGGTTGGAAGCGCCGGCATAACGGATTTTGCCCTTGTCGAGCAGTTTCTGGTAAGCGCCGAGCGTTTCCTCATAAGGGGTCGCCGGGTCGGGCCAGTGCGACAGATAGAGATCGACGCTATCGACCTGCAGCCTCTTCAGCGAAGCATCGATGGCCTTTTCGATATAGGCGGCGGACAGGTCCCTCTTGCCCTGTCCCATATCCGAACCGACCTTGGTGATGACGACAACCTTGTCGCGGTTACCACGGCTCTTCATCCATCGGCCGATGATGGTTTCGGATTCGCCGCCTTGGTGGCCGGCAATCCAGCGCGAATAGGAATCGGCCGTGTCGATGGCGTTGAAACCGGCGTCGACAAAGCGGTCGAGCAAGTCGAACGAGGTTTTCTCATCGGCGGTCCAGCCGAACACATTGCCGCCCAGAACCAATGGCGCGATGGATAGGTCGGTGCGACCGAGACGACGTTTCTGCAAGGCTGATCTCCATGGTGATTCATGCTGGGGCGGATGGGAGCCGCCGATCGGGCTAACCTATGTCGCGCCGTGGCGACGTCAAACGCATAGCCTCTTTTCCAGCCCGCCGGCGCTTCACAAAGCCGCGACCCGCCGCGCCGTGTCCGGCCCCAAGGCGCTGGTCCCGGGCATCCAAACCAGCAGCCTCTGAAGAAACGATCTGGCAAGTTTGGCACATAGATTGTCAAATCTGCCAATTCAGACCTTTGCCGGCCGGCCATAGGTTCCGCCGCGCCGACGCAAGTCTCGGCACGGTCTGGCCGGGGCTCAGACTGTTGGCCTCGGATCGTTTGTTATGGAGACCGGCATGAAAGCAATTGTATTTGACGCCATCGGTTCGCCGCGCGACGTGCTCTACATGGATGACCTGCCGATGCCACGGATCAGCGACGGCGAGGTGCTGGTCAGGATGGTCTCGGCCTCGATCAATCCGGGCGACTTCCTGTTTATCCAGAACCTCTATCCCGAACCGAAGAAGCCGCATTTTCCCCGGCAGATCGCCGGAAACCATGGCGCCGGCATCGTCGAAGCCGTTGGCGCGAACGTCGGGTTGGAACCGGGGATGCTTGTCGCGTTCAGCTATTATGGCAGCTGGGCCGAGTACGCCGCCATTCCCGCCGAATGGCTGATCCCGTTGCCTGCCGGCTATCCTGTCGAACGCGCCGGGCAGATGGTGAACCCCATTACCGCGTGGGATCTGCTGGTGGATTCCCGTGTGCGGCCTGGCCAGTGGCTGGCTGTCACGGCCGGCTATTCGTCGATTTCGACAATGGTGATGCAGTTCGCCCAACGACGCGGCATCAACGTCATCGCGCTTGTGCGGCGCTCGCACCAAAGCTTCGATCTGAAGACGCTTGGCGCCGCCGCCATTCTTGACCTTTCGGACTTGAAGGCAAGTATCCGGGAAGCGGTGATGGATATCACCGGCGGCGCCGGATTGAATGGGATTATCGACAATGTCGGCGGACCTGTCAGCGGCGAATTGATCCGCACCCTGGCGCTCGGCGGGCAGATGGTGATCAATGGCGGAATGAGTGCCGAGCGCTTCGAACTGCACAATTTCGACGTGTTGCTGAGCGGCGTCGAAATCAGGGCGAATATCTATCGCTACTTCTTTTCGCCGCCTGCCGAAGCCGACCGGCCTGTCCTATGCGAGATTATCGACACCTTCGGCCAGCCCGGCTTCCACGTTCCTGTCGGCGGTCTCCACCCGCTGACCGAGTTCAAGCTTGCCGTGGCAAACAGTCTGGATCGCGCCGATCTTGGAAAACAGATTTTCAGGATGTAGCCCGCGTCACGACACCGAAAACATCATGGTAACGACAAAAGGCGCTACGTCGCGATCCGTCTCGTCACGTCTTCCAGCCAGTGGTCGCTTATACCCAGTGCTTCGAGGTGCTCCAGCGTGCTGAGCACGTAATCCTCATTCCTCCCCGATTGGCCGACGGCGCCGCGAACGACGGCCGCCGCCTCGGCCGGGTCGAGCGCACCGGCATATTGCTCATGGCTGCGGTCCACGACATAGGCGACGGCGTCGACCGTCTTGCCCCCATCCGTTTCACCCTTGTCGAGGCGAACGCTGAGCACACGTTCGAGATAGACGTTGGTGACCAGCTCGCGTTCGCGCAGATAGGTAATGACCTCGTTGCGCAGCTCGCCTGGAACCCGGAACGCCAGCCCGATGCAGGAGCCGCCGCGGTCGAGGCCGAGCACCAGGCCCGGCCGTTCGCGCGTGCCGCGATGCACGAAAGAATAGACGCAGAGCGAACGGCGGTAGCCATGCAGGCGGGCGCGCCGCGTCTCGACATGTGCGAATCCCGGTCGCCAGATCAGTGAGCCGTAGCCAAAAACCCAAAAATCGCCCATATCGCCAAGCCTGATTGTGACGACCACCTCACCGGTGGTGTTTCAGTCCGTCTACCTGTTGGTGCCGCAAGCGACAGCCCGCCCGTGCCACCCCGCGTTAACGAAAGCCGCAGCATGACGTCAAGTGACGAGCGCCCGCCGCCCAGCCAACGTCGCCGCCTGTTGTGGCTTGCCGCTTTCATCCTCGTGCTGTTCGGCATCTACAGCGCGGGCTGGTTCTACCTGGCGGACCTGGTCGAGAGCGCCACCAAAAAGGCGGTCGCCGATCTCGACGACAAAGGCATCAAGGCCGACTGCGCCAATCTCGCGGTCAGCGGCTATCCCTTCAGCTTCACCGTTTCCTGCGACAGCCTGGCTTACGAGGACGACAGCCGCAACGTCGCGGCATCGACAGGCAAGATCAACGCCGCCACGCAGATCACCCGCCTTCTGTCGCCTGCCGCCGAGCTCAGGGGGCCGCTCAGGACCTCTGTTCCCGGCATGACCCCGCTCTGGATCGACTGGGATGATCTGCGGGCCGACATGAAGCTGTCCTGGCCGCTGCCGAGACGCCTCTCGCTGCAGGCAGAAGGCCTGTCCGGCCAGACCGATCCGGCAGACGACACCGATCCCGTCTCGCTGTTCAGCGCCGGAACCGCCACCGGACAATTGCGCCCAAACGGCCCGGACATCGACTCTGCCGGCAATTTCACCGATCTTGAAATCGACGCAGCGGCCATCGGCGGGCGCGTCTTGCCGCCGCTCGACGGCAGCGGCGACGTCACGCTGAAAAACGGCGTGACACTGATCAAGGCAAATCCGAAGAGCCTGCGCGGCCAGGCGGCCGAAATCCACGAGCTCGATCTGTCGTCCGGAACTGCGCGCATCACCGTTTCCGGACCGCTGTCGGTCGATGACGACGGTCTCATAAATGCCGACCTGACGATCAGGCTCAATGATCCAAAGGCCGTGGCGGCAATCCTCGCCACCGCCATCCCCGAGCAGAAGAAAGAGATCCAGACCGGCTTTGCCGGACTGGCGCTCCTCGGCAACCAGCCGTCGATGCCGCTCAAGATCGTCAGGGGCAAGGCCTCGCTCGGCTTCATCCCGCTCGGCAAGATCAAGCCGCTCGACTAGAGCAATTCCAGGAAAAGTGTGAAACGGTTTTCCGTCCGGAATTGCGCAAAACAAAGAGATAGAGCCGTTCGGCGTTTCTGTGAAACGATGAACCGCTCTAAGCCAGGCTGGCCTGCGATCGGCCTGCCGCGGCTTATCCCTTCGGCGGGTGTTCGACTGCCTGGCGGCCGAAATCCGGTACGTCGATATCCTGGCCGGCCTCGATGATCGAGCGGCGGACGGCGCGGGTGCGGGTGAACAGGTCGAACAGTTTTTCGCCGTCGCCCCAGCGGATCGCCCGCTGCAGCGAGGACAGATCCTCGGAAAACCGCGCCAGCATTTCGAGAATGGCGTCCTTGTTGTGCAGGCAGACGTCGCGCCACATGGTCGGGTCGGACGCCGCGAGACGGGTGAAGTCGCGAAAGCCGGAAGCCGAGTATTTGATGACCTCGGACTTGGTCACCGACTCCAGATCGTCGGCGGTACCGACGATGTTGTAAGCGATAATATGCGGCAGGTGCGAAACGATGGCCAGCGTCATGTCGTGATGCTGCGGGTCCATCGTGTCGATGTTGGAGCCGCAGCGGCGCCAGAATTCCGAGAGCTTTTCCAGTGCTGCGGGATCGGTGCCGGGCAGCGGCGTGAAAATGCACCAGCGGTTCTCGAACAGTTCGGCAAAACCGGCGTCCGGTCCCGATTTTTCGGTGCCGGCCAAAGGATGGCCGGGGATGAAGTGCACGCCATCAGGCACGTGCGGCTGCATCTGCGCGATCACCGACGCCTTGGTCGAGCCGACATCGGTGAGGATGGCGCCCTTCTTCAGCGCCGGCGCGATCTCCGCGGCGACCGTACCGGAAGAACCGACCGGCACCGAAACGATAACCAGATCAGCATCGCGAACCGCCTCTTTCGCATCCGTCGTATAGGTGTCGCCAAGGCCGAGTTGGCTCGCCCGTGCCAGCGTCGCTTCGCTGCGCGTCGAAATCGCGATTTGGCCGGCGAGCCCCTCGCGGCGGATGACGCGGGCCAGCGACGAGCCGATCAGGCCGATGCCGACCAGCGCGATTTTTTCGAACATCGGTGATGTCATGGTGTTCTAGCTTTTCAGGAATGTCGCGAGTGCTGCGACAACGCCGCGATTGGCCTCTTCGGTGCCGATGCTCATGCGCAGCGCGTTGGGAAAACCGTACCCGGAAACGCGCCGCAATATGTAGCCGCGCGCACTGAGGTAGTCGTCGGCGGCCGCCGCCGAATGCTTTTTGTCCTCGGGAAAGTGGATGAGGATGAAATTGCCGACGCTCGGTGTCACCCGCAGCCCGAGCCCGCTTAATTGCTCGCTCAGCCAGGCCAGCCAGGTCTCGTTGTGCGCGACGCTGCGTTCGATGTGGGCACGGTCGCGGATCGCCGCGATGCCGGCCTCGATTGCCGTCGCATTGACGTTGAAGGGTCCCCGCACGCGGTTGATCGCGTCGATGACGTGCATTGGCGCATACATCCAGCCGATCCGCGCCCCGCCCAGGCCCAATTTGGAGAAAGTGCGGGTCATGACCACGTTTTCCGCGCTGCCCACCAACTCGACGCCGGCTTCATAATCGTTGCGCCGGACATATTCGGCGTAAGCTGCATCCAGCACCAGAAGCACGTTTCGCGGCAGGCCGGCATGCAGGCGGCGCACCTCCTGGAACGGCAAGTAGGTGCCGGTTGGATTGTTTGGATTGGCAAGGAAGATGATCCGGGTAGCCGGCGTCACCGCGGCGAGGATCGCATCGATATCGGCGCGTTCATCGGTCTCCTTGACCGTCACCGGGACGGCACCGGCCGACTGTATGTAGATCTTGTAGACCATGAAGCCGTGTTCGGTGATGATGGCTTCGTCGCCGGGCGCGAGGTAGGTCTGCGCCAGCAGGCCCAGAATCTCGTCGGAGCCGTTGGAGCAGACGATGTTCGCCGGGTTGAGCCCGTGCACCTCGGCGATCGCTTCCCTCAGGCGCATGGCGCTGCCGTCGGGATAGACCGCGAGCTTGTCGGCGACCGCGCGCGCGGCCTCTATCGCCTTTGGCGAAGGGCCGAGCGGGTTCTCGTTCGCCGACAATTTATGGACCTTGGCGACACCTTCAGGCGCCGCGCTCTTGCCGGGCACATAGGCTTCGATGTCCATGATGCCGGCGCGGGGCTTTGGACGTGTCTGATCCGGTGTCTGACTCATTTCATGAAATCCGTCGAGAGTGCCTCCATCCGGAAGCCGCAGCGGAAATACAAGCCGTGGCCCGGAATGTCGAGGGCCGGCAATTCGGGATCAAGAACTTGCCGTTGACGAAGCCATGCGCGAGTCATAGAAGAACGGCTACAGTTCCGTGGTGATTTGGCCGGTCGGCTTGCAGCCACGTTAAACAACTTGCTAAAGGGCCGTTTGCATCTTGTAACCGGCTTTGCGAAGGCATGGCCGGTTTTTTGTTGCCCAGACCGGTGGACAACTGAAGGCCGGGCAAGGAGATGTGATGGTCGCTTTGCGCGCGCGAAAAACCAACAACGAGGCCGACCAGCCGTCGAGCCCGGTGTTGCGTTTCGGCGCCGACAAGCCGCTCAAGCTCGACGCCGGCACGCTGCTGTCGCCGTTCCAGATTGCCTACCAGACCTATGGCACGCTCAACGACGCGCGCTCCAACGCCATCCTCGTCTGCCATGCGCTGACCGGCGACCAGCATGTCGCCAACACCAATCCGGTGACCGGCAAGCCGGGCTGGTGGGAAGTGCTGATCGGTCCCGGCAAGATCATCGATACCGACCGTTTCTTCGTCATCTCGTCAAACGTCATCGGCGGCTGTCTCGGCTCCACCGGCCCCGCCTCGACCAATCCCGCCACCGCCAAGCCCTACGGGCTCGACCTGCCGATCATCACCATCCGCGACATGGTGCGGGCGCAGCTGATGCTGGTCGAGCATTTCGGCATCGAACAGCTGTTCAGCGTGCTTGGCGGCTCGATGGGCGGCATGCAGGTGCTGCAATGGGCCTCCAGCTATCCGGAGCGCGTCTTCTCGGCGCTGCCGATCGCCACCGGTGCCCGCCATTCCTCGCAGAACATCGCTTTCCACGAGGTCGGCAGGCAGGCAGTGATGGCCGACCCGGACTGGCATGGCGGCAAATATTTCGAGCATGGCAAGCGGCCGGAAAAGGGGCTGGCGGTGGCGCGCATGGCCGCCCACATCACCTATCTGTCGGAAGCAGCGCTGCACCGCAAGTTCGGCCGCAACCTGCAGGACCGCGAAGCGCTTACCTTCGGCTTCGATGCCGACTTCCAGATCGAGAGCTATCTGCGCCATCAGGGCATGACCTTCGTCGATCGCTTCGATGCCAACTCCTATCTCTACATGACGCGGGCGATGGATTATTTCGATCTCGCCGCCGACCATGGCGGCCGGCTGGCCGATGCCTTCGCCGGCACCAAGACGCGCTTCTGCCTGGTTTCGTTCACCAGCGATTGGCTGTTCCCGACCGAGGAGAGCCGCTCGGTCGTGCACGCGCTGAACGCAGCCGGCGCCTCGGTATCGTTCGTCGAGATCGAGACCGACCGCGGCCACGACGCCTTCCTGCTCGACGAACCGGAACTGTTCGCCGCCATCAAGGGCTTCATCGCCTCGGCCGCGCGGGCGAGAGGGCTCGGCGCATGACCCCGAAAAGTTGCGGACCGTTCGGATCAGGATCATGCGCCAGGCAGGAGCCGAAGGCATGAGCGTCAACCGCGCCCAGCGCGTCGACCTCGAAGTCGTCGCCGATCTCATCCCGCCGCAGTCGCGGGTGCTGGACGTCGGTTCCGGCGACGGCCTGCTGCTCGAATTGCTGCAGGAGACCAAGAAGGTCGATGGCCGCGGGCTGGAACTGTCGCAGCGCGGCGTCAACGAATGCGTGGCGCGCGGCCTGTCGGTTATTCAAGGCGATGCCGACAAGGATCTCCAATTCTATCCCGACAAGGGTTTCGACTTCGTCGTTCTGTCGCAGACCTTGCAGGCGACCCGCAATCCGAAGCTGGTGCTCGACGAACTGCTCCGGATCGGCAACCGCGCCATCGTCTCATTCCCGAATTTCGGCCACTGGCGGGTGCGCCTTTCGCTGCTCTTCAACGGCCGCATGCCGGTGACCAAGGACCTGCCCTATTCCTGGTACGACACGCCCAACATCCATTTCTGCACCATTCGCGACTTCGTCAATCTGTGCGACGAGCTTGGCGCGACGGTGGAAAAGGCAACCGCGCTCGACGCCAACGGCCAGCGGATCGGCTTCTCCATGCCTTGGTGGTTCTGGAACTTTTTCGGCCAGCAAGCGGTATTCCTGCTGAAACGATAGGTTTGACAGGCAGAAGCAACGAACCTCAGACCTGCGCAAGAAACCATATTTTCAATTTTCAATCCAATGAAGTTGCCCGGCATTCTTTGTTGCTTTAACAGGTCTCAAACGGGTTGGTTTGGGGGAAGCAATGAAGACGTTAGTATTAGCAACAGCTTTGATGTCGGCCACTTTGATTTCCGGATGCACGACGTCGAAGACCGATTTCCAGAATGGACAAGTCGCGTTGAGCGGCAGCCCGGCGCTGAAACGGCAGGCGATCCAGCGGTGCATGACCAAATTCAAGATGCGGTTCGGCAAGGTTGAAAGGGCAAACCTCGCCGCGCTCATGAACGTCCCGGATGCCGGATTGGAACACACGTTCTGCACGCGATTGATGAACGGCTTCGCGAACGGCAGGATCAACTACTCGGATTACCTGGCTGCATTGTCGCATGGCGACATGTCCAACGCGATCAAGGTGCTGCAGGGGCGGTGAAGCTGCCGATGCAGACGCGATCCAAATTCGGTGCCGCCAGATAGATGGCGGCACCATAGACGCCGGTTGTACCCGATCATTCCCTCTATTCAAGCACGTCCGTGGCCTTGTGCGGGTGCTGGATGCCATCAACGAAGACCACGTCGGACCGGGAATTGCTGGTACGCAGCGGCAATATCTCCTGATAGGCGGGCGAGTCGTACCATGCACGTGCCTGCTGCCGGTTGGGAAACTCGATGACTATGAGATAGCCCGGCCAGGTGTTTTCAACGACTTCCACCTCGCCTCCGTGCACCACGAAGCGGCCGCCAAACGGTTCCAGCGTGGCATCGATCTTGTGCAGGTACTCGGCGATCTGCGGTCCCGGCGTGACCTGGCGCATATGGGCGACGGCGTAGGCGGTCATGGCGTAACTCCTTGTGGTCGAAGGCCGGACAACCGGCTTGATGGGAGCAGTTTGCCGAGACGTCGCGCACAGGTCGATTACCCCCGAGGTAATGACACTGAATACAAAACCGACGCGCCGCTGCCGTCAGCGGAAAGATATTTCCGCCTGGCACCGATGATTTCCACCCACCTGCGCTGTCCTTATCGATGAGCGCGCCTGGATGGTCCGGCGGCCGGGAATAGAGAGGTGATCCATGGGATCGTTGCAAAATCAGAATGTCGTCGTCGTCGGAGGCAGCCGTGGTGTCGGCCGCTCCATCGCGGAGGCCGCCCTCAAGGAGAAAGCGACGGTGCTGGCCGTCGCCCGCGGAAAACAGGCCCTGGCGCAATTTGCCTGGGAGGTCTCGGGCGTGAAGACGCTTGCGGCCGATGCTACGATGGACTCCGCCCCGGATAAGGTCTTCGCCGCGCTTGAGCCGGACGTACTGGTGATCTGCGCAGGTGCGCTGGCGCCTTCTGCGCCGGTGCATGAACAGAACTGGAAGGCGTTCTCGGCAAATTGGGACACGGACGTCAAGGCGTCGTTCCTGTTTTGCCGGGCCGCTCTGCGGCGTCCGCTCAAGCCGGGGACCCGGATCGTTCTGATCTCCAGCGGCGCGGCCTTGACCGGCGGACCACCGAACGCCGGCGGCTATGCTGGCGCAAAACGCATGCAGATGTTCCTGGCCGGTCATAGCCAGAAGGAGGCCGACCGGCTTGGCCTCGGCCTGCGCTTCATGGCGCTCGCGCCGATGCGCATCATGCCGGAAACCGGCGTGGGCAAAGCCGGCGTCGACAGCATAGCGGCCTATATGGGCATCCAGCCGGCGGACTTCATCGCCGCCATGACCGACATGCAAACGCCGGCCGATGTCGGACGGGCGGTGGTCGCACTCGCCACCGGCCAGCCGCAAGGCAGTTCCTTCATGGTGAGCGGTAGCGGGCTTGCCCCGGCCGCCTGAGGGGCGCGTAATGCAACGCTCGCTCGTAACCGCAGAAGCCACATGACAAACGGTCAACCACCTCTGCAACCATCACGCCAGCCGATCCTCGATCGGCTGGCCTTCGAGAAGGTCACGGCCGCGCATCGCCGCGAGCTCAAGCTGCATTGTTATCGCATGATGGGTTCGCTGCACGAGGCCGACGACCTCGTCCAGGACACGTTGCTTCGCGCCTGGCGCGCAAGATCGGAGTTCGACGGGCGAGGTTCGGTTCGCGGTTGGCTCTACATGATCGCGACCAACGCTTGCCTCAACGCCATCAAGGCGAGGTCGAGGGCGCGTCGCATTCTCCGGGAACCCGGACGGCAGCCCTCGCACGGGGCGGCCATAGGCGGGCCTGTAGCCGACATCGCCTGGCTGGAGCCCTACCCCGACGCCGAGCTTCCAGACGTTGCCGGCAGCGAGCCAGGTCCGGAAGCCCGTTACGAGAGCCGCGAGGCCGTCCAGCTCGCCTTCGTCGCGGCGATCCAGGATCTGCCGCCCAGGCAGCGCGCCGCGCTGCTGCTTGCCGACGTCCTCGGATGGTCGGCTGTCGAGACGGCGCGTTTGCTGGGCGGATCGACGGCTTCGATCAACAGCGCGTTGCAACGGGCCCGCGCAACGCTGGCGGCGCGCTATCCTCAGGGACGGCCGGCCAGCCGATCACGGCCCAGCCCCGAAGAAGGCCTGCTGCTCGAACGCTACATGCAGGCCTGGCAGGCCGCCAATCTCGACAGCTTGATCGAGCTGCTGCGTGAGGACGCCATCTACACCATGCCGCCTTGGCGTGAATGGTATCAAGGCCGCGAAGCGATCCGCGGTTTCTTCGAGACCGTCTGGCCGAGGTTTGGCGGCTTCCGCACGCTGGCCACCCGCGCCAATGCCCAGCCGGCGGTCGGGGTTTATTCCCGCAGCCACGATGGCCCTGAATGGCGGGCCCATTCCCTGCATGTGTTCGACGCAGCCGAGGGCGGGATCGCTTCCTTGACGATCTTCATAGGGCCGCTCGGGCCATCTCTGTTCCCGGCCTTCGGCCTGCCACCAGCCTAGCTTACCCCTGGGCCAGCCTTATCGGTCAAGTTCCGGGAAATAGGGGTCCGAGAAAAACCTTCGGTCGCGCTCACCTTGCAGGCAGTCGATCGGTGCGTCGATGCGGATCGTCCTCGGATCCACCTTGGGATACTCGATGCCGCTGACCTCGAGGATCAGTTTGCGGCGAGTGGCGGTGGCGAATTCGGAAGCAGCATAGATCGGCAGCACGAACGAGCCCGGCCCGCCGGTAACGCATTCGGCATAATACCGGTCGAGATGGCTGAAAGTGGGTGACGGGCTGATCAGGATCGGCAGCCCGTTGATGACGATGCCCTTCGCCAGCGCCGCATCGCGTGCCGTTGTGACCGGCAAGCCGGTGTTGTTTGGGCCGTCCCCCGAGACGTCGATGACGCGGCGTTTGCCGGTGAAGGCCGTGCCGTTGAAAAGCTCGGCGCCGAAAGCCACAGCACCGGAAATCGAGGTGCCGCGAAAGCTCCTGAACGGGCGGGCCGCGATCTTGTCGGCGAAAGCGTTGGCGCTCTCCTTGCTGTCGACGATCTGCCAGGCAATGACCGCATCGTCGCGGATGGTGCCGGCCCATTCGAAATAGGCGATGGCGATGCGGCCGAAGGTGCCGGCGCGCACGGCGTTGATGAAGTCGGGGTGGCGCAGCGCCGCGACATAGCCGGCGCGCTGCAGGGCAAACTCCCTTTCATCCATCGACTGCGAGATGTCGACGGCCAGCACCAGCTCGACATCGACGGCAATTGCATTGGCCGGCGCGGCCGCAGGTGCCGCCGGGGTGCAGGCAAGGCAGGCGAGCAGGGCGAGAGCGTCAAGCATGGCCGATCGGAACGTTCCCATCTGAAACGATCGCGACAGTTTTTCGCCGCGATCGCGGCGAAATAAAGCTTGCCTTCTATTTCTTTCGGCCGGTCGAGGCGATCGCCGGGGGCGGTTCGATGGCACCTGCCCTGATACGGGCCGGCTTGAGTGGCGGTTGGCCGGCATCCTTGACGATGGTCAACGCCCGCCGGAAGAAGCGGCCATTGTGCTGGCCGCGGCCGATATTGAGGATCGCGGCGTCGGGAAGGCGCTTCTCCAGCATCGACAGCACTTGTCTCAGCGTTGGGCCGTCGAACGCGTCCAGCGCCTCGTCGATGATCACCCATTTCGGCCGTCGCAAGGCCAGCCTGGCAAAGGCCAGCAGACGTTGCTCGTCGTCGCTGAGCTCACGCTCCCAGCGCGCCGAGCGATCGAGCGAGGACGACAGGCGTTGCAGCCCGACATCGGCCAGCACCTCCGAGATCTCGGCATCGCTCGCCTCCGCCGCGCCGTCTGAATGGTTGAGCACCTCGCGCAGCTTGCCGAGCGGGAAATAGGGGGTACGCGGAACAAAGATCGGCGCTTCTCCGGCCGGCATGCCGATCCGTCCGCTGCCCCATGGCCACAGACCGGCAATGGCCCGGAAGAACAGCGTCTTGCCGGCGCCCGGATCTCCGGTGATCATGACCCGGTCGCCGGCGCGGATTTCGACATGCGGCTCGGCAAGCTTGGTGCATCCCTCCGGCGAGGCGACCTCGAGTTTCTCGAAGGTCAGGCTGCCGTCCGGGTTTTCGCCGAACGAAATGCGCCTTTCCGTATGGTGCAGCGCGTCGGTATCGGCAAGCGCGATGCGGAAGTCGGCGACCCGCATCAGCGTAGCGCGCCAATCGGCGATGCCGCCGATATTGTTGATGAACCAGCGCAGCGACGAATGGACCTGGTTGAAAGCGCCGACTGCCATCATCAAGCCGCCAAAGCTGATATCGCCGGCGAAATAGACCGGTGAGGCGACTAGGATCGGCGCGACGACAGTGATCCAGCCATAGGTGTCGGTAACCCAGGAAAGATTGATCTGGGCGCTGTAGATGCGCCGCATGGCGCCCAGCACCATGCCGAGATCGAATTCGAGCCGGCGCCTGGCATCGGCCTCGCCATGCGCCAGCGCGATGGCATCGACATTCTCGTTGACGCGAACCACCGAGGAGCGCAGCTCCGCTTCACGCGTATAGCGATCGTTGTTGAAGCGGATCAACGGTCGCCCGACCAGCCAGCTCAACCAGGAGGCGGTGCCGGCATAAAGGATCGCCGCCCAGACCATGTAGCCGGGTATGGCCAGCGAATGGCCGCCTATGTGGAAGACGAAGCCGGAGGACAGCGACCACAGGACCCCAACGAACGAGGCAAGCAGGATGCAGGACTGCAGTAGGCCGATGCCAAGACCGGTGGAAAGATCGGAGAGATGCCCGGCATCCTGCTGCAGGCGCTGGTCGGGATTGACGCCGATGGCGCCGGCATGGGTCAGCCGGAAGGCACGCGCCGGCCGCATCCATTCGTCGATCAGGTCGAGCGTCAGCGCCTCGCGCAGCTTCAGGCGGAGCATCTGGTCGAGCCAGGTCTGGCCGACATTGAGCACCACAAGCCCGCCGGCGATGCCGGCAAAGACCAGAAGCTGATGCAGGAAAGCCGGCATGTCGCGCCGCGCCAGCGCGTCGTAGAAAGGCTGGTTCCAGCGATTGAGCAGAACCTGCCCGATCGAGCTCGCCACGATGACGGCGACGATGCCGATCGCTGCCCAAAGCAATTGTTTTCGCACCGGCGAGCTGGTCAGCGCTATCTTGATTGTTGCCAGCTGCTCACGCAGGCTGCTGGCTTCGATCGACGTGGCAAGCTTCTGGGCGCTGGCCTCGACATCCGGACGATCATCCATCGGTTAAATCCTTGCATTCGGAGCAATGCCAAACCGGTCATAGGGATCGGCCGCACGGCCTTCAATCGGACAGCAAACCTGATATCGTCAGATAGGCGTGAAAAAGCACGTCTCGGATCACGAACGCGTCATCCTGGCGGTGCCGGGTGTTCGGCCCGCGACAGCCGGCCAAGCGTCGGCGCGCCATGCGGCGAGAGAACCGGCACGAAGACGCGGCGGGACGCGCGCTGGGCAACCGGCACGCCTTGATAGAGCCGCTTCTGCGCCTCGACGACGATAACGCCCGAAAAGATCGGCCAGAAGCGCCGGCCGGCGCGTTCCAGCACATTATGGAACTGCATCATGAAACGTCGCGGCGACGGCGGGAAGAACAGCGCATCGGACCACGCCGCCGGCGTGAAATTCGCTTCGCGCAGCAATTCGGTCAGCTGGCCGCGCGAGAACGGTCGGCCATTGCCGAAAGGCGTATGCTCGAAGCGTGCCCAGACACCGCGCCGGTTGGGCACGACGATGACGACACGGCCGGCCGGCGACAGCACCCGCCAGATCTCGTTCAGCGTCTCGCGCGGGTTCTCGACATGTTCGAGCGAATGGACGAGCAGCATGCGGTCGATGCAGGAATCGACCAGCGGCAGTTCCTCATCGAAGACCAGCGCGGTCGCCGTCGGCCCGGTCGCCGGCCAGACCACCGCGCCCTGTGTTGCCGGCATGAAGGCAAAGACACGCTCGGCATCGCTGCCGAAGCGTTCCAGCCACGGCAAGGTGTAGCCGAGGCCGACCAGCCGCTCGTTGGGCACGACGGCCCATATCGAGGACAGCGCCATGGTGATCGAGCGTTCGGCCAGGCGGCCGAGCGTGGTTGAATAAAACGAACGGAGATCGACAATGTCTGAATGCATGCGCGGAACGGTAGCTTCGAAGCAGTCCAAGTTCAACAAAGGCAGATGACATCGGCTGGCGGGCGCCCTATGTCTGCGGCAATAAAGGGAGAGATGCGATGCCGGTCGAGATCGAACAATTCATGTGCCGCAGCGACAATTTCGGCGTGCTGGTGCATGACCCGAAAAGCGGTCAGACGGCGCTCATCGATGCGCCCGAGGAGGCGCCCATCCTGGCGGCGATCAAGCGCACCGGCTGGACCCCGACGATGATCCTGACCACTCACCACCATCTCGACCACGTCGAGGCCAATCTGGCGCTGAAGGAGCGCTTCAAGCTGCGCATTGTCGGGCCGGAAGCCGAAAAGGCAAAGATTCCCGGCATCGACGAAACTGTCGAGCAAGGCTCGGTCGTCCATCTCGGCGACGAGCGGATCGAGGTCATCGCCACACCCGGCCATACCGCCGGCCATGTCACCTATCATCTGCCGGCGTCGAAAGTGGCATTCGCCGCCGACACGCTGTTTGCGCTCGGCTGTGGGCGGCTGCTCGAATGCAAGCCGCCGGTGATGTACGAATCCCTGAAGAAGCTCGCGGCGCTGCCGGCCGAGACGGTCGTCTATTGCGGCCATGAGTATACGCTGGCCAATGCCCGTTTCGCGCTCACCGTCGACCCGACCAATTCGGCGCTGAAAGAGCGTGCCGCCAAGGTCGAGGCGCTGCGCGCCGACGGCAAGCCGACGCTGCCGACGACGATCGGCGAGGAACTGTCGACCAATCCGTTCCTGCGCTGGCACGATCCGGCGATCCGCAGGCATCTCGGCCTGGAGAAGGCCTCCGACGCCGAAGTGTTCGCCGAGATCCGCAAGCGCAAGGACAATTTCTGAGCGGCGCCAGGAGCTAGGGTCATGACCAGTTCCGCCGAAATCATCGCCCTGCTCGGCCTGAAGCCGCATCCGGAAGGCGGCTGGTATGCCGAGACCTTTCGCGACGGCACGGCAGGCACGCGCGGGCATTCGACGGCGATCTATTTCCTCCTCGAGAAGGACCAATTGTCGGCCTGGCACCGGGTCAAGGACGCGGCCGAGGTCTGGCATTTCTATGACGGTGCGCCGCTGGCGCTGTCGATACACCGAGAAGGCGGTCCCGTCATCGAGGAGGTCCTCGGTACGGCGCTTGCCGCGGGCGAGCGGCCGCAGATCGTCGTGCCGGCAGGCTGGTGGCAGTCGGCACGCAGCCTCGGCGAATGGACCCTGGTCGGCTGCACCGTGGCGCCGGGTTTCGATTTCTCCGCCTTCGAACTCGCCGAACCAGGCTGGCTGCCGGGAACGCCCTAGGCACCTAGCCCAGCAGCAAACCCAGCGTGATCGCCAGCTGGCCGGCATAATACAGCGCCCAGACCCCATGGCGCACCCAAATGCGGTGCGCCGAGATGGCGGGCAGCAGGAACTTTTCCGCGGCGTGCAGCCCGTCGGACAGCATGAGCAGGATGACGCCGCCGACGACCCAGACGCTGTTCAGGGTGAGCGCCGCAATGCCCATGCCAAGCAGCGCCGCGGCATGGATGCCAATCGGCAAACGCAAGGCCGGGCCGGTGCGGCGCCAGAGCGCGAAAATCATCGCCAGCGCCAACACGGCCATCGCCAGGGCAATAATTCCTCGCCACGGTTCGGCCGAGAGCAGCCCGAGGCCGCTGCCGGCGCGCAGGAACAGCACGACGTAAAGCACATGCGCGGCAAGAAAACTGGCCGTGCCGCCAAGAAATGCCTTCTCGCCGTCGCGCGACAGGAAGGCGTCGCCGACGGCACTGACGCCCAGCGCGGCGACGAGCAGCCATGGGCCGCCCTGCTGCGCGACCAGCACCGCCAGCATCGCCACCGGCAATGTCCTTGCCGCCGACCGCGAAAGGCGCGGCGGCATGCCGAGGCTGAACGCGTAAATCACCGCCGCCGCCAGCGAAAATACCAGCGTCGCATTGGCATTGGCATCGATGCCGCCGGGAAACGGCATCATGCGTTTGCCTCGCTCGTGGCCCTCTTGCGCAGGAACAGCGATTTCGCCGCCAGTGCCGCGCCGCCGGTGATCAGCACGCAGGCGGCGAGGATGCGCCATGACGGCTCGGCGAAGCCGGCGGCGATCAGCACCAGGGTGGACAGCAGCGGCGCGGCATAGCTCGCCGCCCCCAGCACCTGGATGTTGCCGCGCTTGACGCCGATGTCCCAGGCATAGAACGCCGCCCCCACCGGCATTAGGCCGAGGCCGAGCACGGCCAGCCACTGGCCGGCGCCGTTGGGCAGCACCGTTTCTTCCAGCAACAGATGGCAGACCAGCGAAAGTGCCGCGGTGGCGGCGCAGAACCAGGTGACGATGCTGGTCGGCACCGACGGGAAGCGCCGCGACAACAGCGAATAGGACGACCACAGCACCGCGCAGACGCCGGCCATTGCATAGCCGAAGGCATAACGCGCATCGAAGGCAAGCCCGCCGCCCTTGGTGACGATCAGGACCGTGCCGGCAAGGCCGAGCAGCGCGCCGGCGACGTGGTTCCAGGCCAGCCGCTCGCCCGGCATCAGCGCCGACCCCAGCACGATCAGCAGCGGCCACAGATAGGCGATCAGGCTGGCCTCGACGGCCGGCGCATTGCGCAGCGCGGTGAAATAGAAGAAGTGGTAGCCGAACAGGCCGGCAATGCCGATCGCCCAAACCTGGCGCGGTATCTTCGCGGCGCCATCAGCTGCCGGCATGAACAGCCGGGCAACCAGCCCGACACAGGTGCCGATCGTGAAGGTGATTGCCGAAAGCAGGAACGGCGGCACGGCGCCCGAAGCATCCGTAAGCAGCGCCAGCAGCGCCCACATGGCGACCGCGGAGAAGCCGATCAGTGTTGCGCGCGCCATACCGGTCGCCCCCTGCCCATCGTTGGCGGCGCACCGTCACGCCTATTCGTTTGCTTCGAACCGCTCCGCACTGATCGTCAACGGGCCGATTTGCGTGCTGACCGTGGCGCGGATCGGCGCATATACGCCGCTTTGGCCGACCGGTGCAAACGTCACCATGATGCGGCTGCGTTTCTTCAGGTAGTTCAGCGCCTTGCGGTTCTTGCGGTAACCGGCCACCGGCTCGAAGCCCAGCCTGCAGGTGACCGTATCGCCCTTGTAGCCGGCCACCGAGATCGACCCTTTGGACTCGTAGGTCAGTTTCAGATCGGCACGCATTTCGCCGTCATAGAGCTTCACCGTGCGCCCGCAGACCTGGTCGAGGCTGTCGGCATGGATGACGGTGGCGGCCATCGGATCGAGGACCGATACGAGATGGCTGCCGACCAGCGGTATCCAATTCTCGGGATTGCGCTTCTTCGGCTCAGGCACGACCTTGGTCGAGGTGACGACGCCGTTGGCAAACTGGATGTCGATCATCGATGCCTTCTTGCCGGACGTGTAGTCGGCGTGGAACGCTTGCGGCTGCAACTGCTTGCCCGAAATCTTGCCCTTCGACGAGATCGTGCCTCGCGTATCGTCGAACAAAGTGGCGAGCCCGGCGGCGGAAACGCTGCCCTCGATCGAATAGCTGTCACCCTCGTACTGGCTGGAGAATTTCGCCTTGGCCACGGAGAGGCCGAGGAACGACACCGAATATTCGCCCGTGAAGGATTGCGGCTCAGCGGCCGAAACCGTCGTCGAAAGCGCGACGGCCATCAGCACGACCAGGGCATGGAGGAAAGAACGAGGCATGGCGGGTCCTTGATTGTCGACCGGACGGGGCGGCTCCGGTCTGGCATGTCCCTGTGCGACCGCTTATAGGCTGAATTCCGGCCTTAATGTGAAAGGCGCCGTCGGCAGGCAACGTTGGGGCTGGTCGACAGCCAAAATAAAAAACCCGCCTCGGCGGGCGGGTCGTTGGAGCCAATTAGCACCATACCGAAATTAGTAGCATAGCTGCCGGCACAAAGCAAGAACAAAATGTGGCCACCTGGAAAATCGCTACAGGTTTGCGCAGCCCCTCATCGCCCTGCCGGGCACTTCTCCCCGTATAGGGACGGGGAGAAGGTCGCCTTGCAAAGGGTTTCGCCAATTTGCGAAGTTGCAGAAGCGCCGAGCCTGCGGCCAAGCCCCTTCTCCCCGTCACTATACGGGGAGAAGGTGCCGGCAGGCGGATGAGGGGCAGCGCCGGCATCGGTCATCTTTTGATTGATTCCCTTGGCACTAACCAACCCCAAGCTTGACGCCTCGGCGAAATGCAACTATGGAACGCCAACTTTTTCCATAAGGCCGCCTGACCGAAACCGCGCGCCACCCGGCGCGGGTCGAATGTTTGGCCAGGACCGAGAACCGAAGGTTAGAACCATGTCCCGCACCTGCGAACTCACTGCCAAGGCAGTCATGTCCGGCAACAATGTGAGCCACGCCAACAACAAGACCAAGCGTCGCTTCCTGCCCAATCTCGTCAATGTGACGCTGATCTCGGAAGCGCTGAACCAGAACGTGCGCCTGCGCATTTCGGCCAACGCGCTGCGTTCGGTCGAGCATCGCGGCGGCCTCGACGCCTTCCTGGCCAAGGCCGATGCCAAGGAATTGTCGCAGCGCGCCCGCCTGTTGAAGAAGCAGATCGCCAAGAAGCTCGCCGAGCAGCCGGCCGCCTGAGTTTTTCGGCGGCAGCCGCCTTCCAGGGCGTGGTCCGAACTCCGGATCGCGTTCCGCTGGTTCCATTACCCAGGATAAAAAAATGATTTTCCTCTCGCGGTACCTGCCCTTCGTGGCGGCCATGGCGCTCGTCGTCGTGGCCTCGAACATCCTCGTGCAGTTCCCGATGCAAGGCGCAATCGGCGGGCTGTCGCTGGCCGACATCCTGACCTGGGGCGCCTTCACCTATCCGTTCTCCTTCCTGGTCACCGATCTCGCCAACCGCCGCTATGGGCCGGCGGTGGCGCGCAGGATCGTCTTTGTCGGCTTCATGACAGCGGTGATCTGCTCGATCGTCATCCCACCGCTGCTGTTTCGCCACGGCCTGATCGAATTCGAGACCGCCGCCGACCGGCTGGTGCGCATTGCCGCGGCGTCGGGTGCCGCCTTCCTCACCGCGCAGTTGCTCGACGTCACCGTGTTCAACCGGCTGCGCCGGCAGAGCTGGTGGCGCGCACCGATCGTCGGCACGCTGGTCGGCTCCGTTTTCGATACGGTGGTGTTTTTCACCGTCGCCTTCGCGGCGGCGTTCGCCTTCGCCGGGCCCAACGACGGCTTTGCGCTGGAAACCGCGCCGCTGATGGGCGTGCTGCCGGTCGAGACGATGCGCTGGGTCTCCTGGGCGCTCGGCGATCTCAGCGTCAAGCTGATCATAGCGGTGGTGGCGCTGATCCCCTACCGGCTGCTTGCCGCCCGCTGGAGCCAGCCGGCACTGGCAGCATGATCCCGAACCAAAGGTCCGCGTTAGCGAAAAGTGGGAACCGGTTTTCGGACAAGATCATGCTCAAAGACTATCGAGCATGATCCCCTGGCTTCAACTGGACTCGGCAAAAACGCCTGACGGCGGACAGGAACTCCGCCTGAAGCGGCGCGGCGGCGAATTCTCGATCATGCTTGGCGCGAACGAGCTGATGAACAGCCGGCTCAGCGGTTCCGAAGAGGCGCTGGCGAAACTGTCCTGCCAAAGGATTGCCGGCCGCCGGACCCCAAACATCCTGATCGGCGGCCTCGGCATGGGCTTTACCTTGCGCGCGGGGCTGGCCGAGCTTGCCGACGACGCCCAGGTCACCGTTGCCGAACTGGTGCCGGCGGTCGTGATTTGGGCGCGCGGCCCGATGGCCGAGCTGTTCGGCGGCTGCCTTGACGACCCGCGCGTCAGCATTCGTGAGGCCGATGTCGGTCAGCTCATCCGATCGCAAGCTTCGGCCTGGGACGCGATCCTGCTCGATGTCGACAACGGCCCCGAGGGCATCGTCTACAAGGCCAACGATGCGCTCTACAGCGCAGCCGGCCTGATCAGCGCGAGAGCAGCTCTCAAGCCCGGCGGTGTGCTGGCGGTCTGGTCGCAGGGCCCTGACGCAGGTTTCACCCGAAGGCTCAAGCAGGCCGGCTTCACGGTCGAGGAGGTCAAGGTGCGGGCTCACGGCAAGCGCGGCGCCCGGCACATCGTCTGGCTCGCGACCAAGGGGCAATAGGCCACCTCGCAATCCGGGCGGGCCTTGTGGTCGCCGCCCGCCACGCCGACGAACCTCTACTTCGCCTTCTGAAGCTCGGCGGCGAGCGCCTGCAGCAGCCCGCGTGTGCCCTCCTCGCGCCCTTGCGCTGAATCGACGCCATCGAAGAACGCACCCTGTTCGGTATAGGTCAGGCGGGTGCCCTCGCCGGAAGGTGCAAGCTCGACCGTGGTGAGCGACGCCGACAGCGGCTGCGCCCCGACCGCCATCCGGTATGAAAATACGATGCGCCGGTCAGGGACGATGTCCTGGAACTGCGCATCGAGCCTGATCTCCGGGCCGCCCTGGTAGCTGAACCGCGAAACCTCGCCGCCGCCGACACGGAAATCGAAGGTGAATTCGGCGATGGTGAAGCCGTCGCCTTCGACGCGCCAACGCCGCACCGTCGCCTTGTCGGCAAAGGCGAGGAAGACGCGTTCGCGCGATTGCGGGTAGGTCCGCTCGATCGTGAAGCTTGAATGGATGACGGACTGGTCGTTCACGGGGGCAATCTGGTTCATTTCTTTTCGTCCTTTTCCTGCTCGTGGAGTGTTGCTTTCGATTGGTCAGTCTCCGCCAGGATCTGGCCGAGACGGTCGAGCTGGCGTTCGGCCGGCGTACGGCGCGCGGCGATCCAGTCGGCAAGCGGGGCTAGCCCGCCGGGCTCGATCCGGCAGGTGCGCACGCGCCCGATCTTTTCGCTGCGGATCAGCCCGCACGCTTCAAGCACCTGGAGGTGCTGGAGCACGGCGGCGAAGGTCATGCCGAACGGCTCCGCCAACTGGCTGACGGTGGCCGGCCCGCGGCTCAGCCTTTCCAGGATTGCCCGGCGCGTCGGCTCGGCAAGAGCCCGCAGGATGCTGTCAATCTCGGAATACTTAAGCATGGACTTGAGTATTTCGCCGATGACACAAATTGTCAAGTCACGACTAAAGTATTTTGCAGATGGTGAGAGCCGGCTGGAAAACCCGCGACGCGGGTCATTGCCAGGGGAAATTGCAAGGGAAATTGCCTGCGCTGCAAAACGGCGCGGAAACGCCAGCGATGCTGTCAGCCAGCAGGCCGGTCGCGCGTCAATCCTCGTGCAGCACAAATTCCAGGTAAAGATTGCGCTGCAGGATCGAGTGGTTGTCGTCGGACATCAGCGCCACGATCAGCGCGCCATCGTCGCGGGTCCAGACGTCGAGCGCTTCCATGTTGTCGATCTGGTAGCCCATGTCGGCTTCGAGCAGCACCGGCCCGTCGGCGACGGCGCCCTTCTCGACGCTTTCGCCATAGATGCGCCGCAGCCGCATCTTGACGCCGCCGGCCATCGAAAAACTGCGCTCCAGAAGCAACAGGTCGCCGTCCGGCAGGAAGGCGCCGTCGGTGATGTCGAAATCGCCATTGCGCTTGACGGTGAAGACGCCCTTGTGCGGCCCTTCGATGATCGCGGCAAAGATGTTGCCGGCCTTGTCGAGGCTCTTTTCCGACACCACGACCAGTCCGCCCGCGTGCTGCCCGTTGGGGTTGGCGCGGGTGACGGTCTCAAAGCCGCGATTGCGGCGAAGTTCCCAGGCTGGAATCAGGAAGCCCAATTGCCTGAACGGCGCCTTCATGCCGTCCGGATCGATCTTGAACTCTGCGATACGGTGATCGCCCTCGAAACCGACCGTGGCAATGCCGTCCTTGACCGCGAGGCCTTCGGCATCGACCGCCCATTTCTCGTCGATCGGCTGACCGGCCGCATCGACCATCTGCTGCATGCGAAAATTCTGGATGCCGGAAGGCCGCTTCTCGGCATCGTGGACGAGGGTGCCGAAGAACCAGAAGCCGGTGTCGGCGACGCCGATGAAATCGCTGCCGGGCTCGAGGAACCGAAGTGCCGACAGCGCGCCGAAATCGCGCGTCGACGAGGTCATTTCGAGCCCGCCGATGAATTCGAGCGGCCCGAACTGTTTGTCCGGCCGGCCGATGTGGAATTCGCTGATCGGCCGTGCCGAGATTTCGGCCGGCTCGACCGAGGCCGGCCCGGCAGCGACAGCCGGCGCCAAACTGACGCCCAACAACGCAATGGCGGCCAAAAGCTTCTGCCAAAAGCCGCCGCGGGAAAAAATCATCCGGCGCGCCGCATGCCGCCGCGCCGCGTGTCGCGCACGGTTTCCTCGGCGAACAGTGAGGCCAGCTGCTCGGTCATGGCGCCGGCCAGTTCTTCGGCATCGACGATGGTGACGGCGCGGCGATAGTAGCGGGTGACGTCGTGGCCGATGCCGATGGCCAAAAGCTCGACCGGCGAGCGCGTCTCGATGAGCTCGATGATGGCCCGCAGATGCCGCTCGAGATAATTGCCCGGATTGACCGACAGCGTCGAATCATCGACCGGCGCGCCGTCCGAGATCATCATCAGGATCTTGCGCTGCTCCGGCCGCGCGATCAGCCGGTTGTGCGCCCACAGCAGCGCCTCGCCGTCGATGTTTTCCTTGAGCAGGCCCTCGCGCATCATCAGGCCGAGGTTGCGGCGCGCCCGCCGCCACGGATGGTCGGCGGATTTGTAGATGATGTGGCGCAGATCGTTGAGCCGGCCGGGGTTCGGCGGTTTGCCTTCCTTCAGCCATTTCTCGCGCGCCTGTCCGCCCTTCCAGGCGCGGGTGGTGAAGCCGAGGATTTCGACCGAGACGCCGCAGCGTTCCAGCGTGCGCGCCAGGATGTCGGCGCAGGTCGCGGCGACGGTGATCGGCCGGCCGCGCATCGAACCCGAATTGTCGAGCACCAGCGACACCACCGTGTCGCGAAATTTGGTATCGCGCTCCTGCTTGAAGGACAAAGGCTGCATCGGGTCGATGACGACGCGCACCAGCCGTGCCGGATCGAGATAGCCTTCTTCGAGATCGAAATCCCAGGAGCGGTTCTGCTGCGCCATCAGACGGCGCTGCAGCCGGTTGGCCAGCCGCCCGACGACGCCGGAAAGGTTGGCGAGCTGCTTGTCGAGGAAGGCGCGCAGCCGGTCGAGCTCCTCCTCCTCGCACAGTTCCTCCGCACCAACGGTCTCGTCGAAGGCCGTGGTGAAGACCTTGTAGTCGATCTCTTTCGGGAGATTGGTGAAGGGGTTGTCGTTGCGGCGCGCCTCGCCGGGCGTCTCCGCATCGGCGTCGTCATCGTCGGAGAGATCCTCGGCGGTAGCGTCGGAGGCTTCCGTCTCGGCCGATTGCTCGTCGTCCGACGATGCCTCGGTATCCTCGGACTGCGACTGCTCGGAGCCCGAATCGTCTTCGCCGCCCTCCTCGCTCTGCTCCTCGCCTTGCGGCTGGTTTTCGTCGTTGTCCTCGGAGTCTTCCGTCTCCTGGTCATCGCCGAGCTCCTCGGCCATTTCCATGGAGGCGAGCATCTCGCGCACGACGCGGGCGAACGCCTGCTGGTCATCGAGCTTTGCCGACAGCCCGTCCAGATCGGCACTGGCTTTTTCCTCGACCCAGGGGCGCCAGAGATCGACCAGCCGTTCGCCGCTCTTCGGCACAGTGCGGCCGGTCAGCTTTTCGCGCACCATCAGCGCCAGCGCTTCCTCGATCGGCGCGTCGGCCTTGTCCTTGACGTCGACGAGGTTGGCCCTGGCGTATTTGTCCTCGAGCATCGAGCCGATATTGTCGGCGACGCCCTGCATGGCGCGGCTGCCGATCGCCTCCACCCGGGCCTGCTCGACCGCGTCATAGATGGCGCGGGCCTGTTTGCCTTCCGGGGCCAGCCTGGTGTGGATGCGCGCATCGTGGCAGGCGCGCTTCAGCGCCATGGAATCGCCGAGCCCGCGGGTGATGGCGATGTCCGCCTTCGACGCTTTCTTCGGCAGTTCCGGCAGCCGGGCGCGGCTGCCGGCCAGCGCCGGCCGATCCTTGGCGAAACCGACCTCGAGATCCTTGTCGCCGGCGATGGCGCGCATGCAGACGGTGACGGCGCGCTTGAAGCTGTCGTTCTCAGCGCCGGTCTTGGATTTGTTTCGCGTGTTGTCGCCCGGACCCGCCATCGAGACTCTGCTTAGCCCAGCACCACATTCGCCGCCGATTCCGGCAGATCCTCGCCGAAGGCGCGTTGGTAGAACTCGGCGACCAGCGAGCGTTCGAGCTCGTCGCATTTGTTGAGGAAGGTCAGCCGGAACGCCATGCCGATATTGCCGAAGATTTCGGCATTCTCGGCCCAGGTGATGACCGTGCGCGGGCTCATCACCGTCGACAAATCGCCGTTGATGAAGGCTGAGCGCGTCATGTCGGCAACCCGCACCATCTTGTTGACGATCTCCTTGCCCTTGCCGTCGCGATAGTGCTTGGCCTTGGCGAGCACGATGTTCACCTCATTGTCGTGCGGCAAATAGTTCAGCGTGGTGACGATCGACCAGCGGTCCATCTGCGCCTGGTTGATCTGCTGGGTGCCGTGATAGAGGCCGGTGGTGTCGCCGAGGCCAACCGTGTTGGCGGTCGAAAACAGCCGGAACGCCGGGTGCGGGCGGATCACCCGGCTCTGGTCGAGCAGCGTCAGCCTGCCCGACGATTCCAGCACGCGCTGGATGACGAACATCACGTCCGGGCGGCCGGCATCGTACTCGTCGAAGCACAGCGCGACATTGTGCTGGTAGGCCCAGGGCAGGATGCCGTCGCGGAACTCGGTGATCTGCAGCCCGTCCTTGACGACGATGGCGTCCTTGCCGACGAGGTCGATACGGCTGACATGGCTGTCGAGATTGACGCGCACGCAAGGCCAGTTGAGCCGGGCGGCGACCTGCTCGATATGCGTCGACTTGCCGGTCCCGTGATAGCCCGACACCATGACCCGACGGTTGTAGGCAAAGCCGGCGAGGATCGCCATGGTCGTGTTCTTGTCGAACAGGTAGTCCGGGTCGATGTCGGGGACATGCTCGCTCGTCACCGCATAGGCCGGCACCACCATCTTGGAGTCGAAGCCGAATGTCTCCTTCACCGACACCGTGGTGTCGGGCAGGTTGGCGATGTCGCGATCGACCTTGTTCATCTCTATCAACGTCTCCACAAGCGAAACGCCGCGTTTCGCCGGCAATCGATTTTGTTCGGGGGCGGTCTTAGAGCCTTTTCCAACCTTATGAAAGTTGGAAAACGACACGAACCGTAAGGTCGCTCAGCACAAACCTGCCTGCTTGAGCACGCGATACGCCTGGAGCACATCGCGGAACCGGTCTTCCGAACCTCTGTCGCCGCCATTCGCATCCGGATGGTGGCGTTTCACAAGTTCCTTATAGCGCGCCTTGATATCCTTGCCAGTTGCCTTTGTATCAAGGCCAAGCGTTTCCAGTGCCTTGGCCTCAAGCGGCTTGGCCTTGCGCTCGCGTGCTTCGCGCGGGTCCTTCGGGCCTTTGAACAGGTCGAACGGATCGCGCATGCGATTGTAGTAGCCGGCGCGACCGGAGCGCGCCTGGGCAAAGTCCGGCGAGGAGCGGGTCGATGCGCCGTTGACGCCCATTTTCCAGGTCGGCCGGTGGCCGGTCATGGCTTCCTTCTGGAAGCGGGCGATCTCGGTGTCGGGAACGCCCGAGAAATAATTGAAGCCCTTGTTGTACTCGCGCACATGGTCGAAGCAGAACTGGAAATACTCGCCTTCCTTCATCCGTCCGACCGGGGCACGGTGGGTACCGGCCTCCTTGCAGCCATCCCACTGGCAGATCGGCGAACGCGACTTCAGCTCCGCGTCCTTCTCCGGGCGGATGCGAATCTTTTCGAAATATTTTGGGTACGGCTTCATCTCACCCATTTATGGGCTGTTCGCGCATGCGAAACAAGAATTGACATTTTCGCGATGATCGCCCTAACCGCTGAATCGCGGCATAAAACCGGCGAATTGCGAATTTTGTGCGATGACATAGATGTGGTGAAGGGAAGCGGCGATGTCCATACAGGCAACGATGGAAGATAAGCTGAAAAAGGCGTTTTCGCCGGAACGGCTGGACGTCATCAACGAAAGCCATCTCCATGCCGGGCATCATCATGTGGATTCCGGCCATCACGCCACCTTCGACGGCGCCGGCGAGACGCATTTCCGCGTCCGCATCGTCGCGCCAGCCTTTGCCGGCATGAGCCGCGTCGAACGTCACCGCGCCGTCAACACATTGCTGGCCGAGGAATTGAAATCCGGCGTGCATGCCCTGGCGATCGAGCCGGCAGCGCCCGGCGAAAAGACCCGCTGGTAGATTTCAGCCGAGGCTCGCCCTCAGGAAAGCCATCACCGCTGCGGTCAATGCATCGCCCTCGGTGCCGAAGTCGCGATTGATCGACATGTGCGAATAGGCGCCGCCGTCGAACAGCGTGACCCTGGTTCCGGTGGCGCGCAGACGCCCGGCGAAGGCCTGCGCGTCCGCCGCGCGGGCTTTCGCCCGCGAATGGGCGATGAAGGTCGGCGGGTGCTTGCGCCCTTCCACATAGGTGACAGGCGACAGCGCGCGCCACTGTGCCGGATCGGGAAAGGCGCGGGCATAGACCCCTGCCATGCCGCCGCTTCTGGCCAGCGCCTCCAGATCGTAGGCCCTGGTGTCGTCGAGAACCAGCGCCGCGACGCCGGGCAGGCCGCCGCGCAGCCCGGTCAATGCGACGAGATGGCAGCCGGCCGAATGGCCCATGGCGACGATCCGGTCCGGATCGCCGCCATGCCTGGCGATGTTGGCGCGGACGTAACGATAGGCCAGTTCGACATCTGCCGCCTGGGTGGCGACGTCGGCCTTGGGCAGCATCCGGTAGTCGATCGAGACGAAGCAGAAGCCATTGTCGAGCAGGAATTGCGGCTTGGCATTGACGTTGCCGCGGTTGCCGACTCGCCAGGCGCCGCCATGGACGAAAAAGACGACCGGCAGGCCGCTTGCGCCGTCGAGGGAATAAATGTCGAGCTTGGCCGGCCCATAGTGGAAGGTTTCGGGCGACGGCGAACGCAGCCGCAATGCCGCCGCAGCCTGTCCCGGCAGCAGCGCCGCCATCGACGCCAGAAGCAGGCTTCGCCGATCGATCTTCATCAACGCCTGACTGCCCACGGCTGCCACAAGGTGCGCACTGTCATTCTCCAAGCATCGCCGGCTTGATCCTCAGCCGCGCGATACGGTTCTTGTCGCGCTTCATGACGACGAAGCGCTTGCCGTGAAACGTAAAAGCCTGCTTTTCGTCCGGGATCGACTGCGCCTCGTGGATGACAAGGCCGGCGATGGTGGTGGCTTCCTCGTCCGGCAGGTTCCAGTCGAGCGCCCGATTAAGGTCGCGGATCGGCACCGTGCCGTCGACGACGACGGAGCCGTCGGCCTCCTGCTTGACGCCCTGGATGTCGATGTCGTGCTCGTCGGCGATCTCGCCGACGATCTCCTCGATGATGTCCTCCAGCGTCACCAGCCCTTCGACCTCGCCATATTCGTCGACGACGATGGCGAAATGCGCCTTGCGGCGCAGGAAGGCATTGAGCTGCTCCTGAAGCGTCGTGGTGTCGGGCACGAACCACGGTTTCGACGCGATCTTCATCACGTCGATCCTGGAAAAATCGTTGCCGACCTCGTTCAGCGCGCGCAGCAGATCCTTCGCGTGCAGCACGCCGACAATGTTGTCGAGCGAACCCTTCCACAACGGCATGCGGGTGTGCGGGCTCTGCAGGATCTCGCGAACCACCGCTTCGGGCGGGTCGTCGGCGTTGACCGAGCGCATATTGGTGCGGTGGACCATGACGTCCGACACTTCGAGCTCCTCGAGGTCGAACAGGCCGCCGATGCGGGCGCGGTCCTCGCGCACCACCTGGCCGTCGCGGCGGAAATCGTCGACGGCGCCGCGCAGTTCCTCGCGCGCAGAGCGCTGCGGCTCCATGCGTTGCAGCTCGTAGCCGAAGGCGGCGAGCAGGCGCCGGCGCAAGACGAAGCCCAGCACGCCGAGGCCGGCGAGCACGGCAGCCGCGATCCAGCCGGCCTGGCTCATCCCGGCCGGCTTTCCTGCCGACCCGGATGGTTCTCCCGGAGGAACGCCAGCACTTCCGAGGCCGGCACATCCCTGGCGATGAAGGCCTGGCCGACGCCGCGCGTCAGGATGAAGGTCAGCGCGCCGCGCGACACCTTCTTGTCCTGGGTGATGAAGGAGAACAGCGTCTCGGCGTCGGGCAGTTCGCCTGGAATGTCGGCCATCCGCCAGGGCAGACCGACGGCGCGAAGATGCGCCTCGACACGCGCCGCGTCGTCGGGGCTCGCCAAATTGAGCCTTGACGAAAAGCGGTGCGCCAGCGCCATGCCGATGGCGAC
This sequence comes from Mesorhizobium sp. M0954, assembly GCF_040319155.1. Lineage (NCBI taxonomy): Bacteria > Pseudomonadati > Pseudomonadota > Alphaproteobacteria > Hyphomicrobiales > Phyllobacteriaceae > Mesorhizobium > Mesorhizobium sp. M0954. Next base: position 85,871 of record NZ_JAMYNR010000008.1, on the reverse strand, counting down.
GCCCTCGCCATGCACGAGCCTTGCGCCGTCATAGCCGATCGCCGCCTCCAGCGCATGACCGAAGGTGTGGCCGAGATTGAGCAACGCGCGGTCGCCGGTCTCGAACTCGTCGCGGGCAACGACGTCGGCCTTGGCACGACAGGCCTCGGCGATGGCCGCAGCCCGCTCCGGCCCGCCGGCAAACACTTGACGCCAGTTTTCTTCCAGCCAGGCGAAAAACTCGGGCCGGTCGATCAGCCCGTATTTGGCCAGTTCGGCATAGCCGGCGCGAAACTCGCGGATCGGCAGCGTGTCGAGCACTTCGGTGTCGGCCAGCACCAGCTTCGGCTGGTGGAATACCCCGACCAGGTTCTTGCCGCGCTTGCTGTTGATGCCGGTCTTGCCGCCGACGGAGGAATCGACCTGCGCCAGCAGCGAGGTCGGAACCTGCACAAAGTTCATGCCGCGCCGCGCGATGCCGGCGGCGAAGCCGGCCAGGTCGCCGATGACGCCGCCGCCGAGCGCGATGACGACATCGCCGCGCTCCAGCTTGGCGGCCAGCACGCCGTCGACCACCTCCTCGAGATGCGCAAAGCTCTTGGTCTTTTCGCCTGGCGGCAGCGTGATGACGGCATGTTGGATGCCACCGCTTGCCAGGCCGGCCGCAAGCGCTGCGAGATGCGCGCTAGCGACGTTTTCGTCGGTGACGACCGCCGCCCGCGTTCCCGGCAGACGGCGCGAGATCTCGGCGCCGGCGCGTGACAGCAGGCCGGGGCCGATCAAAATGTCGTAGGCACGCTCGCCAAGCCCGACTTCGACAGTGACCGTTGCATCAGCGCTCACGACCGCACCTCGTCGATGCCGGCAACGCCAAGATGGCCGCGCAGCGCGTCCACCACTTCGGCGGCAATGATCTCCTTGCGGTCGTCGCGGGTCGGCACGACGACATCGGCCGCGGCATAAACCGGGTAGCGTTCCGCCATCAGCCGTTCAAGCACGGCGCGCGGATCGGCGCTTTTCAGCAGCGGCCGGTTCTGTTTCTTGGAAACGCGCTCCATCAACAGGTCGATCTCGGCCTTCAGCCAAACCGAAACGCCATGGCTGGCGATCGCCTCGCGCGTCTGCGCGTTCATGAAGGCACCGCCGCCGGTCGACAGCACCTGCGGCCCGTGCTCCAGCACACGCAGGATGACGCGCTGCTCCAGTGCCCGGAACTCCGCCTCGCCATAGCGCTCGAACAGGTCCGGGACGCTCATGCGCGAGACGCTTTCGATCTCCTGGTCGCTGTCGATGAAGGGCAGTGCCAGCATCGCCGCCACCTTGCGGCCGATCGCCGTCTTGCCGGCGCCCATCAGCCCGACAAAGACGATGGAACGGCCGCCCAGCCGGCCGAGCAGCGCGGCATGGCTCTCGCCCGGAGGATTTGCTGGTAGCGCGTTCATGCTTCTAGAGCCTCTTTGGCGGCGTATCGACATCAAAAGCCTGTTTGCGTCAAGCGCGGCGCAACCGGGACTATGGGCTTCACCCTTGAATTGGCCGGATTGGCGTCTCATAAGGGCACAGGGTTGGAAATGCAGAATAAGACGACGGGCGAAAATTAATGCCAACACTGTTTCGCTTTGTCGTGACGCTCGCGATTCTGGCCGGCATTGTCTATGGCGCGATGTTCGCCCTGGTCATGTTCGTCGAGCCGAGGAAGGCGGAAATGAGCGTGCGTATCCCTCCGGAAAAGCTCAATCCCAAAAAATGAACAGCGCCGCTCGCATCGAAGCCTTCCTGGAGATGATGAGCGCCGAGCGCGGCGCCGCCGAAAACACGCTTTCCTCCTATCGCCGCGACCTCGAAGATGCTTCCGCCGGGATCGGCGGTGGGCTTGCCGCTGCCACCAGCGCCGACATCCGTGCCTATCTCGACGACATCGCCGCGCGCGGCTTTGCCGCCACCTCGCAGGCGCGCAAATTGTCGGCGATCCGGCAGTTCTTCAAGTTTCTCTATGCCGAGGGCCTGCGCGGCGACGATCCGACCGGCACGCTGGACAGCCCGAGGAAGGGCCGGCCGCTGCCGAAGACGATGAGCGAAGCCGATACCGGCCGGCTGCTCGACCGCGCCGCGCAGGAGGCCTCCATGCATGGCGCCGACAGGCTGGCGGCGCTGCGCCTGCACGCGCTGGTCGAGGTGCTCTACGCCACCGGCTTGCGCGTTTCGGAGCTGGTCGGCCTTCCCGTGACGGTGGCGCAGCGCGACGACCGCTTCTTCATGGTGCGCGGCAAGGGCAACAAGGAGCGCATGGTGCCGCTGTCGGCCAAGGCGCGCACGGCGATGCGGACCTGGCTTGCCGCCCGGGCGGCGGTGCCGGCTCTTGCCGACAGCCCGTTCCTGTTTCCGGCCGCCGCCGACAGCGGCTATCTCTCGAGACAGGTCTTTGCCCGCGAGCTGAAAGCGCTTGCCGCACGGGCCGGCATTGCCGCGGCGAAGATATCGCCGCATGTGCTGCGACATGCTTTCGCCAGCCATCTCTTGCAGAACGGCGCCGATCTCAGGGCCGTGCAGCAGCTGCTCGGCCATGCCGATATTTCAACGACGCAGATCTACACGCATGTGCTGGAGGAGCGGCTGGTGCGTCTGGTCAACGATCATCATCCGCTTGCCGACTAGGCGTCATGTCGCTATGTGAGAACGACGCTCCACCGCGCCCAGCCTGCATTTTCGGGCTTGCGTCAGTCATTGCCTTCCGACTTGCCGGTTCGCCCAAGAATGTACAATTACCTCGATTTCGAAAAGCCTGTGCAGGATCTCGAAGGCAAGATCCTTGAGCTGAAGAAGCTTGCCGAGAACGGCGAGGCGGTCGACGTCGGCGATGAGATCGCACGTCTCGAGAAGCGCTCGCGCGATGCGCTGCGCGACGCCTACAAGGCGCTGACGCCATGGCAGAAGGTGCAGGTGGCGCGCCATCCGGACAGGCCGCATTGCATCGACTACATCAAGGGCCTGCTTACCGATTTCACGCCGCTTGCCGGCGACCGCAATTTCGGCGAGGACCAGGCGATCGTCGGCGGCTTCGCCCGCTTTCGCGGCGAGCCGGTGGCGATCATCGGCCAGGAGAAGGGTTCCGATACGGCAAGCCGGCTGAAGCATAATTTCGGCTCGGTGCGGCCGGAGGGCTACCGCAAGGCGGTGCGGCTGATGGAACTCGCCGACCGCTTCCAGATCCCGCTGCTGACGCTGGTCGACACGGCCGGCGCCTATCCCGGCGTCAACGCCGAAGAGCGCGGCCAGGCGGAAGCCATCGCCCGCTCGACCTCGGCCTGCCTTGGCCTGAAGGTGCCGTCGATCTCGGTGGTGATCGGCGAAGGCGGCTCGGGCGGCGCTATAGCGATCGCCACCGCCAACCGCGTCTACATGCTCGAACACGCCATCTATTCGGTGATCTCGCCGGAGGGCGCCGCCTCGATCCTGTGGCGCGATACCACGCGGTCCAAGGATGCTGCGACCAATATGAAGATCACGGCGCAGGACCTGCTGGAGCTGAAGATCATCGACGCCATCATCGCCGAGCCGCTCGGCGGTGCCCATCGCGCCCCCGAAACGGTGATCGCCGCCACCGGCGACCTCATCGCCAGGACGATGAAGGAATTCTCCGGCGCCAACACCGACTTCCGCGAGCATCGCCGCGAGAAATACCTGGCGATGGGCCGCAATCTGTAACCAACGCAGGCACGCGGCCTGAAATGTGGCGGCGTGAACCAGTTTCGCCACAAAAATGCCGCTGCATTCGGCTCAGTGAGCTTAACGTAAGGGGACGCGCCGCATGCTTGCGGTAAGGAATTTTCAAGGTTAACGGGCTTAAGGTCCGTCAGCGGTCGGTTTAGCAGCTGCGGCATCCGCGGCGCAGAGATGAAGACGATAGCCATATCCATGTTTGCCAAGCTTGCCCGCACCGGAGTTCTGATCGCTGCGATCGGCGTCGCCGGCTGCAATGACGCTTCGATGAAGGATTTTGCGCCGCAAGCCAACAAGCCGCTGCCGGACAAGATCCTGGCCGAGATGAAGGCCAAGGGAATGGTCCGCACCTCTTCGGTGATGGCCCGCATCTTCAAGGAAGAAGGCAAGCTCGAAATCTGGAAGGCCAAGACCAACGGCCGCTACGACCTGGTCGCCAGCTACGACATCTGCAAATGGTCGGGCAAGCTCGGACCGAAGTTCACCGAAGGCGACCGCCAGGCGCCGGAAGGCTTTTACACGGTCCGCCCGGCACAGATGAACCCGCGGTCGAATTATCACCTGTCCTTCAACATCGGCTACCCGAACGCCTATGACCGCGCCAATGGCCGCACCGGTTCCAACCTGATGGTCCATGGCGCCTGCTCGTCGTCCGGCTGCTATTCGATGACCGACGCCCAGATCGAGCAGATCTACGCTTTCGGCCGCGACGCCTTCCAGGGCGGCCAGACCGAGTTCCAGATCCAGGCTTTTCCGTTCCGCATGACCGCAGCCAACATGGCGCGCTATCGCAACGATCCGAACTACGAATTCTGGAAGATGCTGAAGGTCGGCTACGACAATTTCGAGGTTACCAAGGTGCCGCCGAAAGTCGACGTCTGCGAGAAGCGCTACGTCTTCAACCAGGTAGCGGCCGACGGCTCGACGTTTAATCCGACCGGCGCTTGCCCTGTGACCACCCAGCCCGATTCGCTGAAGAGCGCCATCAACGCCTATCAAAGCACCTATGAGGCGGCCTTCAACGGCGCCATGAAGGCCAGCGTGCCGGCACCCAAGCCGACCATCGCCGGGATCAAGGAAGCCAGCATCGTTTCCGACTGGTCGAAACGGCGTGCGCGCGGCGAACGCGTGCCGATCGAGCCGCCCTCGCTCAACCCGGACGGCACGGTGGCCGAAACGGCACGCATGGGCCGCATCGATTCGCCGGCGGGTCGCAAGATGGCAGCGCTCGACGCCGAAAAGGCTGCCAAGCAGAAGGCCGAGGAACAGCGGCTTGCCGCGATAGAAGCGGCGAAGGCAGCGAAAGCGGCAGCCAAGGCGCAAGCCCTGGCCGAGAAGGAAGCCGCCAAGGCGCAGGCATTGGCCGAAAAGGATGCTGCCAAGTCGGCGGCCGAAGCGCCTGTCGCGACCGCAACCGTCGCGCCATCCGCGGAGGCCGTTCCGGTCGCCGAAACGCAGGCTGCGGACGCCGAAAGCACGGCGACAAGGCTGAAGAAGAAACTGCTCGGCATGTTTGGCGGCTGAGGTTCATGCTTGAACAGGAAGATGGGGGCCAGGAAGACAGGCCCTCAACCAGCCCCGCTGCCGTCTACGACCTCAAAGGCTTGAACTGCCCGTTGCCCGTGCTCAAGGCAAAAAAGCGCCTGGCCGCAATGCAGCCGGGCAGCCGCCTGTGGCTCGAAACCACCGACCCGCTCGCCGTCATCGACATTCCCGCCTTCTGCGCCGAGAGCGGCCATCGGCTGATCGAAACGACGGCGATGGCAGGCGGCCACCGCTTCCTGGTCGAGCGCGGGATCGACTGAGTCTCGACTTAGCTCGTTCTGGCGAAAGCGGCTGAGCGGGATAATCTCCCCCCTTGAGGGGGAGATGGCCGGCAGGCCAGAGGGGGTTGCCGCGCGTGAAGCGCCAACCTTTTCTTTCGTCCCACAGGGGGTCGCGCCAGCCGAGGCGACCCCCTCTGTCGCCTTCGGCGACATCTCCCCCTCAAGGGGGGAGATCACGATCCGGCAATAGCCAGCGGGTTGCTTTCCAGTGCTGCGCGATCCGGCGTGTCGATCGACGGCCGGTTGGTGAAGGCGGCGAACAGCCGCCGGACATAGTCTTCGGGCATGTCGAGCGTGATCAGCACCAGTCTGGTGCCGCGCTGGCTGTCCGGCCAGGCCGGCAGTTGCACCGGCGGATGCAGGATCTTCTGCACGCCATGGATAACCAGCGGCCGCGACCGGTCTTCTGCAAGCTCGATGACGCCTTTCATCCGCAAAAGGCGCTCGCCATGCGCCGAGCGCAACAGATCGAGGAACATCTCGATTGCCGAAAACGGCACCGGCCCGTCATGAACCAGCGAATACGAACGCACACGGGAATCGTGCCTGTGGTCATGGTGATCATGGTCGGCATGGTCATGCTCGTCGTGATCATGCCCGTCGTGATCATGCCCGCCGTGGTCATGGTCGTGGCCGGCTTGTTCGCCCAGCCAACGCTGCACATCGACGGATTTGGTGGCCGGATTGTAGAGGCCGCTATCGAACAGGGTCGCGGTGCTTGCCTCGCCCGCGTCGAGCACCACGGCGCCCGGGTTGAGCTGCCTGAGCCGCGCCCGCAACGCCTCGACATCGCCTGCATCCGTGGTCAGGTCGGCCTTGCTGAGCACCATGCGATCGGCGACGGCCACCTGCTTCACCGCCTCGACATGCGCATCGAGCGTCGCATTGCCGTTGACGGCATCGACCAGGGTGATGACGCCGTCGAGCCGGAAGGCCTGGACCAGGGCGGGGTGTGCCATGATCGACTGCAGTACGGGGGCGGGATCGGCGAGCCCGGTGGTCTCGACGATGACGCGGGCAAGCCGGTCGATGCGGCTGGTCTGCAGCCGGTCGACGAGGTCAGCCAGCGTATCGACCAGCTCGCCGCGCACCGTGCAGCAGAGACAGCCGTCGGAGAGCTGGATGATGCCGTCGGAGGCCTGCTCGACCAGGAGATGGTCGATCGCCACCTCGCCGAACTCGTTGATGATGACGGCGGTGTCGGCGAGCGCCGGATCCCGGAGCAGCCGGTTGAGCAGCGTCGTCTTGCCGGCACCGAGAAAGCCGGTGAGCACCGAAACGGGGATCGGGAAGCCGGCCATGCGGCTAGTTCAGCGCCTTGGCCGGCTGCTGGACCTGCGCGGCGGTGGCGGATCCGGCCACAACTGGCTCGGCGCCGGCCGGCGGCGCCCGGTCCGGCCGCCATGTCGGCAGCGGCACGTCGGCATATTCCTGCCCGGAAGCGTCGACCATCGCCTTCGGCTTCGGCCCCGTGGCGCCGCCGAGGCCGACGGCGATCAGCGTCGGCACATGGTCGAGCTTTTCCTGATAGGGCGATTTCGGCACGTCCTTGCCCTTGTCGCCGACCGCGGGGGCGGCCTCCGACTGCTCCTCGACCGGCTTCTTCTTGCAGATTTCGTCATTCATGTCGTTGGCCGACATGGTGTCCCCATAGGCGGGCAGCGCCGCGACCGTCAGCCAGCTCGGCGCCGGGGTTGCAAAACCCTGGTCGAGCAGTTTTGCCGCCGCCTCGGCGCGGGTGACTGCCGATCGTTCGCCGAGCACCACGGCGACCAGGGTGCGGCCGTTGCGGGTCGCCGAGCCGATCATGTTGAAACCGGACGAGCAGACGAAACCCGTCTTCATGCCGTCGGCACCCGGATAGCGGCCGATCAGCAGGTTGTAGTTGGAGATCGCCTTCTTGCCGACGGCAAGGCCTTCGATCGAGAACCAGGGGACATATTGCGGAAATTCCTTGCGAATCGCCATCACCAGCAAAGCGAGATCGCGCGCCGTCGTATACTGGTCCGGCGAATAGAGCCCGTTCGGATTGACGAAATGGGACCCGCTCATGCCGAGCCTCTGCGCTTCGGCGTTCATGCGCTCGGCGAAAGCCGCTTGCGAACCGCCGATATTCTCGCCGACCGCCATGGCGATATCGTTGGCCGATTTGACCAGCATCATCTTCAGCGCATTGTCCAACCGCATCACCGAGCCCGGCTTGAAGCCCATCTTGCTCGGCGGCTCGCCGGCGGAATGTTTCGTTACCTTGATCGGCGAATCGAGCTGGACCTCGCCCGCGGCAATCGCCCGAAACGCCACATAGGCGGTCATCAGCTTGGTCAGCGACGCCGGGTACCAGCGCCTGAACGCCTCCTTGTGCTGCAGGATCTTGCCGCTGTTCAGGTCGAACAGGATTGTCGGATTGGCCAAGGCAGGCCCGGCCAGCGACGCAAGCACCACCGTGCCAGCCACCAACAGTCTGAGGAAATGCCTGTAGCGCATCATGAAAACCGAAATAGCCTCTTGCCGCAGTCGCACCTGGCTCCGTAAGATTTCGTTACACGATCGCCAGGATAATGGTCCGGCCCTCTGTTCCCGGACCACAGTCGCGGTGCTATTTACTCTATGTGACGTCAACATGGCAAAGTGCTGCCGATCACAACGTGGAAGCAGCAGCACAATGCAAAGCAGCGTGCATGGTTGCAAGGCAGCAGGCACAATTGCAAAGCAGCAGGCCAAGACCGCCTGCTCCAACAGCGAAATGGAACCATCATGCCGATCCTGAACCGAGCCGCCGAAATGCAGGACGAGGTGGCCGGCTGGCGCCGCCATTTGCACCAGACGCCGGAGCTGAATTTCGACGTCTTCAAGACCGCCGCTTTCGTCACCGAGAAGCTGAAGGCTTTCGGCTGCGACGATATCGTGACGGGTTTGGGCAAGACCGGCGTCGTCGGCATCATCCGCGGCCGCCACGGCGAAGGGTCGACCATCGGCCTGCGCGCCGACATGGATGCCCTGCCGCTCAACGAGATCACCGGCAAATCCTATGCCTCGACCGTCCCCGGCAAGATGCACGCCTGCGGCCATGACGGCCACACCGCTATGTTGTTGGGTGCCGCCAAATACCTCGCCGAAACGCGCAATTTCGCTGGCTCCGTCGCGGTCATCTTCCAGCCGGCCGAAGAAGGCGGCGGCGGCGGCAACGAGATGGTCAAGGACGGTATGATGGAGCGCTTCGGTATCTCCAAGGTTTTCGGCATGCACAACATGCCGGGCCTGCCGGTCGGCCAGTTCGCCATCAGGCCGGGCCCGATCATGGCGGCGACCGCCGAATTCACCATCACCGTCAAGGGCCGGGGCGGCCACGCGGCGATGCCGCACGGCACCATCGATCCGATCGTCATCACCAGCCAACTCGTCGGCGCATTGCAGACGATCGCCTCGCGCAGCACAGATCCGGTCGAGGCGGTGGTCGTCTCGGTGACGAAATTCCATGCCGGCGACGCCTATAACGTCATTCCCGAGACCGCCGAGATCGCCGGCACCGTACGCACGCTGAAGAAGGAAGTCGCCAAGAAGGCAGAGGAGCGCATCCGCGCACTTTGCCAAGGCCTGGGCGCTGCCTTCGGCGCGACAATCGAGGTTGATTACAATGCCAATTACCCCGTCACCTTCAACCATCCGGAAGAGACGGTCTTTGCCAGCGACATCGCGGCCGACGTCGCCGGCGACAGCCATGTGCACCGCGCCATCCAGCCGGTGATGGGCGGCGAGGATTTCTCCTACATGCTTGAAGCGCGGCCGGGCGCCTTCATCTTCATCGGCAACGGCGATACCGCCGGCCTGCACAACCCAGCCTACGACTTCAACGACGAGGTCATCCCGCACGGCATGAGCTATTGGGTGAAGCTGGCGGAAACAGCGCTGGCGGCGTAGCCATTCGGCATCGGCGGTGCGGCAACCGCCGCACCTCTGGGCGGCAAAACCGGGCAGGACATGTTCTGCTGGTCACTTCCGGCCGGACGACTTCCGGGCAAGGCCGAAGGCAATGCCCAGAGCAATACCTATACCGATGCCCGCAACAATGTTGTCCAACACGACGCCGATAGCCACGCCGATCACGACGCCGAGTGTGAGGTGTTTGGCATCCATTATGCCCGGTCATGTAGCGTGGAAGGGAAGAGCCGCAACCGCTACGGTCCGCTCTTCGGATCCTCGACCTCCAGCGCCTCCATGACCGGCGCCAGCTCATTGTCGTCGGCAGCCTGCGGCTCTTCGCCTGTCCTCGCCTTCTTCAGGGCTGCCTCGATCGCCTCCTGGATATTGCCGAGTTCGTCTTCGCGAACCTCGTGGCCATAGCCGGCAGCGTCGGCGTCCTGCTCGAATTGCTGCGCCAGAACGGCGACGCTCACCTCGCTCTCGGCCGGCAAATTGCCGACATTCTCCTGCAGCCACGTTTGAAAGAACTCTTTGGTGGCGCTCATGCGGTGTCTCCTTCGGGACACTAAAGCGCGCCGGCGTCCCGAAAGTTCCGCTATCCCGACCTCTTTGGGGCCTGCTCCCACATTCGGCCAGGCGGCGTTGGCGCCGCCTGGCTCGGCTGCTTACTGGCTGACAGCAGTCGTCGGTTCGCACGACACGTTCGGGTTCATGTCCGCGAACGCGCCGGTCGGGTTGCCCTTCCAGGCCCAGACATGCAGCTCGTAGAACGGGCCGAGGCCGTAGCGGTTGGGGGCGCTGTTGAAGTTGAACAGATGCCCATCGAGCGAGGCCGGGCCTTTCGAGGTGATGTATTCGACCGCGATCAGTTTTAGCGTGCCGTCGGCCATCGGCTCGTACATCACCGCTTCCGGCTTGGCGACATCGGCCGCGTCGTCCTTGAGGTAGCCGGGATTGACATAGTGGATGCCCATGGCGCCGCCGGTGATGCCGCTGGCGCAGGGAATGGGCGCGTAGCCCTCGGCGGTCGCCGCCGCCACATTCTCGAAGCGGCTGTTGGCCGCGCGTACCTTGTCGGCCAGCGGATTGGGACCGGGCGCGGGCGCTGCCTGATGCGCCTGCGCCAGCGCGGTGCAGGCCGACAGCAGCGCCGCGGCAGCGAGGAACTTGTTGCGAAAGTTGATTGTCATAGTCATTCCATTCTTCTTGAAAAGCACAGCCCGGCCGGCCGCCGGAAGTAAGGAGGTCCGGCAGGTGGGCGCTGTGGCTGTTGTTGCTGGGAGATCCCTGTCCCGATGCGACGAATGCCGATCATCCCTTCGGCAGATAGGGGATGGTTCCGGCCAGATCGGAGTTGTCGATCAGCTGGAAACGGCTGTCGCTGCCGCCCTGACGGGCCGAAACGAACGGCGCGTAGGCAGGATCGTCGGTGAAGGCGCGCGCCGCGGCCTCGGTCGGGAACGCCATCAAGGCAATCAGCGTCGTGTCGAGCGGCTTGCCTTCGAGCGTCTTCACATTGCCGCTGCGCGACAGATATCTGCCGCCGTGCTTGTGAACGAGGTCGTGGACCGACGCGGCATAGGCCGGCATCCACTTCGGGTCCCTCACCTTGATGTCTGCGATAACGTAAGCGGTCATGGGTCATGTCTCCTGGTCGTGCACAGGGGTATCCCGTGCAGCGGCAGAGGGGTCGCATGGCAAGGGTCGCGCCAGCCAGTCCCCGATCTGTACTGGTGTGGCGAATCCGAAATTCGCATTCACTTTGGAGCAACGCAGCGAGCGAATTTCGGATTCAAAAGCCACACCAGCAAGTGCTTGGATTTCCAGTGTGGTTTTGGATTTGAAGTTCCTAATGCTGATGCCACCCAGAAAGCAGGAACTTCGAATCCACCGCACTGGGCCGGTACAGTTTCTGTACTCGCCGCGTCGCCGGGAAAGGCCTATGGTTCCGGCGGAGTTTGAGGGAAGGCAACATCGTGACCCAGTCCGGATACAAACAGTTCTGCCCGTTATCGATGGCCGCCGAGGTGCTGTGCACCCGCTGGACCATGGTTCTGCTTCGCGAATTGGTGGCGGGCTCGACCCGTTTCAACGATTTGCGCCGCGGCGTCCCCAAAATGTCGCCGACCCTTCTGTCGCAACGCCTCAAGGAGCTCGAGCTGGCCGGGATCGTCGAGCGCAAGGAGGTGCGCGGCGAGAAAGGCATCTTCGAATACCGGATGACCGAGGCAGGCAGGGATCTGCGTTCCGTCGTCGAGGCGATGGGTTTTTGGGGCCAGAAATGGGTCGAGTCCCGGTTGTCGCTGAAGAACCTCGATCCATCGCTGCTGATGTGGGACATGCGGCGCAATCTCAACGCGTCGCCGCTGCCCGACGGGCGCACAGTAATACAATTTCTGTATCAGGAGCTCCCCGCCTCCAAGCGGTCATGGTGGCTGATCGTCGAGAAGCACGGCGAGGTCGACCTCTGCTGGTACGATCCGGGCTTCGATGTCGATCTCTACGTCTCGACCGACCTGCACACCATGACCGAAATCTGGATGGGGCTGATCACCGTCGAGAAGGCCGGGCCGAAAGTCATCTTGACGGGCGACCAGGACATCGCGCGCAAAATGCAGACCTGGCTCGGCCTGAGCCCGTTCGCGGTCGAACCCAAGCGAGCGGCCTAGCTGCCTCTTGGCGAAACGTCCCGAAGCGGTTATGTGTCGGGCCGCGTGGTCCCGTAGCTCAGTAGGATAGAGCGGCAGATTCCTAATCTGTAGGTCACAGGTTCGATTCCTGTCGGGATCACCACGCTTTCAACTGGTTACCTGACGGTCGCGTCGGTGCTCGGCTGTGAACGCGTGCGAGGAAGTCGCGCACCAACGCAAGCGCCTCATCGAAATGGGTTTCCAGTAGCCAGTGGCCGGCGCCATCGAGGAGATGGAGCTCTGCTTGCGGCAAGTCGCGCTTGTAGGCGCGGGCCGATGCGGCCGGCATATAGCCATCCTCGGGACCCCAGACGATCAGTGTCGGTGGTTGCCGTTCGCGCAGATAAGCCTGGTATTTCGGGAACCAGTTGAGGTTCGCCTCCAGCTTCTCCATCAGGCCGACCGCAAGCCGCCGACGGGGCGGCGTGTCCATCAGAGGCCAATGGAGTTTCCACAGATCCGGTGGCACGCGCTCGGCCACGGCCTCGCCAACCTCACCGATGAACTCGTGCCGGAAGCCCTCCTCGCTCACCGCTTCTTCCAGCGGGCGATGCTTGTCGGGCGTCTTGTCGTTCCAATACGCCTTGATGGCTGCGTATTTCGGGCCGAGCACGTCTTCGTAGATGTCGCCGTTTTGGATGATAAGCGCGGCAACGCGCTCCGGATAGGCGATGGCGTGGCGCAATCCGATCTGCGAGCCGTAATCGTGCAGCCAGAGCGCATAGTGAGACAGGCCGAGCGCGTCCGCGAAAGCCGCCAAAAACCCGGCATAGGTCTCGAAATCGTAGCCGAATGCAGCCATGTCGGGCGTAGCGCTGTAGCCGAAGCCAGGAAAATCCGGGGCGAACGTGTGCCAGCGATCAGCCAGTCCGGGCATCAGCCTTCGAAACTGATAGGACGAACAGGGATAGCCGTGCGGCAGCAGAAGCACCGGAGCGTCGGCCGGGCCTTCCTCGCGAAAGAAGACAGTAATTCCGTCAACTCTGATTTGGCGGTGTCGCAACTTTGCCTCCTCGATCGAAAGGCTCCGAAAATGACTGGTAACCCCCGCATCCCGTTGTGAGCGCCTGGATCCGAAACTCATGATCAGGTCGAGGGTTCCCGGTCGCGCCGGTGACAGCGGCCAAGGAACCTGCCGCCGATCAGATCGTTTCGCGGTATCTGGCTAAGGCCAATCGGAGCGGAGGCAGACATGCCGCATGCTCACAATCGTGGGACACGAACACGGGCCGGCTTTGCCAGTTCGGGGCTTGGCGCGATGCTGCGTGACGATGCTGCGTGACGTCGACTATGTCCTGCAAAAACTCGACTGGATGCGCGCCGAAGGCATCTGGCCCAACGGCTTGCGTTATCTCTGGACCGATGCCTTTGGGGTCGTGCTCTACGTCTCGCTTTATGCGGAAACTGGCGAACAGCGCTGGCTGGACGAGGCCGAGCGGCTGGTGGCCGATGTCGAGCGTGTGCTCGGCCGCCGGCGCGGACTGAGGATCGGCGAAGCGGCCGATCGCGACGGCCAGTACTTCCACTATCTGGCGATGTGGCTGTTTGCTTTGGCGCGTCTCGGCGATCTGAAGCCGGAATACCGCAAGCGCGGCATTGCGCTGGCGCGGGACATTCACCCGGCGTTTGTGGTCCCTGGCCGCGGCGTGATCTGGAAGATGCAGGAGGATCTGAGCAGCCCATATCCTGGCTTTGGTCTCGGCAGCATGGATGCCTATGACGGCTACGTGGCGAAGCGGTTTGCCGAACTGGAAAAATGGGCGAGAAAGAACCTTCCGGTCGGCGACGTCGTGGGGCGCTGGTGCAATGAGGATTATGATACGGCCGACAGGATTCCATATGCCGGCGAGCCCGATCCAAAAATGGGCTCGAGCGCGACCCGGCGATCGTAATCATTGCCGCGATCATGCGCGGCGCCGACCCTCCCGCCACGAAGCCAGCAGCCGCATGACAAATTGGGGGGCAGATCACAAGGAGAAATCCCATGCATGCAAAACTCGTGACCGGAGCAATGCTGATCGCGATGTCGGCGCTGCTCCAACCGGCATCGGCGGCACCCGATTGGCAAACAATCGCTAAGGCGCTCGGCAAATCCGGAACCGAGACGCCTGATGGCGTCTACCGGGTCGGGCTGCCGCGAACGGACCTGAAGGTTTCGCTCGACGGCGTGGCCCTGAAACCCGGATTTGCGCTTGGAGGCTGGATTGCGTTCGAACCCATGGGAGATCAGGCAATGGTTATGGGCGACATCGTTCTGACGCAGGACGAGGTGAACCCGGTCATCAAGAAGCTTGAAGAAAGCGGGATCGAGATCACTGCGGTACACAACCACTTGCTGCGCGCGGAGCCGATGACACTCTACATGCACGTCTTCGGCCAGGGCGACCCGGTTACGCTCGCCACAGCGCTTCATGCCGGATTGGCGCTGAGCAAAACACCGATGGGAGGCGGCGCCCAGCCGCAAGCCGCACCACAGATCGAGTTCGACACGGCCGGTGTCGACCAAACCATCGGTTATAAGGGTAAGGCCAATGGCGCGGTCTACCAGTTCACGATCTCGCGCGCTGAGCCGGTCGAGGAAAATGGAATGGAAGTGCCGGCGGCCATGGGCTCGGCAATAGCGATTAACTTCCAATCGACAGGTGGCGGCAAGGCGGCGATCACGGGTGATTTTGTGCTGACAGCAAAGGAGGTCAATCCGGTTATCAAAGCCATGCTGGATAACGGCATCGAGATCACCGCGTTGCATAGCCACATGCTCGATGAGCAACCGCGGCTCTTCTTCATGCATTTCTGGGCGTACGACGATGCGCAGAAGCTGGCGAAAGGACTGCGCGCAGCCCTCGACAAGGTCGCCGTCAAAAAGAGCTAGATTGGGCGTCCGCGCGCGCGTCCAACGGCGGAGTTCGGCCGACTCGGAGCGATCGTCGGCCTTCTTCCCGCCGCCTCGGGAATGGTTCTCTGGCACAGCGTCTCTCCGCCACCAGCATTGCGCCTGAGATCACCTTTCCATCGCACACGAGACTCAAGGGGCGGGCCGGGCTTTTGCGAACTAACGCGTTCGGAACGATCAAAGGTCCGCTTCGTTCTGATCGGATGGACTGGATTAGACTAGGCCTCCTGGCGTTGGCGGGGTTCCTCACCTGGACACTGAACACCCTCTCGGCCGGAGGCGGAGGTCTATTGCTGATCCCCGCCGTGACTTTCATCACAGGGAGCGCGGCGGTTGCGCCGGTCATCACCTTGACCGAGCTCATCGGCAATCCCATCCGCGCCCTGGCCTTCCGGCGCGACATCGATTGGAGCCTGGTCCGTTGGTACCTGCCCGGCGCCATCGCCGGTGCCGCTGCGGGCTCCTGGCTCTTCGCCAACAGTCGGGCGGAATGGCTCCAGATACTCATAGGGATCTATCTGATCAGTGCAGTCTGGGAATTTCGCGGCGGCGCGCGCGAGCGGAGCTACCGAGCCCGCCGCTGGTGGTTCCTCCCGGCCGGCCTGATCGTCGCGCTGTTGTCGGCGCTGATGGGCACGGTGGGACCCGTCTTGAATTCGCTCTATCTGAACTACGGTTCGGAGAAGGAGACGTTGGTCGCCACGAAATCGGTGAACTCGTTTGTGACCGATGTCGTCAAGATCGCGGTATTCACCGGACTCGGCGCGCTCGGTGGTCAGGCGGTCATGTACGGCGCAGCCGCGGGTTTGGGCGCTGCGCTTGCCAATCTGCTGGCCAAGCGCTGGCTCGAACGCCTAAGTGGACGACAGTTCCGCGGCCTTGTGGTCGCGCTCATGGCTGTGAGTGGAGCGCTGATGATCTGGAACCAGCACAGCTTCGTTGTGCAGGCCTGGCGCGCGGCCACAGGAATGTCTTAACAATGTCGATGTTGGCTGGAGCGCTGCGCCGTAGCTTGGTTGACCGGTCGCGCGATACGCAGAAGCTGGCAAAAGGCCTGCGCGCAGCCCTCGACAAGGTCGCCGTCAAAAAGAGCTAGCGCTTCCCGTCCGCGCGCATCATACAAGGCTCTTCGAACCAGCCGACCTAACCAGCTCAGCTTCGAGAGGCTTCGTGAGATTAGATCGCGCTCAGGGTCACGGCGGCAAGAACCAGATAGCGGCCGACCTTGGCGGCAGTGACCAGCAAAAGGAAAACCCGAAAAGGCTCGCGCGCAGGACGCCCGCGACGACGGTTAGCGGATCACCGACAACCGCAGCCAACTCTGCAGGAGCGACCACTTTCCATAGCGGCGATACCACACTTGCGCGCGGTCCAGTTGCGCTTGGTTCATCGGAAACCACCGTTGGCCCCGAAAGCGCTCGATGCCTCGCCCGAGCCGCCAGTTGATCACCGATCCAAGCACGTTGCCGACGCTCGCGACTCCGATGAACAGCCAGGGCGAGTAATCCGCAAGCACGAGTTCGACCAGCACTGCTTCCGATTGCATCGGCAGGATCGTAGCGGCGAGCAAGGCCGCCAGGAACAGACCAGCACAGGCCGCGAGATCGGTCATTGAACCGCATATCCGCCAGTCGACCTAATGATGGTGACCTTCGGGTTCGACCATCTTGAACGGCAGCACCTGTTCGCGATCTTTCGCGGTCAGCACCAGACCTGCCTGGAACTCATGCGGTTCGGCAGGGGCGACGGTGCTCTCAAGGCGGTGATGGTTGTCGCCGACAGGTTCGAGGCGAAGCGTCTCCGGCCCGCCGGGCCGGTCGATGATCACCGTCGCTGCCAGATCGTCGGCCTGGCGATCGATGGTCAGCCGCGTCCGCTCGCCGGCCGGTGTGTCGACGATTTCCAACGTCCCCGCAGCCAGACCGCAGGCGACCTTAAAGGGCTCCGGCGCAGCGTCAGTTGCGATACCGGTCCGTGGCCAGCGCAGCGCATCATAATTCTGCTGTTCCTTCAGCCTGCAAAGTCTCCGCGAGAATCGTGAGGGTCGCGCCGGTGAAAGCGGCCAAGGAACCTGCCGCCGATCAGATCGTTTCGCGGTATCTGGCTAAGGCCTACCGGAGCGGAGGCAGATATGCCGCATGCCCGCAATCGCATGGAACCGAACATCGGCAAAGTCTGCCGTGGATTCGGGGCTTGGTGCAATGCTGCGTGACGTCGATTATGTCCTGCAAAAACTCGACTGGATGCGCGGCGAAGGCATCTGGCCGAACGGCTTGCGGTATCTGTGGACCGACGCATTCGGGGTCGTGCTCTACGTCTCGCTTTGCACAGAAACTGGCGAACAGCGCTGGCTGGACGCGGCCGAGCGGCTGGTGGCCGATGTCGAGCGTGTGCTCGGCCGCCGGCGCGGACTGAGGATCGGCGAAGCGGCCGATCGCGACGGCCAGTACTTCCACTATCTGGCGATGTGGCTGTTTGCTTTGGCGCGTCTCGGCGATCTGAAGCCGGAATACCGCAAGCGCGGCATTGCGCTGGCGAGGGACATTCACCCGGCGTTTGTGGTCCCTGGCCGCGGCGTGATCTGGAAGATGCAGGAGGATTTGAGCGGTCCTTACCCCGGCTACGGCCTCGGCAGCATGGATGCCTATGACGGCTACGTCTCTTACCGAATGCTCGACGACGAGGAACTGGCGCCCGAGATCGCGCAGATGCGTGCCCTGATGGAGCGCGATTGGCGCAGCCTCGACATCGACCAGGACCTCGGCCTCGGCATGATGCTGTGGCTCGCCCATTTCTCTCCCGACGAGCCGTGGGCCGAGGCCCAGACGAGGCGTTCGCTGCGAACCCTGGAAACGATGTGGGTCGACCCGCCCGGTTATTTCAGCCGCGCGCCATGGCTGCGCGATACCAAGTTCGCCTTCACCAATTACGGCGTTTCGCTCGGCCTGCAGGCCGCCGGTATCTGGCCGGGGCGTGTCGATAGGCTGAACGCCTTCTTCGAGGACTGGCGCTCCGGTGACGAATACGACCGCGAGGCGATCACCTGGGTGATGGCCTGCACCTCGCATCTTCCCGGCGCTTTTCTGACCCGGGGTGGCGAGACAATGATTGAAAGCGACCAAGCTCGGGAACGTTCCTCCGCCGGCGCGGTTGTCGATGGAAGTGCATGGAGACGCAAGGGGCGCGGTTGAAATGGCCATTCTCTTGGGAAAACCGGGAAGCTGTTGGGTGGCGGCAGCCGCCTCCACGAACTATCCCCAGCTCGAAGGTTCGATCCGTGCGGACGCCATTGTCGTGGGTGCTGGAATTGTCGGGCTGACGACGGCGCTTCAGCTTTGCGAGGCGGGCCGGTCGGTGGTCGTCCTCGAAGGCCTGCGCACAGGCGGCCAGGTGACCGGCCGCTCGACGGCCAAGATCACCACGCAGCATGCGCTGATCTATCGTCATCTCATCGACAGCGTTGGCCGGGACCTGGCGCAGACCTATGCCGATGCGAATTCCGCCGGCGCCCGCCAAATCCGCGATTGGGTTAACAACTGCGCCATCGCCTGCGATTTCGAGAGCAAGGACGCCTATACCTACACCTGCAGTGAAAGCCGCTGCGCGGAGATTGCGGCCGAGGCGGAGGCCGCGCGCCAGGTCGGGCTGGAGGCCGAGATCCTCGACCGCGCGCCGCTGCCTTTCGAAACGGCCGCGGCATTACGGTTCCCCGACCAGGCGCAGTTCAATCCGGCGATGTATCTGGTTGGCCTGGCGGAAGCGGTGACGGCCCGTGGCGGTCGGATCTTCGAAAACAGCCGCGCCACCTCGATCGACGAGGCAAGCCGCTGGCGCGTTGCCACCGATGGCGGCGCCGTTGATGCCGGGCATGTCGTCGTCGCCACCAACATGACGGTGAAGAGCCCCGTCGGCATGGCGAACCGGACGCAACCGCGCTGCCACACCGCCATGGCCTTTCGGATCGACGATCCCCTCCCTGTCGACGGCATGTTCATCGGCATCGACGACCCGACGCATTCCATCCGCACGGGCCGTGATGCCGAAGGGCCACTGCTGGTCACGCTCGGCCCCAAGTTCAACACCGGCTGGGACGGCGACGTGGCCAAGCGGTTTGTCGAACTGGAAAACTGGGCAAGAAAGAACCTTCCGGTCGGCGACGTCGCCTGGCGCTGGTGCAATGAGGACTATGATACGGCCGACAGGATCCCATATGCCGGCGAACCCGATCCCGCCAAGGCCGCCGGCTTCCACATTGCCACGGGCTTCAACGCCTGGGGCATCACCAACGGGACGGCCGTGGGCGAGATGATCGCCGACCTGATCTGCGGCCGCCCGAGCCCATGGCAAAAACTCTACGATCCGGCCCGGCCCTATCCTGAGGACTTCCACAAGAACGGCCGCAGTCAATCGATCGTCTCGAGCACCCACGACATTGCGCCTGGTATGGGCGGCGTGATCGTCAGGGGAGACGAAAAGATTGCGGCGTGGAGAGACACCGAAGGCGCACTCCAGGCGGTTTCGGCGATTTGCACCCACAAGGGCTGCACCGTAACCTGGAACAATGCGGACCACACCTGGGATTGTCCCTGCCACGGCTCGATCTTCGCCGCCGACGGTTCGGTCATCCACGGCCCTGCCCGAAAACCGCTTGCCCAGATTACATTGTGAAGGCGGCGACCGACACGGCCCGCGTCACGCCGGCCGTTCGTAGGTTCCGACCAACTCCGTCTCCTCCAATGCGTGTTTCTGGGCTTGCTTCCAGACCTGATGCACGCCCGCCTGTCCTGGTACGCTGAGGCTCGGCACATCGAGCGCGGCCAGCAGGAAGTGGTAATGGTGGACGCCGTGCCCTGCAGGCGGCTGCGGACCATCGTAATACGCATTGCCGAAATCGTTGGTGCCTTGCCTGAGTGCCGACGGGCCGGGCTTGCCGTCTTCGGCCTCGGCTAGTCCCCCGGCATCCGGCGGGATGTTGAACACCGCCCAGTGCCCGAAAATCCCGCTTGGTGCATCGGGATCCCGCACGACAAGAACAACGCTCTTGGTACCATCCGGGACACCGGACCACTTCAGCGGCGGCGAGACGTTCTGGCCGTCACGCGTATACCTTTCGGGAATTCTTCCGCCTGCCCGGAACGCCGGGCTGATAAGGGTGAGTGGCATTGCTATTTCCCCAAGGAGGTTGCGACCGAGAAGCCCGCGCCTGCGCCGTTCACGCCGCTTGCTGAGCTTCGGCGACGCGTCTTATCTCGCCCGGCAGGGATTCCCAGACCTTGTGCATCTGTCCTTCTCCGACGTGATGGGCGAGTACCTTGGACACGACCCTGAATGCATCCTTGGAATCGACCGGGCGGGTAAATTCCAGCTCCGCCTTGATCTTGGCCAGAAACTCGTCGAGCGACCGCATCTTCTCGGGAGCTTTGGAAGGCTGATATTGGTCATAGAAGGCGCCGCGCACCAGGATCGGCAGCTGCGAGCCGAGGTGGGCTGCAAGATCCGGCTGCATACGGTCGCGCAGGGCGTGCAGCACCGCTCCGAGAACGTGCCAGGCGACCTGCCGATCCGGTCCAATCTCGTCCATGATCTCGTCGAGCCAGATGTTCGTGGTCTGCAGTGTCTTGTCGAATACGTCGAGTCCGGTGGCGTTCATCGAGATCCTCCTTCCGTTCAAATCCGACTAGGTGATGTGACCAAACAGCCGTACCTGCCCGTTGTTCCCCCAAGCGCATGTCCTGATGCGCATTTATTGTCGGAGGTCCCGTCTGTTGTCGGCCCGTCATGAGGGAATTCGGGCCGGCTTTTTTGCCGCTGTTTTTCGACCACCTTTCTTGGCCGGCACCGGAACATCCTCATGGGTGGACGAGTTTTGTTTGCCGTCGCCGATCACATGGCGACGAGTGATGCAGACACAAAAAACAGGAGAAGAACCATGGCACATCACGATTTGGCGCCCCGGACGCCATCGCGCAGCCTCTACCCATCCGCGCGCGACCCGCTCACGTCATTCCACCGGCAGATTGACCGCCTGTTCGACGACTTCTTCGCGCCGATGGCCGAAGCGACTACGGCCGGCGATCTTTGGCCGAGCGTCGACGTACATGAAACAGACCAAGCCTATAAGGTCACCGCCGAATTGCCGGGGCTCGAGCAGAAGGACGTTGAGCTCAAGCTGCGCGAAAACACCCTCTTTATTACGGGCGAGAAGCGTTCGGAGCACAAGGAAGGCGAAGGCGGCCGCACCTACAGCGAACGCAGTTATGGCCGGTTTCAGCGGACCATCCCGCTGGAAGCGGAGATCGATGCCGACAAGGTGCAGGCCACTTTCAGAAACGGCATTTTGGCTGTCGAGCTTCCGAAGAACCCCGCGGCAAAGGACAAGACACGCCGCATAGAAGTGAAAGCGAGATAGTTGCCAAACTGAAGGCTGCCTGAGCAGGCGGCGTTCAGCCCAGATGGAGAAGAACGGCGAGCACGGCGGCAACCGCCCAGCGAGCGTCTAGCGCCGGGGATCGTCCGTTGCCTCGGAAACGCCTTCGAGAGCGATTTTGGCGGCTTCCTCATCGGTCCGCCCGAGGTCGGCCAGGGCGATGACGCCGACGAGGCGCTTGTCGTGATTGATCACCGGAAGACGACGCACCTGATGCTTGGCCATGATCTTCGCCGCATCGGTGATATCGGCGTCATCGAAGCACCAATAGACATGCTCGGACATGACCTCGCGAACGGTCGTGTTGCCGGCTGAGCGCTCCTCGGCGACGCCGCGCATCACGATGTCGCGGTCTGTCACCATGCCGACCAGCCTGTCATTCTCGCCGACCGGAAGGGCGCCGAGATTGTCGGCCCGCATTTTCCGGGCGGCATCCCTGATTGTCGTGTTCGGGCCGACCAACTCGGTCCGACGGCTCATGATCTCCTGAACTTGCATGGGATCTTCCTTTCCCTGATTGCTGAGGCAACAAGTCGCCAGACGGACCTGTTGCGACGCATCGCTAGATTGCCAGCTGGCCGGACGAGGCATGTACGGATCACTATCTTCGATCTTCCCGATCCGCGCTGAGGCGCGTGCCGGTGCCGGCACCTCGCGATCGAAACTATTCTTGGAACGTCCAGGCAGCGAGCGAGTTCCAAAATGGTACCGGTGCCGCAGCCATCCCACGGAATGTGGACGCAGGCTGGTGAAAAAACATCCACCGGGAAAACAGATGCACGCGGATTGAAGGTCATGGCTATCATCTTTTCAGATCGCCGCGAGGCCGGGCGGCAACTCGCCGGGGAACTCGTTCGCTTTGCCGGCCGCGACGATGTGATCGTATTGGCGCTGCCCCGAGGCGGCGTGCCGGTCGGCTACGAGGTCGCCCAGGCACTCAAGGCACCGCTCGACGTCTTCGTCGTGCGCAAGCTCGGCGTCCCCGGCCACGAGGAACTGGCCATGGGGGCGATCGCGCCCTCAGGCGTACGTGTCCTGAACGACGAAATCGTCAACGGTCTCGCGATCCCGCCACATGTCATCGACGCGGTCGCTGCAAGGGAGGAAAAAGAGCTTCTGCGCCGCGAGCACCTCTATAGGGACGGGCGACCCCCACCGCAGTTGAATGGACGAACCATTATCCTCGTGGATGACGGGCTTGCGACCGGATCGACCATGCGGGCCGGGATCAAGGCGCTGCGAAAAAACCACGCCGCCCATATTGTCGCGGCCGTTCCCGTCGGTAGCCCCGACACTTGCGACGCGATGCGGGCGGACGCCGACGAGGTCGTTTGCGCGACGACACCAGAGCCGTTGCTGGGTGTCGGGCGCTGGTACGTGGATTTCTCGCAGACGAGCGATGAAGAGGTCCGCGCGCTCCTCGCCAGGTCCGGGCCCAAGCCCGCCGCTTCCGAAGAGGAATTGGCTGGGCGCGCAGGCGCGGGTCCGGCGCCTGGCACCAGATCGACATAGCGGAGATGGATATGGACCGGGATAGCGAGCACGTCGTGCATGTTCCCGCGGGACCTGTCACGCTTGAGGGCAATCTTTCGTTGCCCTCGGATGCTCGTGGCCTTGTGCTCTTTGCCCATGGCAGCGGAAGCAGCCGCCACAGCCCGCGCAACCGCTACGTGGCAGGAAGGCTGAACGAGGCGAACCTCGCCGCCTTCCTCATCGACCTGTTAACGGCCGAAGAGGAGCGGATCGACCAGGTCACGGCCGAGTTGCGCTTCAATATCGGACTGCTCGCCGACCGGCTGGTCGGCGTCACGGATTGGCTCGGCGCCTCGCCGGAAACATCGGGGTTGCGTCTTGGCTATTTCGGCGCGAGCACGGGCGCCGGTGCCGCCCTGGTGGCGGCGGCCGAGCGGCCCGACCAGGCCGCGGCCGTGGTTTCGCGTGGTGGCCGGCCCGATCTTGCAGCGCACGCCCTGCCGCGCGTCCGGGCGCCGACCTTGCTCGTCGTCGGAGGCGCGGACAAGCAGGTGATCGCGCTCAACCGCTCGGCGCTGGCGGCGCTCCACTGCGAGAAGGAGCTCGCCATCGTCCCTGGCGCGACGCACCTGTTCGAGGAACCCGGCGCCCTGGACGAAGTCGCGGGCCTGGCGAGCCGATGGTTCTTGCGCCATCTGATTTCGGACAGATCGGCGTCGACGTCCTGACAGCTGGGGCTTGGATCACCAGTCCCGGGATCATTTGCGTCCTCAACGCGTTATGATCCTCATAAGACCGCGCGCAGCTGCAACCCGAATGGCTGTCGCAACCCGTATGAGGGAGAAAGACAATGCCGGACAAGAAAACCATCGAGAAGGCCCGAAAGGACAAGCGCGAGGGCAAATCGCCGAGCACACAGGCCGGCGAGTTCGTGCACGAGGAGATCGATAAAATCCGCCGCGGCGAGCACGGCGCGCGCTCGACCCAGCAGGCCATCGCCATCGGGCTTTCCGAGGCAAGACGCGCAGGCGTAGACCTGCCCCCGCCCAAAAAGGGCAAGGTGAAGGAGAGCACGCGCAAAAGCGCCGAATACGCCTATGAGGCCGGCCAGGGTGAACGCACGCCGAAACGCCGCCCGCGGGTCTCGAAAGCCGTCTCCAAGGTGCTCGAGCACGAGCCGAGGAGTACGGCGTCGCACGAGGCGCTGGCGCAGCAAGCCAAGCGTGCGGCCTCGCGCCGGACGGCTGAGGAGCGCTCGGCCGCTGCCAAGAAGGCCGCCGAGACGAAAGGCGCCAGCGGAAGGAAGGCGGCGGCGCAGAAGGCCGCCAGAACGCGCGCGCACCACGCATAGTTCAAAGACGGCAGTTCGCCTCCTGGAAATCCGATATGGCCCAAGCGACCGGTATCGAGATCTGCCCCGGCAGCGCGGGACAACGCCGCTGCCCAAGGCGAACCTGCATCCGCGGGACAACATCGACTTCGAAATCACCGCTGACGAAACGGTGGCGCTGAACGAGCAATACGCGTCACTCGCGACGCTGCCTGACGCGTGACACCAACCGGAGGTACACGGCGGCAAGGGCAGCGGGAGACCGGTCAGGAAAGCGCAGCCTGTTTCTTGAGCATGATGCGTATCGCCCATAACGCGGAGAACTCTGATCATGACCTCAGCTGCCAGCACGACAATGCCGCGAGACACCACTCAGACGAGACATATCGCTTTGCTCGGCGCGCCCTCTAATCTTGGGCTGATGCCGCAGGAGGGTGAGCCGGAGCCCGGCGTGTGGAAGGCGCCGGAGACACTTCAATCGCTTGGTCTCGCCGACCGTTTAGGCGCCGGTCCGTTGCGCTCGGTTCGGGCTCCGCCTTATCGGCCTGAGGTGGATCCTGCGACGGGCGTGCGCAATGCCCAGGCCCTGCGCCAGTATTCCAAGACGCTTGCCGAAGCGGTCGACGAGGAGCTGAACTCGGGAGGGTTCCTGCTCATGCTCGGCGGCGATTGCCGTGTGTTGCTTGGCCCTGCGCTCGCGCTACGGCGTCGTGGCCGCTACGGCCTTATCTTCTTCGATGGGCACACCGATTTCAAATTGCCGGATACCTCGCCGTCAAAGGGAGCCGCGGGCATGGATTTGGCCTTCGTGACCGGCCATGGCCCGACGCTCCTGACCGATTTCGGCGAGCACACTCCTTTGGTCCGTGAGGCCGACGTAGTCGCGTTTGGCTATCGCGATGTGCAGGACCCCGCGACTTACAGGTCCAAGGCCGTCTTCGACACCGATGTTCACCGGATGGATTTGGCTGAAGTGCGGCGGCGCGGCTTCGCCGATGCGGCACGCATAGCGCTTGACGCGGTCGCAGGGCAGGACATCGAGGGTGTATTCGTTCACTTCGATGTCGACGTGCTGGACAGCGAGATCATGTCGGCTGTCGATACGCCGGAGGCCGGCGGTGTCTTGCCCGACGAAGCTGTCGAAGCCCTTCGCACATGGTGCAACGATCCACGCGTGATTGGGATGGAGGTGACGATCTATGATCCCGACCGCGATCCGGATCGTCGCTGTGGCGAGCTGCTGATCGACATTCTGGTCGCTTCCCTTCGCGGCCGGTAGACCAATGGGAGTCCTGCACTTGTGCACAAATGCAATCCGCCGGCACGAATGGCCGTCGGTCTGACGGATCGCCGCGCGCACCCATTCTGTGGTGCTACCTCATCGGGAACCGTTCTCAACGAACATGGTTCGGAGTGTGCGACCGAAGCATTCGGCTTCTTCTACCCGGCTATCGCCAAGGAGATTCGCCATGACCGGCAAAACCCGTCCCACCGTCCTGATCACAGGCAGCAGCGGGTTTCTGGGCCAGGCCATCGCTCGCGGCTTGATGGAGCGCTACGACATCATCGGCCTTGATGTTGCCAGACGATCCTTGCCCAGCGTCGAGACGATCGAGATCGACCTTACCTCGGACGCGAGCGTGGCGAAGGCACTGGCCGAGGTGCGCGAGCGGAGCGGCGGCCGCGTTGCCTCGGTGATCCATCTCGCGGCTTATTACGACACGACCGGCGAGGATAATCCGAAATACGGCGCGGTGACCGTCGAGGGAACGCGCCGGCTGCTGAACGCGCTGAGGGGGTTCGAGACGGAGCAGTTCGTGTTTTCGAGCACGCTGCTGGTGCATGCGCCGAGCCCGGCAAAGGGCGCCAGGATCGACGAGCGATCGCCGATCGATCCGGCCTGGGCCTATCCGAGATCGAAGGCCGAGACCGAGACGCTGATCCAGAAGGAGCACGGCGACATCAAGGTTGCGATCCTGCGACTGGCGGGTGTCTATGACGAGGATTGTCACGCGGCCTTCATCGCCCAGCAGATCGCCCGCATTTTCGAGCGCATGCCGACCGCCTATCTTTTCACCGGCGACATCACCACCGGCCAGCCCTACCTGCATCTGGACGATCTCGTCGACGCCGTGGTGCGCACTGTCGACCGGCGCAGCCCGCTTCCCGACGAGACCGTACTGCTGATCGGCGAAGAAGAGACGCCGTCTTACGACGAGATGCAGAAGCAGATCGGGCAGCTCCTGCATGGCGAGACCTGGCGGACCCTGTCCCTGCCGAAAGAGGTGACGAAGCTCGGTGCCTGGATGCAGGAGAAGGTTCTCGACCAGGAGTCCGACATCAAGCCATGGATGATCGAGAACGCCGACGATCACTACGAGATCGACATCTCCCGCGCCAGGCGCCTGCTTGGCTGGAACCCGCGGCACCGCCTGACCGCTACCTTGCCGGAAATGATCCGGCGGCTGAAGGCGGATCCTACCGACTGGTACAAGAAGAACAAGCTTGAACCGTCGGCGGCCGCCGCTTCCGCGCCCGAGCTCGACCAGGCCGCCGAACGGCTGCAGCGCCCGCTCGAGCGCTCGGACGACGAGGTCGAGGCGGAAACCGAACGCCGCCGGGCCGCAACGCTCTGGGCGCCGCTGACCAACGTTGCGATCGGGCTGTGGCTCGTGGCGTCGCCCTTCACGCTCGGCCTGTTCGATCCCGCTTCAGCACCGATTCCGCCGGCGCTCGGACATGAGATCGCCTCGCCGGAGACGCGCGATGGCAGGCTCGGCATCAGTGAGATCGTATCCGGCCTCGCCATCCTGTCGCTGGCGCTCGTCGGCATGCGCCGGCGCTGGCACGGGCTGCAATGGATCACCGCCTCGATCGGGGTTTGGGTGATGTTCGCGCCGCTGCTGTTCTGGACCACCAGCGCCGGAGCCTACGCGACCGACACGTTGGCCGGCATGCTGATCGTCGCGTTCGCGGTGATGATCCCGCCGACGCCGGGTATCAGCCGGCGTGCCCTTGCCGCCGATGACGACCGCCCGCTCGGCTGGAGCTATTCGCCCTCCCTCTTCACCCAGCGCATTCCCATAATCGGCCTCGCCTTTGTCGGCCTGTTCGTCTCGCGCTATCTCGCTGCCTATCAGCTAGGGCACATCGACAGTCTTTGGGATCCGTTCTTCGGCCCGGGCGAAACGCCGGCCGGCAATGGCAGCGAGGCGGTGGTCACCTCCTGGGTCTCCAAGGGTTTTCCGATCGCCGATGCCGGGCTGGGCGCCTTTGCCTATGCGCTGGATATCCTCGCGGGCGCGATCGGCGATCGCCGCCGCTGGCGTACCATGCCGTGGATGGTGCTTTTGTTCGGCTTGCTGGTCGTTCCGCTCGGTGTGGTCAGCGTCGGCTTCATCATCATTCAGCCACCGCTCATCGGGGCGCTGTGCACGCTCTGCATCGTCCAGGCTGCCGTCACCGTCGTCCTCATCCCTTATTCGGTCGACGAGGTGCTGGCGAGCTGCCAGTATCTTTGGCACGCGAAACAAGCGGGAGAGCCGTTCTGGCGCACATTCTGGTGCGGAGGTCCGGCACTTTCGGAGGACCAGACGCCAACGCCGGATCTCGACCGGCCGCTATCGGCAGTGGCGCGGGACTTCGTCACTGGCGGTGTGAATTTTCCCCGGACCCTTGTCGCCAGCACACTCGCCGGCGCCCTGCTGATGATCACGCCGCTTGTCTTCGGCACCAGCCCGCCGCTCTACTTCAGTGATAATGTCACCGGCTGCCTGGTCATCATGATCGCCGTTACGGCGATGGCCGAGGTGGCGCGCGCCGTCCGCTTTGTGAACATAGCGCTTGGAGCCTGGATCGCCCTCTCTCCGTTCATGCTCGCCGGCGGCGCGGCGGCGAGCCTCGCCAATCTGGCGATCGGAGCGCTGCTGGTCGGGCTCAGCCTGCCGCGCGGCACGCGCAGCGCTGCGCATTATGGCGGCTGGGACCGGGCCATCGTCTGAGAATGTTCGGCGGCGCAGGACGGTCGGCCAGGTGGCTGCAAAGATTGATCCGCATCAACCTGTCGAACACATCGAGCGGGAAGTCGGCGAAAGGCGCAAAGGCGGCCGTACCCTTCCAACTTGAATTTTCCGCGTATCTGCATTTCATAAGTCGGCAAATAAATTAGGGAGGAATTTCAACGTGATAAAAGGGCAATTCTCTGCGCCGGCATCCTCGCCGCCGGTATGTGGTCCGCGTCGTCATCGGCGTCCGCCGAAAGCCTGACCATGTCTTGCGGCGTTGACGAGGTCTGGTGCAGCAGACGGCGCGGGCGTTCGAGGAGAAGACCGGCATCACCGTCAATATGACCCGCAAGAGCGCTGGCGAAATCTATGCGCAATTGCGCGCCGAGGCCGCCAACCCAAAGGGAGACATCTGGTGGGGCGGAGCCGGCGATCCGCATCTGCAGGCAGCCGAGGAGGGCCTGACAGTGGAAATACAAATCGCCGCTGCTCATGCGGACCGGTTCTGATCAAAGCTTGAAGGATTGCACGCAGAGCTGGCGGACCTGGGCGAACACGCCGCTGCCGGCGCAAATCACCAGCGCGCCGTTTTCCAGCACCGTCTTTGGGTCGGGCTTGACTATAGTGCCGCCGGCTTCTTCCACCAGCAGCATGCCTGCCAGGCAGTCCCAGGCGTTCATATGCTCTTCGACATAGCCGAGCAGCCTGCCGGCGGCCGCATAGGCGAGCATCAACGCGCCGGATGCGTTACGGAAAAACACGCCGCCCTGTGAAAACAGCAAACCGATGAGCGTTGCGACGTTCTGCATTTCGGCGCGGTTGGAAAAGCCGGTGCCCAACGAGCCGTCGGTCAGGCTGGTGGCCGCGCTTGCCCTGATCGGCTTGCCGTTGAGAAAAGCGCCGCCGCCCTTACGGCAATGGAACGTTTCGCCGGTAGAGGGCTCGTGGATGACACCCACGACAGTGTCGCCGTCCTTGGCGCAGGCGATGACCACACACCAGGCCGGAATGCCCCGCACGAAATTCGCGGTGCCGTCGATCGGATCTATCACCCAGACATGCCCGCTCGATCCGGTGACCGAGGCATGCTCCTCGCCGACAATTCCATCGGTCGGGTAAGCGGCTTTCATTGCCGCACGGATGAACAGCTCGACCTCGCGGTCAGCCTGCGAGACCATGTCCTGATGACCTTTGCTCTCGATGGCGAGGCTGTCGAGGTCGCGAAAATACTTCAGGCCGAGCGCGCCGGCGCGCCGCGCGAGATCGATGGCGAACTGTTCGCGCGTTGCTGTGTCGGGTGTCATGAGATCCTTGGGATGGCGAATGTGATCTGAGGAAAATACCCCAGCCAAAGAAGCTTAGCGGTGAAGCTAAGAGCGTGCAAATGACGAGCCCTGCCTTTTGCGGGGCAGCCCCGAGGCCGACCGGTCTTCCATGCGCCCGACAGCGACAGTCGCGCTCATACGGGTCCGGGTCATGTCGCCTTCGATATAGATGATCTGGCCGGTCATGAAGCTCGACGCGTCGGAAACCAGGAAGATCGCGGCACCGCCCAGTTCATCGACCCCGCCCACCTTGCCAGCGGCCGACCAATGCCACGGCTGAGATTGCCGGCGATAAACGCCTATCCCCGCCAGACATCTTCGCGGCGCAGATCGTCCATCGCGCGCGAAATGCCTTCGCGCAGGATCGACACCATATCGTCGATCTACTGGCGCTTGATGATTAATGGCGGCGACATCACGCACATGTTGATCAGTAGCCGGACCAACAGGCCGAGCTCGTGGCAATGCGCGTCGATGCAGGTCGGCACCTCGATCCGCCTCGCTTATGACCCTGAGGCTCTGCTGGCGATAACCGACTGAATAATTTTTTGCGCAGCAGTGCGACCGGCGACGATCGCGCCCTCGACATAGCCCGGAAATGACGGCGACAGCTCCGACGAGGCAAAATGCACCGGCGGGGCGCCCGCCCGGATAATGCGTTCGGCATCCGTTGCCGTCGCATCGACGATCGAATCGCTGTAACCGCCGCCGCTCCAGTGATCCCCGGTCCAGTCGCGATGGCTGAGATCGGTGACGCCGGCGGCCTCGATACCGAGCGCATCTTGCAGCTTTGATGTCACCGTTGCGCGTAGCGCCGCGCTGTCCATATCCCGCCAGCGCTGCGCCAGCGGCCCGCCGATGAAGACGACAAGTGCTGCATGATCCTCATCCTTGCTGGCATCGCAGGCAAAAAGTCCGTGCGGCTCCCGCCACATTACCATGCCGCTCAAGCCCCTGTCGCGCCAGAAAGCCTTGGGATAGCGCACCAGCATTTTGATCACCGCGCCGCTTTGCCAGACGCCGAGGGCTCTCTCCAGCGCAGCCGGCAGCGGCGGCACGAAATCCACTCTCGAGGCCATCATCGGCGGTAGCGCGACCAGTACCGCTCGTGCCTCGGTCACGCCGGCGGGCGAAACGACGCGAACCCCTCCCGGCCCGTGCTCAATAGCCTCGACAGCTGTATTCAGCCGCAGTCGATCGCCGAGATCCCGCGCAAGATCATCCGCCAGCGAATGCATGGTTTCGCCCACGAAATATTGCAGCTCCGACACCTCGTTGGTGATGCGGCGATCATTGTCGATCAAGTACCACAGCGGCAGCCTTTCCATTGCCAGGCACCACAGGCCCTCGATCATCGACCGAAAGGCGGCCTTGGCATCGTCGGGATCGTTCTGGCGATCGAGCCATGCCGCGACTGTCAAGCCGGCGATGGCCGGGTCGGTCGGTGCGATCGCGTTCATCCGCTCGCGCATTCGCATCGCAGTGCCGTAAGTGCGCCCGGCTTGCGCCTCGCTCATTCGCGGCTGCGTGACGAATTCGCCTGCGACATGGGTCTCGACCAATGTCTTGCCGCGCGCTCGCACCAGCGCCATTAATTCCGGCATGTCTTCGCACAAGAACTGGCCGCCGCTGTCGATCCGCTCGCCGAGCCCGTTCTGCACGGCTTCGACGCGGCCGCCGACACGGTCGCGGGCTTCGAGCAGCACGGCATCGATGCCGGCGTGGTTCAATTCACGCGCGGCCGACAGGCCGGTGAAGCCGGCGCCGACGATGGCCACATCGGCTCGTTCGATCTTGAACTTCATTAGCCGGCCTTGATCTTCTCGAATGTCAGGCGCCGGATCATTGTCTTCATTGCTGGTCCACCCTCTTTTTGATGGTTCATGCCGGCCTGGCACCGCGGGCTGCTGAGTTCGGATAGTGCTTGGGGAATGCCGCAGACAGGAACTCGTTCGCGGCCTGCAGCGCCGTCTCGCGTGTGGCGTCCTCGGTGCCCATCATCAAATGCAGCCACAGACCATCCAGCATGGCGCTGAGCGCCAGCGCCATGACTTGCGGCTCATAGGCATAGAAGCCGCTCTGCTTGAGCGCCGCGCAAAGATCGATGAATATGTTCTGGTAGACGGCATCGCGTGCGCTGCTCAGCGCCTGATATTTCGGTCGCGATTTGGCCTCGCCCCAGAAGGCACACCAAGCAGCCAGCTTGCGCTTGTTGCAGATCGAGCGGTTGAAATCGGCTGCCACCAATGCCTGCAGCTGGCGGGCGGGATCATCGCCGGCCCTTTGCAAGGCGCCGCGCCAATGCGCCGAATACTCGTCATGCATGTATTGCAAAGTGGCGACGAGCAGCTTCTCCTTGCTCTCGAAATGGAAATTGACGATGCCGCGCGACAGGCCGGCGCCGTCGGCGACGTCGGCCATAGTCGTTTCCGAATAGCCGCGCTTGGCCAATGAATCGATAGTCGCTTCGATCAGTTGAACCTGCCTTGTCTCTTTCGACGCTTTGCGGCCGCGCTTTTCGGAATCGCTTTTTCGCGCCGGTTCGAGGAGGGCTTCGCGCGCCTCTGTTGTCTTCATCGGGGTGATGGTCTCCAGCATCGCCGGCTAGCCGACCGGCATCGGCCGCGAAGATCAGTGGGACGGTGTTTGCCACTGTCAAGCACCTTCTGCATGGCTGCCCATATTCGGATGTTCTCGTCGAGATTGCATCCTTGGAGAAAACGTCGTCGAAGGCACCGTCGGCGAAAGGCAGCAGTCCCGGCGATGCAGACCAGATCAGCGCCGCCGAGCCCGCCTGCAGCGGATCTTGGGTCGAGATCCACGCCAGGCGCGAGCTGCAATATCAAAAGCTGCTGAAGCGTGCCAAACTGGTGCCGCGGCTGGTCGTCAGGCTCGGCCGCCGCACTGCCAGTCCGCCTGCGGATTTCTAAACATGGCCGACACCGACAGTCCCAAACTCGACGCCGAAGCCGCCGAACAGTGGCAGCTGATCAACACACCGCTCGGCGAAAAATGGTCGGGCCGCACCCGCTATGCTGCGGCCATGTTCTTCTACAAACACGGCGAGATGAGCGCTGAAACGCTGGAGGTCTACCGTATTTGTGCGAGGCTGGATTCGACCGATCCGCTGCCGATCATCCGCGACCGCGGCATTGGCCAGGACTGGCTTAAACGCTGGGTTTCGAATAGTCCGCCTCCAAATCGCATTCCGGTCAAGCCGGCATCACCCGCTTAGCCGATGGTCTTTTCCAGCATGCCGAGCCAGTTGCGATAGGCGATCTTCTCGATCAGCGCGCGCCCGAAGCCGCGTGCCGCGAAAGCGTCGAGCAATCTTGGCAGGCCGGCAACGTCGCCTATCACGGCCGGGATCATGGCGCCGTCGAAATCCGAGCCCAGGCCGACGCCGTCTTCGCCCAGCGCCTGCAGCAACGAATCGACATGGCGCACCATGATGTCGAGGCTGGTGTCGGCGTTCATCCTGCCGTCCTCACGCAGGAACCCGGTGGCGAAGTTCAGCCCGACCATGCCGCCGGAGTCGCGGATCGCGCCGAGCTGCCATTCGGTGAGGTTGCGCGAATGGCCGCAGATTGCGTGCACGTTGGAATGGGTCGCGACCAGCGGTGCGTCGCTGATCTCGACGACGTCGCGGAAACCTTTTTCGTTGAGATGCGAAAGATCGATCATGATCTTCAGCTGGTTGCAGGCTTTCACCAGCGCCTTGCCGGCATCGGTCAGCCCCGGCCCTGTATCGGGCGACGACGGGAAACGGAACGGCACGCCGTGGCCGAAGGCATTGGGACGGCTCCAGACGATACCGAGCGAGCGCAGGCCGGCTGCGTGGAGGACATCGAGCAGGGTGAGCTCAGGGTCGATCGCCTCGACCCCTTCGATGTGGAAGACCGCCGCGATCGAGCCTTGCGCCATCGCCTTCCTCACATCGCCGGCGGTGCGGCAGACAGTGAGCGCCGAAGCCCGCTCCAGCCTGAACAGGATCGAGGCCATCGCTATGGTGGAGTTGAGCGCATCGGCGCGCGGAACCTCGGGCGGCAAGGGCTCACTGTCGCTCGGCGCCAGCGGCACCGCGCCGCGCTTGGATTTCTCGACAGGCGGCGGGAAGATCGCGAACATGCCGCCGGCAAATCCGCCTTTCTTCGCGCGCGGCAGGTCGATATGGCCACTCGGCGTCCCCTCGACGAACAGCTTTTCGAGGTCCGCATCCTTCGACTGGTAGAGCCTGAGCAGCGTGTCGTTGTGGCCGTCGAAGACGGGAACGAGATCGGATTCGGTCATGGAGGGCCATTCGGTTGAAGTGGTCGGGCCGCGGAGGGCGAGCCGGTTGTTGCCAATACTTAGGCAAGGCGAGCGCTCTGCGCAATTCCCGCATGTTTGCCTTATGTTTGTACGCCGCCAATGGTCGAAGCGGCACGCGGTAAAGCCGCGCACCCTTTCTCCTGTCATTCATCGAGGGGCTGTCTCTCTTACCGCTTCAGCACGTCCGCCCATTCCGGATGGCGGCGGAACTGAGCATTGGCGAACGGGCAAAGCGGGATGATCGTCTTGCCCGCCGCACGTGCATCCTCGACGGCACGGGTGACGAGGCGAAGTCCCGCGCCCTGGCCGCGAAATGCATCCGGCACTTCGGTATGGTCGATGATGATCTGGTGCTCGCCGACCTTGGTGAAGGTCATCTCCGCCTCGGCGCCGCTCGGCCCACGCAGGAAGTAGCGGCCCTTCGAGCCGCGGTCCTCCAGCTCGATCTCTGGCAATAGGTCAGACATGGCTTGCGGTCCTTTCATCCGGCGCTACGGCGAACAACTGCCGCGCCGCCTCGATCTCGCTCGGCCGCACCTCATGGCCGCCGTCATGCCACTCGACTGTGACATCGGCACCATCGGCGCGCAAATAGGCTTCGAGCCGCGCCGTCAAATCAGGCGGACAGATCGGGTCTCGCCTGCCGGCGGTGACCAGGATGCGGCTGCCGTCAAGGCTGCCCTTGACCTCCGGCTCGAACGGGATCAGCGGATGCATCAGCACCGTTGCGTCGAACAGCGACGGTTCGGCAAACAGCACCGAGGCCAGGATGTTGGCGCCGTTGGAATAACCGAGGCCTAGCACCGAAGATGGCTTTGCCGCCTCGACATGTGCCTTGACGAAGCCGGCCATCTTGTCCGTCGCTCGCGTGAGATCGCCCATGTCGTAAACGCCCTCGCCGGTACGGCGAAAGAAGCGTGCGGCGCCTTGTTCCGAGACATCGCCGCGCGGGGCGACGATCGTCGCTTGCGGCGCAAGATCGCGCCCAAGCGACAGAAGCTGATCCTCGTCGCCGCCAGTGCCATGGAAGACGAAGAGCAACGGTCCGTCCAGCGAACCGGGCAGCACCTTGTGAATATACGAATCCTTGCTCATAACCCTGCCCTCAGTCTTCCAGTTTCTGCAGATGCTGCTCGAGATAGGGCCGCAAATGCTGGTGTTGCGACGGCAGCTTCAGCGCCTCGCCGAGATGGGCGGTATCCTCGTCGCGGTCGAAGCCCGGCTCGTTGGTGGCGACCTCGAACAGCACGCCCCCCGGTGTGCGGAAGTAGATCGCCCAGAAATAATCGCGGTCGATCACCGGCGTCACCCGATAACCTGTATCGAGGAGTGCCTTGCGCACTTCGAGCTGCTTGGCGCGGTTCTCGACGGCAAAGGCGACATGGTGGACCGAGCCGGCGCCGAGATTGGCGAAGCCGGCCCCTGGCAGCGATTCGATATCGACGACATCGGCGCCGTTGCCGTTCTTCACCGCCAGCCGCCTGACATTGCCGGACTTGTCGATCTCCTCATAACCCATGAATTTCAGCAGCTCTTCGGTGGCGCCACCGTCTTTCAGCCTGAGCGACACCGAGTGAAAGCCGCGGATCGCCTCGTCGGTGGGAATGCCACCCTTGGCCCATGGCGCACGGTTGTCCGCTCTGTCCTCGACCAGCGCAAACCCGTCGCCATCGGGGCCGGCGAAGGCAAGACGCTTCTCGCCGAACGTCTCCTCGCGGGACAGCCCGGTGACGCCTTGCTCGGCAAACCGTTTCTCCCAATAGCCGAGCGTGCCCTCAGGCACCGAGTAAGCGGTGGTGCCGACCTCGCCAACGCCATGGCGGCCCTTGCCGATGTTGGGAAACGGGAAATAGGTCATCACCGAGCCGGGTGTGCCGACCTCGTCGCCGTAATAGAGGTGGTAGACATCGGGTGCGTCGAAATTGACGGTTTTCTTGACCCGCCGCAGACCGAGCGTCCCGGTGAAGAATTCATTGTTCTGGCGCGCATCGCTGGCCATCGACGTGACGTGATGCAGGCCCTTGACCTGGTCGAGCATGTCTGTTGCTCCTTCCCTTGTGCTGGTGCGGCCCTTGCCGCTGTCCACGCAAATATGAGCATCCGCCTCCTGGCCGCAAAGGCGGCAAACACAGAATGGACTGTGCTGTTAAAGTGAACGACGAAGCAGGTTTTGTTCACCATTCGGCAAACTGGACCGGCTTGCATACTCGCCGAAATTGCGCTCCATGAGCGACGCATGTAGCAGCGTGAGGATACCGCGGTTGACGGGAAAACGCCCCAACATTCTCCTGATCACCTGCGACCAGTGGCGCGGCGACTGCCTGTCAGCTGCTGGCCACAAGGTGGTAAGAACGCCCAATGCCGACGCGCTGGCCGCCGAGGGCGTTCTGTTCCAGAAGCACTATGGCGGCGCCGCACCTTGCTCGCCGGCACGCGCCTGCCTCTACACCGGCCTCTACCAGATGAACAATCGTGTCTGCCGCAACGGCACGCCGCTCGACGCCCGCCACGGCAACATAGCCCTCTGGGCACGCGCCCTCGGCTATGATCCGACGCTGTTCGGTTATACCGACATGGCGCGCGACCCGCGCACGCTGGCGCCTGGCGACCCGCAGCTGAAAAGCTATGAAGGCGTGCTGCCCGGCTTCACCGTGCGCCAGCTTCTGCCCGAGCACCAGAAGCCCTGGCTGTCATGGCTCAAGGCGCGCGGCGTCGATGCCGGCGCCGGCTCCCCCGCCATTCACCGCCCGGCGGGCGAAATCCTGGAAAACGACGGCGCGATCAGCAACGGTCCGCCAATCTATTCGAAGGACGAGACGCCGTCGGCCTTCCTGGCCGGCGAATTCATCCGCTGGCTCGGCGAGCAGGAGCGCGATGCCCCGTGGTTCGCGCATCTTTCCTTCATCAGCCCCCACCCGCCCTTCATCGTGCCGGCGCCTTACAACGCCATGTACGATCCGGCCATCGGTCCAGCTTTTGACCGCGCGGAAAGCTGGCAGGCCGAAGCAGCAAGCCACCCTTATCTCGCCTATGAACTTAACCGGCAGGAACGGTCGAAATTCCGTCCCGGCTCGGAGGGCAAGGTGCGCGACTGGGGCGACGATAATTTTCGCCGCATCCGGGCGCTCTATTACGGCATGATCTCGGAGGTCGACGCGCAGCTTGGCCGCGTCTGGCAAGCGGTCAAGGCGGCCGATGCATGGGACGACACCGTCATCGTGCTGACCTCCGATCACGCCGAGATGATGGGCGATCATTTCATGCTGGGCAAGGGCGGCTTCTTCGACGGCAGCTTCCATATTCCGCTGGTCATTCGCGATCCGCGCCGCCGCAAGGCGGCCGGCAGCAGTGTCGACCGCTTCACCGAGGCGGTCGATTTGGCACCGACCTTGGTCGAGCTCACTGGGCTCGAGCTCACTGGCGGCGAAGTCCTGCCGCATCTCGACGGCCGCTCGCTGGCGCCTTTCCTGGACGCAACGGAGCCGGACAATTGGCGCGATGCGGCGCATTGGGAGTTCGATTTCCGCTCGATTGCGGATGGTGATGCAGAACGCTATTTCGGCATCGGTCCGCGTCAGTGCAATCTCGCCGTCATCCGCACGCAAAAGTTCAAATATGTGAATTTCGGCGGCGGCCTGCCGCCCTTGCTCTTCGACCTGGAAAAAGATGCCGGCGAGCTGACCAACGTCGCTGACGACCCAGCCTATCTGCCGGTGCGGTTGGAATTTGCCGAGAAGTTGCTCGCCTGGCGGGCCGAGCATCTCGACCAATCTCTGGCGCTCGCCGAATTGACGGACAATGGCGTTGCCGGCCATGTCGCGGGCTTCCCCTCGAGATAAGCAAAGCCCGCGCCGTTGCCGGCGCGGGCTTCTCTGTCGGCCTGTGAGCAGCTTAGCGCATGATCATGCGCTGTTTGTCGCGATTTTGCGCATAGCTGGCCTTGTCGTAGGGGGCCTGCGCCTCAAGCTGCTCCTTGGTGAAGTTCGTGTAGAGATAGCGCTTGCCGTTCTTGTCGGTCATGAATTTCAGGTTGTCCATGCCGACCGCCACCTCCTTCTCGCCGACGCCAAGGAAGCCGCCAACGTCGATGATGACTGCGTCGACCTTCTTGTCGCTGCCCAGCACGATATCGCCGATCTCGCCGACGTTGACATCGTTGGCGCCGTAGACGGTTGTTCCAACCAGATCCTCGGCCCGGATTTCGCCCATCGGCATTTCGGTTAGCGTCGACTTGTCGATCGACCCGGTCTTGGTCTGGTCGGCCGTGGAATTAGCCGGAGGCGCCGCTGCCGGAGCGTTTTGAGCCGTCTTGCCGGCTTGGTCAGCGTTGTTG
The DNA here is from genome assembly GCF_040319155.1 of Mesorhizobium sp. M0954. Classification (NCBI taxonomy): domain Bacteria; kingdom Pseudomonadati; phylum Pseudomonadota; class Alphaproteobacteria; order Hyphomicrobiales; family Phyllobacteriaceae; genus Mesorhizobium; species Mesorhizobium sp. M0954. Next base: position 47,639 of record NZ_JAMYNR010000008.1, on the reverse strand, counting down.
GTCGTTGCGGTGTTGTCGTTCGGCGCAGTGTTGCTGGCCATCACGGTAGGCGTGACGGTAGCAGGCGCATTGGCATCGTTCGACGCAGTGGTTGCCGGGGCCGGATCATAGGCCTTGCGGTTGAAGTCTGGCTGCGCCTGCAGCTCTTCCTTGGTCGTTTGCGCGACCAGCCAGCGATCGCCGTTCCTCTCGGCCCACTGCGCCTTATCGAAGTCATAGGCGACGTTCTTTTCGCCGATGCCGAGGAAGCCGCCGACACCGATGATCAGCGATTGCGCCTTGGCTTCCTTGTTGATGACGATGTCGTTCACGTCACCGATGTTTTGGGCGTCGTCGCCGGTGCCGTTATAGACGGTCTCGCCGATGATATTGGTGGCGAGATTGCCTTCGGCGCGCTTCACTGGCTCAGCCGGCGCGGCAGGCGCCGGGGTTGTATTTTGCGCGCTGGTGGAAGGGGCGGCAGGCGCCGCATTATCCGCCGAAGCTGGTGGCGGAGTCGGATCGTAAGGCCTCCGGTCGAAATCCGGCTGAGCCGTCAACTCATCCTTCGTCGTTTGCGCTATCAGCCAACGGTCGCCATTTCTTTCGGCCCATTGCATCTTCTTGTAGTCGAAAACGACGTTCTTGGTTCCTATGCCAAGAAAACCGCCAACGCCGATGACGACGGATTTTACCTCGCCGCGCTCGTCGAAGACGACATCGGTGATCTTGCCGATATTCTCTGCATTGTCGCCGGTGCCGTTATAGACCGACTCGCCGATGATATTGGTGACAAGGCTGCCCTCGGCGCGTTGCACCGGAGCGGCTGGAGCGGAATTCTCTACGGCGGGTGGTTGCGCCGGCGCCGGGGTCGTCGCCGACTGCGCAAATGCACCCGTCGCAATCAATGTTGCGACTGCTGTCGTGGTTAAAAGGGTGCGGATCATCTTAGTGTCTCCTCGTCGGTGATTTCGTGCACGCCGTGCCCGCCTGGCGTCACTGCGGGCGCAGCGTCTTCTGCATGTTCACAACGTTGTGACCACACTGTTGTTCCGAAAAAAGCCGTGGTGCACCCGGTGCGATGTCAATGGTTCTCGGATTCGCCGCGTTGGTCGAAAGGAACATTTTCTCGGCCGCCCCGTTCCACTCCCGGCTGGGGCTACGTCCCGGCCCGATAGGTGCTGGAAAATGGAACGGCCATGCGGTTTGCAGCGGTGCTGAACAAGGACGGGGGCACCCTGCGCACCATCGATCTTGAGGCCTTCGCCAGTCGGATGCGCAGCACACTTGAGACTGCCGGCCACTCGATTGATATCGAAATCGTCGCCGGCAAGGATATCGTCGCCACGCTGGACGGCGTAGCTTCCAGGCGCGGCATCGACGTCGTGCTGGCTGGCGGCGGCGACGGCACCATTTCGGCCGCGGCAGCCCGTTTGATGAATGGGGAGAAGGCGCTGGCAATTCTGCCGGCTGGCACAATGAACCTTTTTGCGCGCGGCCTCGGTATCCCGCAGACCCTCGATGCGGCACTGAAATCGTTTGCCGACGGCGAGGTGATGGCGATTGACATTGCAACAGCCAACGGCCGGCCCTTCGTGCATCAATTCTCGATCGGCATGCACGCCAGGATGGTGCAACTGCGCCAGAAGATGGAATTCGGCTCGCGGTTGGGGAAGATGCGCGCCTCGGTGCGAGCCGCTTGGGCGACGATCAACAATCCACCGGCGATGAACGTAACGCTGATGATCGGCGAGGCCGAGATCAGAACCCGGATCACCGGTATCGGCATCACCAACAATCTGTTTGGCGAGGGCCACCTGCCCTATGCCGATAATCCGGCAGGCGGCGTGCTGGGCATCTATGTCACCGTGGCGCGGCGGCGCGGCGAATTGATCAGGTTCCTCTTTGACGTCGCCCGTGGGAAATGGCGCGGCAACGAGCATGTCGAAATCCATCAGGCAAACCGCGCCGTTTTGAAAATCCATTCGACTAACAGGAAAGTTCAGGCCGTCATGGACGGCGAACTGGTAAAGCTCGATCGCGAGACGACCGTCGAAATCCATCCGCGCGCGTTGAATGTTCTCGTCCCGGCGCGCGCTGTCGAGGCAAAGGTTGCCTGACGTGGGATGCGTGATGTGGGGTTGCGTGATGCAAACTGGCGCGAGCGATGGAGAGAACCTAGCCGCTGGGCGTGTTGCCCTGTTCGGTCTTCGGCGTCTCGATCATCCAGCCGTAGATTTCGGCGACGCCCCAGGCGATAAAAGCCAGCAACAGCGCGGCGATCAGGATACGAAGGACATGCCGACCCCGCCGCCCTTGACGGGCTTTGTTTTCAGGAATGGTTTTTGGCATCGTCTGGCTCCATATTTGGCGCCGGCAGGCGTAACTCGCGGGGCGTTGGCTGGTAACGGTCCCCCGCCGCGAAAGTTCCGGCACTGCAAGGCGGCAGACGGGCCGGTTGGCCTGACCAATCAGCGGAGCCGGCCTCCGGGGGCATAGTGGACGACAATAGCCAGAACACGCCGGGCCTGCCGGCCGATATTCGCCGTGTGGTGGGCGCCGCGGACCGTCTTGCCGTGCTGCACGGCCTCGACACGCTGGACGGGGCTGCCGACCCTGATTTCGATCGTATCGGCGGTCTTGCCGCTTCGGCTATGCAAACGTCTGTCGCACTGATCACGCTGGTCGATGCCGAGCGGCAGTGGTTCAAGTCCTGTATCGGCCTCGACGAGACCGAAATCGCAACCGAGACATCGTTCTGCGCCTATACCATCGCAGCCGGCGACGTGCCGATGGTGGTGGCCGACGCGGCGGCGGATCCGCGGTTCAAAGCCAATCCGCTGGTCACCGGCGAGCATCATATCCGCTTTTACGCAGGCGTGCCCATCGTAGTCGACGGCGCGCTGATCGGCACGCTGTGCGTGCTCGACCGGAAGCCGCACGCACGTCCTTCCTCTGTCCAGCTCGACCAGCTGTCGGCGCTGGCCGGCCTCGCCGCGAGCCTGTTCACGCTGAAGGATGCAACCCGCAGTGCGGCGATTGCCAAGGCAGCACTGGTTCGAGAGGAAAAGCGGCGCGCTATCGCGCTCGACGCGGCTTCGCTTGCCAGCTGGGCATGGGATATCCGCAGCGATATGATCGACTGCGATGTCCTGCTGTCCGAATTGTTCAACCTGCCGAAGTCGAACAGGCTGAGGGCGCGCGACATCCTGACCGCCATCGACCCGCGCGACGTTCACCAGACCGAAACACGCTTTCGCGACGCGCTGACCGGCAGCGACGATTATTTTGGCGAATACCGTGTCAAAGGCCTCGATCCGCCGCGATGGATCGCAACACGCGGCCGCGTCATAGAACGCGACGGCGATGGCAAGCCGACGCTGATCTTCGGCGTCAACTACGACATTACCGAACGCAAGCTTGGCGACGAACGTCAACGACTGTTGCTGCGCGAGCTCAATCACCGCGTCAAGAACACTTTGGCAACCGTACAGGCGCTGGCGACGCAGACCGTTCGCCATGCCCGCCAGCCAAGCGAATTCCTCGAAGCCTTCAGCGCCAGGCTGCAGGCACTGGGCGTTGCGCACAGCCTGCTGTCGGACCGCGAGTGGCGCGGCATCGGCATCCGCGAGCTGGTGGAGATCGAGCTAAAGCCGTTCCAAGCCGCCGGACAATCGCGCATGGCGATCTCCGGCGCCGATGTCCTGCTCTCACCCGACCAGGCAGTCGGGCTCGGGCTGATCCTGCATGAACTGGCAAGCAATGCACTGCAATACGGGTCGCTCTCGGTTTCCTCCGGAAAGGTCGATCTCGATTGGAGGGTACAAGGCAGGAAGGGCGCACGCCGTCTGTTGCTGGCCTGGCGCGAAAGCGGCGGCCCGCGGGTTGCGCCGCCCGAACGCCATGGCTTCGGCTCGATCCTGATCCGCCGCAGCCTGGCCAAGGTCATTTCCAGCGAGGTGATCCATGAATTCCGGCCGGACGGCGTGGTCGCGGAAATATCGATTCCGCTCGAAGATTTGTGATTTTGCGACCGGCGCCAGAATCGTTTGCCCCGAACTATCCCATCCGAACTATTCGCGTTTGCCGGTATCCGGATCATCGGAGCCGCGCTTCACGTTCTCGCGGTAGATGGCGTAGGCAGCGAGTGCTATCGCCGGACCGAGAATCGCGCTCAGTCCGGCCTTTCCCGGGCCATCTTTGCCCTTGAGCAGCGCCGGCAGCACGGCGAGTGCCGCAGTGATCCCGATAGCCTTCATGTCGGCGTTGCGTCGCTTCGCCCGGCGCCTGGCGCGCGAGCCGGCCGACATCCGGTAGACGAGCAGGATGAGACCGGCGATTGCGAGAAAGCCGATCCCGAAGCTCAGGGAAGCTGCCATCGGCCCATAGCGGGCCGCCGTCCAGATATAGGCCGCCCCGACCAGGAAGCCGAGGCCGCACAGCGCTACGACCGCTGCGACCGAATAGACAATTGCAGCCACACGCGCGCGTTGCACCGCCGCAATGGTTTCGCCCGAGGCGAGGCCCGAGATCAGCGATGCAAGCATTCCCATGCGTGCAGAACTAGCGGCGCGCGAGAAGCGCGAAGAGGAACCCGACGCCGGCGGCGATCGCCAGCGACGTCACCGGCTTCTCGCGCATATGCGCTATCATCTGCGCCTCGATGTCCCTGGCGTTGCTGCGCAGGCTGTCGAAGGCTGCCTCGCCCTGGGTTCGCAACTGCTCGACGCTTTCGGCGGCGGCTCGCCGCGCTGCCCCGTAGCCATGTTCGCCAGTTTTGGCCAACAGCTTGGTAAGTTGGTCGATGTCGGCCTTCAGTTGTGCGATGTCGGCCTCAATATCGGAATTCGTGCGGGCTTCGTTCGCGGCCTTTCCTGCGGCAGTCGCCATTGCTTCACTCTCCATGCTTTTGCTCGGTCGAAACGCCCGACAGACCCCAAGGTTCCGGCACGAACCTCTTCTAACCCTATCTCCGGCAGCGCGCGTTGCAAATGCCTTGCATGGGCCGAGGCCGACGCATCCGCGCCAGCGCGTCTTTTTTAAATGACAGCATGCCAAATAACGATCATGACTTCCCCCGTTTCACGATCGAGACGAATTTAAGGAGATATTGCTGCGTGCGCGCATCACTCGACGGTTTGCGGATTCTTATCCTGGAAGATGAGTTCCTGATTGCCATGGATATCGAGCAGCTTTGCCGCGACTACGGCGCGCTCAATGTGGTCATCGCCCGTGATCTGACTGAGATCGAACAGCAAGACGTTGCCGCGCAGTTCGATGTGGCCATCGTCGACCTCATGCTGAGCGGCGTTTCGACGCTCCAATTTGCTTCGCGGCTGCGTGAAGCGGGCATCCCGTTCGTCTTTGCCTCGGGCTATTCGGATACGGACGAGATCAAGAAATCCTTTCCCGGCGTCAGACTGGTCACCAAGCCCTATTCGGGAGACGATCTCGTCGAGGCAGTGGCGGCGGCCTGCAGGCGAACGCCTCTCCGCTGAGGCGCGGAGCGGTTCGAACACGCCGCGCTTCACGCAGCCGTCGACCCGGTTACCTGAGCCGAAATTGCGTCCGGGCCATACTCGTCTTCACCGGAGATCTTCAGAATTTCCTGCAGCCGTGTGCGGGCGCGGCTGACGCGGCTCTTGATCGTTCCGACGGCGCAGCCGCAGATCTCGGCCGCTTCCTCGTAGGAGAAGCCCGACGCGCCGATGAGGATAATGGCTTCGCGCTGGTCTTCTGGCAGCAATTCGAGCGCGCCGCGAAAGTCCTCGAGGTCAAGTTGGCCGTGCTGGGCCGGGTGAACGGCAAGCCTGGCCGTCATGACGCCATCGCTGTCCTGCACCTCGCGGCCGCGCTTGCGCATCTGCGAATAGAATTCGTTGCGCAAGATCGTGAACAGCCATGCCTTCAGATTGGTGCCGGGCTGGAAGCTTTCATGCTTGTCCCATGCCTTGACCAATGTTTCCTGCACCAGGTCGTCGGCCTTGTCGGCGTTTTGCGTCAGCGACACGGCAAAAGCCCGCAGGCTCGGGATCGAGCCGAGCAAGTCGGTCTTGAAGCCCTGGGAGACGGCCGCCATGCCTCAGTCCTTCTTTTGTACAGGTTCGGCTTTTTCCAACTGGCTGAGCAGTTGGGCGAAGCGATCCGGCACATTGTCGGAGACCAGCTCGTCGTAGTATTGTTTGAGTTTGCGGCCGATTTCCGAGTTCGGCCCAAGCGGGTCGCGGGAAGCAGCCCGGCGCCCGTTGCCAACGCCACCCATGGTAGCTTTCGTCATGTTCTTCATTTCGCCCTTTTGTCCCAGCCTTAAGCCGCCCTTCAACACATAACGCAAGGCAAGCGGCAGCCTCGTCTGGTTGCCCAACCCGCCCCTAAACGCCAGCCCATATATTTAGTTCCGCATGATCGGAACTTTTTCGCAGAACCCGCGTTTTCAACTCTGGGCTTGCGAACCGTTTTTTAGCTGTAACATGCAATCACGTCATATGAGGGAGACGTCCAATATGAGCCTATCAGCAACCATCGCTCCGCACCTGCCGTTCCTGCGTCGCTTCTCGCGCGCAGTATCCGGATCGCAGGAGAGCGGCGACGCGCTGGTCGCCGCAATGCTCGAGGCCATCATTGCCGATGTCGACATCTTTCCGAACGCATCGAACGACCGCATCGCGCTCTACAAGGTCTTTGCCAAGCTCTTCACCTCAGTGGCCATTCGCGTTCCGCAGGAGCATGCCCAGTCGGCATGGGAACAGCGTGCCGCGGCCAATCTGAATGCAATTGCGCCTCGCCCCCGCCAAGCCTTTCTGCTGGTGGCGGTCGAAGGCTTCAGCGAAGACGAGGCGGCGGAGATTCTCGACGTCGACGAACAGGAATTCTCCGAACTCCTCGCGCAGGCGAGCAACGAGATCTCCCGTCAGGTGGCAACCGACGTGCTGATCATCGAGGATGAGCCGCTGATCGCCATGGACATCGAGGAAATGGTCGAAAGCCTCGGCCACCGCGTCGTCGGAACGGCGCGCACCCACGCCGAGGCGGTGGCGATGTTCGGCAAGGCGCGGCCAAAGATGGTGCTTGCCGATATCCAGCTTGCCGACGGAAGTTCGGGCATAGCGGCCGTGAATGAGATCCTGTCGTCGACCTCGGTACCGGTGATCTTCATCACCGCCTTTCCCGAGCGCCTGCTCACCGGCGAGCGGCCGGAACCGGCATTCCTGGTTACCAAGCCGTTCAATCCGGACATGGTCAAGGCTCTTATCAGCCAGGCCCTGTTCTTTGACCGGCACGCGAAAGCCGCGGCATGAAACAGCGGGCGGCCGAACTGCGGCCGCCGAGACAGCCGCTCCCCAGGATCAGAGGGGAGTGACGCCGGCTCAATTCACTGGCAACCAACTGGGGCAACCAACTGGACCTTTCCACACACCGCGGCAATTCGGGCCCTGAAGATTTTCAGCATCGTCTTTTTCGGAAAATGGTGGAACAAACGGAGGCGAATCACGTTTTCACCGCAGCATTGGAAGGAGATCGATCATGCTTTACTGGGCGCTCGTATTTCTCGTCGTGGCGATCATCGCCGGTGCGCTTGGTTTCGGCGGCATCGCTGGCACCTCGGCCGGCATAGCGCAGATATTGTTCTTCATCTTTCTCGCCTTCCTGATCATATCGCTTATTGCCGGCCTGATCAGACGAGCGTGAATGCCAAGCGGCCATTCAAGCGAACACTGGAAGCCGCACCCCTCAAACGGTTTCCAGCCACCGCCGGGCAGTGTCCTCCAACGGGATGCCGCTCGGCGGACCGCTTTTTAAGGTTTGATACGAACCTCCTCCTTTTGGAACCCATTTTTCCGCGAACCGTTCAGCCCGACATGGGTTGAGCAAATTGACCGATGCGTTCCAGAGTCGGAAAAATGAAAGACCGCGGCCAGAGTGATGAGATCATCGCTTTGCATCCCGCCGAAAGCGGGATGCAGCTTGGTCGGGCCCTTCTCCATGCACTGCACAATGCCGGGATTTCCGTCCTGTACCAGGATCGCGAGATGAAGACGGTGTGGGCGCGCAACATGCGCGCGCCCTGGACTTCCGATGCCTCCGACAACAACGGCATCTTGCCGCCGGCGCAGGCAGAGCGTATCGGCGCCGCCAAGCACGACGTCATCGTCTCCGGCAATCCTCAACATCTTGAGCTCAGTGTGCCGGCCGATGACGGCGCCCGCTGGTTTCAGGTGTGGATAGACGCCGACCGCAGCGAGACCGGCGCGGTGCAGGGCGTCGTGACCACCATGGTCGAAACAACCGAGCAGAAACGCCGGGAGCAGACGTTGAAGGCGCTGCTGCGCGAAGTCAGTCATCGCTCCAAGAACCTTTTGGCCATCATCCAGAGCATCGCCACCCAGACGGGCCGTTATTCCGGCAGCATTGACGATTTCCTGACGCGCTTCCGGGGCCGATTGCAGTCGCTGGCCTCCTCGCAGGATTTGGTTACGTCATCCAACTGGCGGGGAGCGGCGCTGCGCGAGCTGGTTTCCGGTCAGGTCGGCAGGTACGGCGCGGATCCCTTGCACAGCCTACGTTTCCGCGGCGCAAATCCATATCTCAACCCCAATGCCGCCTTGCACATCGGCTTGGCCATGCATGAGCTCGCCGTCAATTCGGTCAGCTATGGCGCACTGTCGCGCAGCGACGGTTTCGTCGAGGTGACGGCCGATCTGACGGCAGCTTCCGCTGGCGAGCCTGCGCTGTCGCTGACATGGGCCGAAGTGATCGGAGCCAACGACAATCAGCGCAGTGAGAAGCGTTTTGGCAGCGTCGCGCTCGAACGCGTCGTGCCCACTTCATTGAATGGAACGGCGACCCTTGAGATCACCGGGAACCGCCTCGAATACCGCCTTGTCGTTCCTCACGGTAATTTCGAGACGGATTAACGAGCGGCGGTCGCCGCGCGAAGGCTTGCTGCGCATCGCCATCTTTAACCGACTGTTCACCATAAAGTCCGATCCTGTGCGAACGTGCCGATCCGCCGGATTGAGTTTGGCACAAAGTGAAGGGATGGGCGTTGACGGCTGCAGACGTGAACAGACTGGAACAGGCCGCTCGCGTCTCGATGGGCGGTTTTCAGGATCCCGACGCGCCCGCAACGCCCGCGCCTCGTGCTTCGCCCCTGCGCTTCGCCGCCGTCGCGCTTATGGCCGCGATCGTCCTGACCGCCGCGTCCCAACTGATCTGAATCGAACTCGCCTCTGCTTGATCGCTTTGAAACCACTGCCCGAGTGCTCGGCCGTGCCCGTTCGCGGTCGCTGACCTGCAGGGCCAGGCCCAACATGTCGGCGCCAGATGCCTTGCCGTCGATCCGGCGCTCGAGAACGACCATGACAGGATCGTCTGGAACGTGCGCCCCAACGGCACGCTCGATGCGTCCTTGGAGATTTCCGGGTTCGTGGTAGCATCGAACGGCGCACGCCCCGAAAAAGACTATCTTAATCAACAATGAAATCGTGCGGGCAAAGGCCGTACTTTCATGCTAAATGGCGGCTGGAGCTTATTAAAGTGAGGACAAAAGTGAGGATGACTCCATGCGGAAGATGATTATTGCCATGGTTGCCGTGGTTGCGGTCAGCGGCTGCACCACCACGGAAGAGAACGTGGGTATCGGCACTGTGGGCGGCGCGCTCATTGGTGGCGCTGTCGGCGGCGGCAAGGGCGCTTTGATCGGCGCCGGCGCTGGTGCGATTGGCGGTCTGCTCGTTCGCCGGCTGCAAAATGGCTACTGCCAATACAGAGATCGTCACGGCCGGATTTACACAGCTCGCTGCAACTAGTTTCGAGCTCCAGGCGAACAGCAAACGCGGAGGCAGGCCACCTGTCTCCGCGTTTGCTCTTTAAAGCGCTGTTGCGATGCGGCCCACGAGACGGCGTTTCAGGCCGGCAGCGGAACCTTGATTTCCACGTTCAAGCCATCTTCGCGAAAATCGCGCCTGATTGTGCCACGCAATTCGCGCGTGACGTTGAGATCGATCAGTCTGGTGCCAAAACCACTCTTTGCCGGTCTCTCAAGCTTCTTCTGACCGGCCTCGCGCCAGTTGAGAGCCAATGTCCGGGTGCCGCTACGGGCTTCGAGCGACCAGTCGACCTTCAGCGCACCGACTGAATTGCCGGCTTCGCCATGCTTCAGCGCATTCGTCGCCAGTTCGTGAAAGACGAGGCCGAGTGCCTGCGTCGTCTTTTCATCGAGAAGAATCTGCGGTCCCGACAGCAGCCCTTCAGGAAGCTCGCTGCCGAACACCTGGCCTAGCTCGATGCGCAGCAGGTCGCCGAGATCGGCTTTCTGCCAGCGTGAGCGCGTCAGCATGTCCTGGGAAGCCGCCATCGCCTGCAGCCGGGCCGAGAAAGAAGCCGAGAATTCCTGGACGTCGGTGGTGTGCGATGCTGTCTGGCGCGCGATTGCCAGCACCCGCGTGATCGAGTTCTTGATGCGATGCTTCATCTCCTGCAGCATCAGGTCTTTTTCCAGCAGGCTCTTTTCGGTCGTTTCGTGAAGCAGCGAGACCGCCTCATAGGCCCGCTCCTGATAGCGGGCCACCAGCGCGATGGCGCCCGCAAGCAGCAGTCCGAACAATCCGAGCATCACCGGGATGGCGCGCGAGGAAGGTTGCGAGAAAGCACTTGTCGGCCTGAACAGGACGACCCACGGCCGGCCGGCGACGGTGACCTTGCGGGTGACCAGCAGCCTGTCGCCGAGGCTCGAAACAGGCGGCGTTTCCGATTGGAACAGCAGGTTGTCGCTGTCCACCGTGCCGTCATAGATCTCGGTGTTGACCGGCAGCAATGGTGCCCGGCTGAGCGCAGCCTGGAACAGATCACGGGCGCGGAAGGCCGCATAAAGGAAGCCGGCAGTCGAGGATCTCGTCGCGTTCACGGCGTCCGGCGCGGTTTCGACATTGAGCCGGACGAAGACGAGGAACCCGGTAAAGGTCTGCGCGGCACCCGTATCCTTGCCGAACTGCACGAGCCCGCTGGCGTGCTGCTGGTCGTCGGCCATCGCCTTTTCGATCGCCTCGCGCCGCGCCGGCCCGGTGAACATGTCGTAGCCGATGCTGGATTTGTTGGACGGATCCAGCGGTTCGAACAGCACGATGGGCGTACGCCACGGTAAGTTCGTGTCGGGATAGATCGGATGGCTTGCGCCGTGATCGTGCAGGATGTCGCGCTCGACCGCCGCCTCGTTGCCAGTTTTCGCCAGGCGGAGGAAACCGATGCCGCGCAGGCCGGCGAAATTATTGTCGACGTCGAGCGCGTTGAAGAAAGCCTTGAACTCGCCCTGCGAGATACCGCCATTGCGTGCGTCGAACAGCGCCCGGGTCGAACGCAGCAGCGACAGGTCCAGGTCGATGCGGCTTTCGATCCGGTTAAGCGCGTCGTCTGCCGTCGCCTCGAATTTAATGCGGGCCGCCTCCTGGGTGGCAAAATAGGCAAAACCCGCCATCGTCAGGCTGATCAGCGCGACGGCGATAAAAGCGACGGTCGGAAAAAGCTTCTTCAATTGCTGATACGTCCCGTGGACGGTTCGGCATCTTTATGGGCAAGTCCTGACGCCAACACAATGGCGAGGCCAAAGCATGGTGACGGCTGGCACATTTTGGCGGCGTGTGATTAGCCGGCTAATTCTCGTTCATGCGGCGATCTTCAGCGCGCCCGGCCCCGGAATGGCGCCGGGTGGGCACTTGCCGAGGATGATCATGCCGAGCACCTCGTCCTGGGTGACGTCGGTTGTGCGCGCCGTTCCGACAACCCGACCGTTCTTCATGACGCAGACACGGTCGGCAAGCTCGAACACGTCGTGAATATCATGGCTGATCAGGAAGATGCCGATGCCGTCGGCCTTGAGCTGCCTGACCAGTTCGCCGACCTGCGCCGTCTCTTGCGGCCCGAGTGCAGCCGTCGGCTCGTCCATGATCAGGATGCGAGCATTGAACAGGATGGCGCGGGCGATCGCCACCGACTGCCGCTGGCCGCCCGAAAGCTTTACCACCGGCTCCTTGAAGCGTTGGAAACGCGGATTGAGCCTGCCCATCACTTTGCGCGCCTCGGCCTCCATGGCGACGTCGTCGAGCGTTCCCCAGCCGGTCATCAGCTCGCGGCCGAGAAACAGGTTGGCGGCCGCATCGACATTGTCGGCCAGCGCCAGCGTCTGGTAGATCGTCTCGATGCCGTACTTCTTGGCGTCGCGGGGATTGGAGATCGAAGCCTCCTCGCCGTTGACCAAAATCTGGCCCGCATCGCGCTTGTAGGCGCCGGACAGGATTTTTATCAACGTCGATTTGCCGGCACCGTTGTGACCGAGCAAAGCCATCACCTCGCCCGGGAAAAGGTCGACAGAGGCATCGTCGACGGCGCGAATGCCGCCGAAAGCGATGGAGATGTTGCGCATGTCGATCAGCGGCGTGCCCGTGGGAGCGGTTTTGTCTGCCATGATCGTTCCTCCTCCCTACACACGTTTGCGATAGACGGTATCGAGCCACACCGCGAGCACCAGCACGGCGCCGACAACGATGCTCTGCAGCGGTGAATCGATGCCGAGCAGCACCATGCCGGACTGCAGCGACTGCATCAAAAGCGCGCCGAGCATGGCGCCGAGCACTGTGCCGGAGCCGCCGGCGAGCGACGTGCCGCCGATCACCGCCGCCGCGATGACCAGCAGCTCGTCCAACGTGCCCAGCGCATTGGTCGACGAGTTCTGCCTGGCTGACGAGATCGCCGCGGCGATCGTCGCCAGCACGCCCATGATCATGAACACCTTCATGGTCACCCAGCGCGTGTTGATACCGGCAAGGTTGGCTGCTTCCGGATTGCCGCCGATGGCGAAGACATAGCGGCCGAAACGGGTACGCTTGGCGATGAAGGTCATGATCAGCCCTACGGCTACAGCCATCAGCACGGGTATGGCGATGCCATGGGCGATGAACAGCCCGCCTTCGGGAACCGTTATATTGTTGGCCGCCGCATATCTGTTCACGATGCCGACCGGCCAAGGATAGGAATTGGCAAGCCATATGGCGCCCATGATGGCAGCGCAGGTGAGGACACCGAGGAACGTCTCGGCCCAGATCGGGCGCAACGGAAAGCGGAACCGCTTGCGCTGCACCCGCCCGTTGAGCAGCATGAACACAACCGCTAGGCACGCGACAATTCCGACGATCCAGCTCCATCGCGCGCCGATCGAACCCGCCGGCCCGCCCCCCATCAGCTGGAAAGTGGCATCAAGCGGCGCAATCGTCTGACCGCTGGCGACCCACCATGCGGCACCCCGCCAGACCAGAAGGCCGCCCAGCGTCACGATGAAGGCCGGCACCTCGAGATAAGCGATGATGTATCCCTGGAACGCTCCGATCAGAAGGCCAAGCGCCAGGCCGATGGCCAGTGCCAGGATCCAGATCCAGGGATTGCCTAATTGCAGACCGATCATTCGCACCAGGAAATGCACCTGCGCAAAGCCCATGACCACGCCGATCAGACCTTCGGCGGAACCGACCGACAGGTCGATATTGCGCATGACGATAACCAGCACCATTCCGGCGGCCATTATGGCCACGGCGGAAGTCTGCACCGACAGGTTCCAGAGATTGCGTGGCGTCAGGAAGGTCCGGCTGTCGAAGTCGAACGGATTGACGCCGAGCCGTACGCTGGAAATGACATGCAGGCCGACCCAGATGACCAGCAGCGCGCCGACCATGCCGAGCATGCGCGTGTCGAGTTCGGTTGCCTTGAGAAATCGGGCAACGATGCCGAGCTCGGATTCCCGTGCCCGGTCTGCCGTGCTGTCGACCGGCGTGTTGGACGTCGTGTCGGTCATGATGTTTCTCCCGCCGGGTTGCCGTCTGCCGCGGATGCCGGAAGCAGCCTAGAAGTTATCCGCCGGAAGCGGAAAAACAACTCTTGTTGAAAAACGCCGCGGCGAGCGGCCGCGGCGTTCGGACTTCTCGGAAACGTCGGCTCAGTTGCAGACTGCAACAGTGCCAGCCGTCACGCCGGCGCAGACCTCTTCTTTCTTGATCCAGCCGGCGTCGATGACGACGTTGAGGTTGTCCTTGGTGATGGCGACCGGGGTCAGGAACAGCGACTTGACGGTATTGCCGCCGGGCGTGGTGAAATCCTTCACGCCGGCAATGTCGGTCATCTGCTTGCCGTCGGCCAGCTGCGAGGCGATCTCGGCGGCATTCTTGCCGAGCTCGCGCGCATCCTTCCACACCGACACGGTCTGTGTGCCGAGCGCGATGCGGTTCAGCGCGGCGTGGTCGCCGTCCTGGCCCGAAACCGGAACCGATCCGGCCAGCCCTTGCGCTGTCAGCGCGGCGACGACGCCGCCGGCAGTGCCGTCATTGGCCGCGACCACGGCATCGACCTTGTTGTCGTTGGCGGTCAGGAACTGTTCCATGTTCTTCTGAGCGTTGGCCGGCAGCCAGCCGTCGGTATAGGCCTCGCCGACATTCTTGATCTTGCCGCTGTCTATTGCCGCCTTCAGCACCTCCATCGAACCGGCAAACAGGAAATCGGCATTCGGATCGGAACCCGAACCCTTGATGAAGACATAGTTGCCTTCCGGCTTCACCTTGAAGACTTCCCGGGCCTGCATGCGGCCGACTTCCTTGTTGTCGAAGGTCAGGTAAAAGACGTCCTTGTTCTCGATCAGCCGGTCGTAGCCGACAACCGGAATACCTTCGTCCAGCGCCTTTTGCACGGCCGGCCCGATGGCCGAGGCGTCCTGCGCCAGGATGATCAGTGCGTTGGCGCCCTGCGAGATCAGGCTCTCGACGTCGGTGAGCTGCTTGCCGGGGTTGGACTGTGCGTCGGCGGAAATATACTTGTCGCCTGCGGCCTCGATGGCCGCCTTCATTGCGGCCTCGTCGGTCTTCCAGCGCTCTTCCTGGAAGTTCGACCAGGAAACGCCGATGACCTTGTCTTTAGCCTGCGCCACCGACGCCAGCGCCAGCGTCATGGCGACACCCGCCAGAATGGCGGTCGTGAATTTCTTCATCATATCCTCCCTGCGCCGCGTACGGCGTGACCAATTGGCTCAAAGACCAGCTTAGAAGCTCTAATTTTTTCGAGCCTCGAAAAAATACTGGCCCGATCTCCGGCTGCTGTCAACATCGATTCTGATGGATTTTGATGACTCTGCGAGTTTTTTCGAGCGTCGGAATAAACGATGACAGCGCCACCTGCATCTGACACTATTTGCCTCATCCGACACTATTTGTCGGACATTACCGACGGCTTCCGGTTCATGAGCGGCCGCGGCAACCGGGAGGAAAGCAAAACAATGTCGGTCGGAATCCGCCATGACGATTTGCGCCGGCGCAACCGGGCGATGGTGATCTCGGCGGTGCGCCGGGCCGGCCAGCCATCGCGTACTGAGATCGCAGCTACCACCGGCCTCAGTCATTCGACCATATCGGCGATTTCTTCCGACCTGATACGGGAAGGCATCCTCGCCGAGAGCAAGCCAAGTGAGCCCGTTTCGTTGAAACGCGGTCGTCCGCAAGTCGGCCTCGCCCTCAACCCGGAAGCGGCGGCGGTGCTGACCGTGGTGTTGTCGCTGAATTTCCTTTCGGCCGCCATTATCGACTATACGGGACAGGTGGTCGCCGAGGAACAGCGCCGGCTGGACACGCTGACTATGCCGCGCGACGAGCTGATCCGTGAATGCATGGCCATCGTCCGGCGCCGGCTGCAGGATCCAGATCTTGACGTCCGCAGTGTCGCCCGCATCGCCCTGGCGATTCAGGGCATTACCGACTCCCCTGCACGCGCCATGCTGTGGTCGCCGATCACGCCGCAGACCGACATCGCCTTTGCCGACATGCTGGAGGACGAATTCGGCATCCCGGCAACGGTGGAGAACGACTGCAACATGATGGCGGTGGCTTTGCGCTGGCGCAATCCGGATCGCTATCGCGACGACTTCATCGCCATCCTGCTTTCGCATGGCATCGGCATGGGGCTGGTGCTGAAGGGCGAACTGTTCACCGGGACGCATTCCTCGGGCGGCGAATTTGGCCACATGATCCATCGTCCGGGCGGCGCGCTCTGCCGTTGCGGGCGGCGCGGCTGCATCGAGGCGTATGCCGGGAACTACGCCATCTGGCGCAACGCCAGGCAGATGAGCGAAGACAGCGAACCGGTCGCCGACGTCAGCGACGCCGACATGCGCGCACTGGCGGCCCGGGCGCGCGAGAAAGATGGGCCGGAACGCGAGGCCTACCGCAAGGCCGGCGAAGCGCTGGGTTTCGGTCTCGGCTCGCTGTTCGCGCTGATCGATCCGGCACCGGTCGCGATGGTCGGCGCCAGTGCCGCCGCCTTCGATCTGATCGAGCCGGCCTTGCGGAAGGCAATCGCCCAGACCGCCGGCGGCCAGCATTCAGGCTCGATCTCCTTCGATACAGAGCCGAACGAATTGCCTCTGATCCGCGAAGGCTGCGCGATGCGGGCGTTAAGCTTCGTCGACCAGGAGATTTTCGCGCCGGGCGCGCAAATGAGGCCCAGCGTCAGAAAGAACGTAGCCTGACCAGGCGGGTCAATCTTCCCTGATCGCATAGCCGGCGCCGCGGATGGTGCGGATGACATCCGGCATCCGGCCGTTGTTGACGGCTTTGCGCAGCCGCCCGACATGCACGTCGACGGTGCGTTCGTCGATGTAGATTGTCTCCCCCCAGACATTATCGAGTAACTGGCTGCGCGAGAAGACACGGCCCGGATGCCGCATCATGAACTCGAGCAGCCGGAATTCGGTCGGCCCGAGCCTGATTTCGCTCTTCTTGCGATAGACCCTGTGCGATTCGCGATCGAGCACGATGTCGCCGACCTTCAGCACGCTGGACAGCACTTCCGGCTTGGCGCGCCGCAGCAGCGCCTTGACCCTGGCCATGAATTCCGGTGTCGAAAACGGCTTGACCAGATAGTCGTCGGCGCCGGTCGAAAGACCGCGCACCCGGTCGCTCTCCTCGCCGCGCGCGGTCAGCATGATGATCGGCAGCCGCTCGGTTTCGGGGCGCACCCGCAACCGACGACAGAGCTCGATGCCGGAAACCGCTGGTATCATCCAGTCGAGCACCAAAAGGTCGGGCACATTCTCCTGCAAACGGATCTCGGCTTCGTCGCCGCGTGTCACCACCTCGACCTGGTAGCCTTCGGATTCGAGATTGTAGCGGAGCAGCACACCCAACGGCTCCTCGTCCTCCACCACCATTATGCGTGGTGCGATCATCGGCTGGGCACCCCCATCATGTCACCGGTGCGGACATTGTCGTTTCGTCCTGCTTCGGACGATTGACCGGCAATTGCTCGCCGGTCAGCACATAATACGCATTTTCGGCGATGTTGGTGACATGGTCGCCGATCCGCTCCAGATTCTTGGCGCAGAACAGCAGGTGCGTGCAAGCGGTGATGTTGCGCGGATCTTCCATCATGTAGGTCAACAGCTCGCGGAACACGGACGTGTATTTAACGTCGATGCGCTCGTCGGCGGCACGAAGCTTGGCCAACGCGGCCGCATCGCCTGCAGCATATTCCTCGATGACACCCTGCACCTGGATGAGAACCAGCTGCGCCATCGCGTCGATGGAATGCGACAGGTCCCGCGGCGTGGCGCTGAGGCCGACCGCACTCACGCGCTTGGCGATATTCTTGGCAAGGTCGCCGATGCGTTCGAGGTCGCCCGCCATGCGGATCGCTCCGACCACATGGCGAAGATCGTGGGCCATCGGCTGGCGTTTGGCGATCAGGGTGATAGCGCGGTCGTCCAGTTCGCGTTGACGCGCATCCATGATGGCGTCGTCGGAAACGACGCGTTGCGCCAGCACGTTGTCGGAATTCAACAGCGCCTTGGTCGCCCCGCCGACCATCGAACCGGCGAGGTCGGCCATGTCGCGGATCAGCTTGCTGATCTGCTCGAGATCCTCGTCGAAAGAAGCGACTGTGTGTTCGCCCATGGTCCTGTCCTCATATGCATGATCGGAACGGCTCAGCCGAAGCGGCCAGTGATGTAGTCCTGCGTGCGCTTCTCGCGGGGCGACGTGAAGATCTTCTCGGTCCGGTCGAACTCGACCAGTTCACCCAGATACATGAAGGCCGTCTGGCGCGACACGCGCGCCGCCTGCTGCATGTTGTGGGTGACGATGACGATCGTGTAGTCGGCTTGCAATTCGTCGATCAGTTCCTCGATCTTGGCAGTCGACAGCGGGTCGAGGGCCGAAGCCGGTTCGTCGAGCAGAATGACTTCCGGCTTCACGGCCACGGTGCGGGCGATACAGAGCCGCTGCTGCTGGCCGCCGGATAGGCTCAAGCCGCTGGCGTTGAGCTTGTCCTTGACCTCGCTCCACAGCGCGGCGCGCTTCAACGCCTGTTCGACGCGGCCGTCCATCTCGGACTTGCCGAGGTTCTCGTAGAGCCTGACGCCGAAGGCGATGTTCTCGTAGATCGACATCGGGAACGGCGTCGGCTTCTGGAACACCATGCCGATCTTGGTCCTGAGGAGGTTGAGATCCTGCGACCGGTCGAGAATGTTCTTGCCGTCGAGCAGCACCTGGCCCTCGGCCGTCTGTTTTGGGTAGAGCTCATAGATGCGGTTGAACACACGCAGCAGCGTCGATTTCCCGCAGCCCGAAGGGCCGATGAAGGCCGTGACGCTGCGCTCGGGCAGCGACAGGCTGATGTCCTTCAGCGCCTTGCTCTGGCCGTAGTAGAAGTTGAGATTCTTGACCTCGATCTTCGTCTTCTCGGTGACCGTTTCGGTCATCGTCATGTCTGGGGACAACATCTGTGTCATCTGTCCTCTCTGCGTCCGGTAAGGCTGCGGGCGAGGATGCTCAAGCCCAGAACCGTCAGGGTGATTATGAGTGCGCCGGTCCACGCCAGTTGCTGCCATTCCTCGTAAGGGCTGAGAGCGAACTGGAAGATGGTCACCGGCAGGCTGGCCATCGGCGCGTTGATATTGCTGCTCCAGAACTGGTTGTTGAGCGCGGTGAAGAGCAGCGGCGCCGTCTCGCCGGAAATGCGTGCTATCGCCAGCAATATGCCGGTGACGATGCCGGACAATGCGGCGCGGTAGGCGACCGAACGGATCACCACCCAGCGTGGCGCGCCGATCGCGGCACCGGCTTCACGCAACGCGTTCGGCACCAGGTTGAGCATGTCTTCAGTGGTGCGCACGACCACCGGAATGACCAGGATGGCAAGCGCAACGGCGCCGGCAATGGCCGAGAAATGTCCCATTGGCCGCACCATCAGCTCATAGACAAACAAGCCTATGATGATCGACGGCGCCGACAACAGGATGTCGTTGATGAAGCGGACGACGGTGGTGATGCGCGAAAAGCGTCCATACTCGGCCATGTAGGTTCCCGCCAGCACGCCGATCGGCGTGCCGACGACAACGGCGATGATCGTCATCAGCAGGCTGCCCGTGATGGCATTGAGCAAGCCGCCGGCCTCGCCCGGTGGTGGCGTCATCTCGGTGAAGACCGCGAGCGAAAGCCCGGCTATGCCCTTATAGACCAACGCGCCGAGAATGAGCGCCAGCCAGGCAAGCCCGATGCCGGCGGCGACGACGCAAAGCGCCATCATCACCGAATTCCTGGCTTTGCGGCGGCTGTGGAGCGATGAGGATGTCGACATCGGTCAGGCTCCCGTACGGGCGTCGATCCGCATCAGCATATAGCGGGCGGCGGCGAGGATCAGGAAGGTGATGACGAAGAGGATCAGGCCGAGCGAAACCAGCGAGGAGGTGTAGAGGTCGCCGTCGGCCTCGGTGAATTCATTGGCGATGGTCGCCGAGATCGTCGTGCCCGGCGCGAACAGGGAGGCACTGATGCGATGTGCGTTGCCGATGACGAAAGTCACCGCCATGGTTTCGCCGAGTGCCCGGCCGAGGCCAAGCATGACGCCGCCCATGATACCGATGCGGGTATAGGGAATGACCACGCGCCGGGTCACTTCCCAGGTCGTGCAACCGATGCCATAGGCCGATTCCTTCAGCACCGCCGGCACCGTATCGAAGACGTCCTTGGTGATCGAGGTGATGAAGGGCAGCACCATGATGGCGAGGATCAGCGCCGAGGTCAGAAGGCCGATGCCGTAAGGAGGGCCGGCGAAAAGGCTGGATAGTCCCGGCACGCCGTGGAAGATGTTGATGATGAAGGGCTGTATCGTCGTCTGCAGGAACGGCGCGAACACGAACAGGCCCCAGATGCCGTAGATGATCGAAGGAATGCCGGCCAACAGCTCGACCGCTATGCCGATAGGACGCCTGAGCGGGCGCGGGCAGAGCTCGGTGAGAAAGATTGCAATGCCGATGCCGATCGGAACCGCGATCAGGATGGCAATGGCCGCCGTCACCAGCGTGCCGTAGATCGGCGCCAGTGCGCCAAATTTTTCCGTAACGGGATTCCAGCTCTCAGTCGTCAGGAAAGAAAAACCGAACGACGACAGCGCCTGCCATGAGCCGGCAAACAGCGAGATGGCGACACCGCCGAGGATGACCAGCACAAGGATTGCGGAAGCGCGGGTGAGTCCGCGGAATATGGCATCTGTGAGCGCGAAGCGCCGCACAGTAGCTTCCCTGGCCCGGGCTGCTGCAGATGATGGCATGGCATCGGAAGCGATGGTCATTGGGTCCTCGCGATTAAAGGCAACAGGGAGGGCGCCATCGACGCCCTCCCTGGAGGAGATTACATAGCCGAGTAGAGCGGCTTGCCGTCGTCGCCGACGACTTCCTTGGCCCACATGGCCTTGACGCTCTCAACCACCTTGTCGGGCATCGGAACGTAGTCCAGCTCGCCGGCCATCTCGTCGCCCTTGTCGTATGCCCAGGCGAAGAATTTGAGCGCTTCGCCGGTGGTCGCGGCATCATCCGGCTTCTTGTAGAGCAGGATCCACGTTGCCGCCGTCATCGGCCAGGACTCGGCGCCCGGCTCGTTGGCGAGGATGACGCCATAGCCCGGCTGCGAGCTCCAGTCGGCATTGGCCGCTGCCGCCGAGAACCCCGCCGCGGTGGGCTCGACCTTCTTGCCGTCCTTGTTGATCATATCGGTGTGGGTGAGCTTGTTCTGCTTGGCGTAGGCATATTCGACATAACCGATCGCGCCGCCGGTCTGGGAGACGTTGTTGGCAACGCCCTCATTGCCCTTGGCGCCGATGCCGACCGGCCATTCCACGGCCTTGTCGACGCCGACCTTTTCTTTCCAGACCGCGCTGACGTCGCCGAGGTAATAGGTGAAGTTGAACGTCGTGCCCGAACCATCGGAACGGTGAACGACCGCGATCGCCTGCGAAGGCAGCTTGACGTCGGGATTGAGCTTCTTGATCGCTTCGTCATCCCAGCTCGTGATCTTGCCGAGGAAGATGTCGGCCAGCGTCGGGCCGTCGAGAACCAACTCGCCCGGCTTGATGCCTTCGAGATTGACGACGGGAACGATGCCGCCCATCACCATCGGGAACTGAGCCAGTCCGGTCGCTTCAAGCTCGTCGCCCTTGAGCGGCGCATCCGAAGCGCCGAAGGTAACGGTCTTGGCCTTGATCTGCTTGATGCCGCCGCCGGAACCGATCGACTGGTAGTTAAGGCCAACGCCGGTGTCTTTCTTGTAGGTGTCGGCCCACTTCGCATAGATCGGGTAGGGGAAGGTGGCGCCGGCGCCGGAGATGTCCGCGGCGAGCGCGGCGGACAGGGTGAGGGTGGTCGTCGCCGCAGCCATTGCAATCGCAACGGCCGCCGAGCGGATGAAATGTCTCATGTGGCCTGCTCCTGTTCGGAATATGGTCTCTCGGCGCCATTCCTCCGGCGCCCGCTGAGGCCAATAGCCCCCGATTATTACAGTCGCATGACAGTTTCATGTCGCTCCGGTAACGACGTCCAGCCGGGTTAAGAAGGAGCGGCCGCGGGCTTTTGTCGGCATGGGCCGCGGTTTGCCGCTGGAATCAGCAGCTTGCGTGAATTCCGGCCGGCATCGTCTGCTCGGCGATCGCAGCCACCGGCTTTAAAAGAAAAAAGCCGGACGGGAGCGCGTTGCATGCAGCCAGAACGTGTCATGGCCGCGCCATCGCCGAAACAGGTCCGTTGGGGTAAATCTGACCCTGTTTCTTGCCGGCGGTCGCTGCTCCCGCCCGTAACTGGAGGAGCGGAACTTCGAATATCCCATTGTCGCCACTGAGCGCGGCTTTGGTATGGTGCGATCGCACCATGGCCTTACGCTGGAAGCGTTGACGAATCGCAAGGTTCTAACTCGCGCTGGACCTCCATCCGCGCCCGACCCGGCGCTCGATCTTCGAGCAACGCCTTCCACTGGAAGTGCGACGACTTCTACTTCACGGTATCTACTCCCTTCGCCCTATTCCGCCGGTTGTCGGTTAGGCCGAAGCAGCGTTATAAGCTTGCAGGGGTATTGCTGATGTCTCGACGGATTCTGCCTGTCTTCCTGTGCCTGGCGCTGCCTCTGGGAAGCGGCTGCGCGCGCAGCTATGACGGCACCGTCATCATTCCCAAGCCGCTCGATGTTCGCCGTTTCTGGGACAGGCCTTCGCCGCAGGCGCAAGCCGAACAGTCGCAACTGGAGACCGACGTCTTTCCAGTGGCGCCGCAAACGCCGAAAAGGCCGGCGGTGCGCAGGAGCGCGGCTTCCGTTGCAACGCCTCGGAGGAGGGTCACCAACAACCCGCCCATGCTGTCGCCGGAGTCGACGAAGCCGCTAACTTGCAAGAATGTCAGCGAGCCCGGTAAACGGGCCCGCATGGTCTGCGAATAACCAGCCGACGTCGGTCGATGCGCACGGCTCCAGGCCTTGAAGCGGCTATCCGGCCAGCCGTCTCGGAACATCGCCCGCCCTGGTCAGTCCGCCGGGAAAAAGGCCGGCCCGACCACTCTCACCGGCCGCGCGCCGATCGCTTTCTCGATCGACTGATGCTGGGCAGTCCCTGGCACCTCGAAAACCGACGTTTTTGCCCCTGCGAGAGCCGCACCGGCAGTTTCGATCCCGGATTCAGGAATTTCCGCGACGACGCCAAGATCCGGCTTTGCGGTCGGCAACGGAATGATGGCGTTGCTCATGTTGGCCGGTGTCACGGTTCGTGCCCTGAGTTCGGCAACGCGCTGGTAATAGCGCTTGACGTCACAGGCCTTGAAGTTCGCGTCGTCGCGGTACCGGAACGCGGCAGGTAGCTCCACATAGGGTTTTCCCGACTCGAGCGCGACCATCTCCTCGGTCTCGCGAGTGGCGTCGCTCAGCGTATAGAGGTCGACGCCGGCATCGTCGCAGATGTAGCGACACTGATCGACCGTTTCCTTCAGATCGTCGCTCTTGGCGAACTGCGATTTTGGCGCGGGGAAGAAATATCCGTCCGACAAGCGAACGCAAAACAGCATCCGATTGCCGCCAATTGTTGTGCCTGCGGACTGGGCCTTGGGTGCCGGGCGTTGCTGCGCCGGCTGTTTCTTGGCAGCGGGGGCGGCGCAGCCCAGCGCGACAAACCTGGCCTTCAGTCCGGACGTGTCCCTGCTCGAATTCGACAGTCTGGCGATCTGCCGTTGCACCTCCGCCTTGCTGCTGACCAGGTCGGCGCAGGGATTGAAGAAGAAGCCGGCGGTTTTCGCTGCGCATCTGCGTTGTCTCTCAAGCTTTTGAATCGCGGCGAGTTGCCGGCGCAGTTGGGCAAGCTCGGGGCTGGTCCCGCCGCTGCGCCCCGCCGAAAGCAATTGGCTCCTGATGGCACCGCAGCTATCCGCGTAGGAGAAGGATGTGCCGAGCGCAACGGCTATTGCCGACACCAGCATCAGAATCGTGAGGGGCCAGAAGCGTGTCATTGGAACGACCATTATCCTTGTTGCACCGAGAACATGATTTCTTTGTCGACTATGGATAAGTACTAGCTAAATCAGTTTTTCCTAATTGAAGTAGATCAAACCGCCACCAGAGACTTTAGCTCTAGTGTATTAGATCTACTCGTGTAAATTCAATATTACATTTTTATTTCAAGATTGAGACGAACCGGCAGCAACGCCGGCGGACGCCCGCCACGGCGAAGTTTGATGCGCGCGGCGGGTTCGGCATCGCGATCAATCCGGCGTTACCGGCCGGCCGTCGCTGAAACCTTAGCCCTGGGATCGGCGTTGAGCGGCCAAAGGAGGAGACCGCAAATGTCGATCCACTTCACTGTCGCGGACCTGACCAGGAATCTGTTCCATTCACTTTGGTTGGACCATGAACGCGCACCGAGGCCACTCGACCACGAGCAGAGGCTTTTGCTGGAGTGCTATCTCGCCGGCCAGATACCGGAATCGGCTTGGAGCGACTATGTCTTCGAGGTGCCGGAACTGGCGCGACATGTCGAGGCGAGACGAAGGCGCCACTAAAGCGCATCGCGGTCGACCGGGCGTCATGCGACGCGCTTAGGTTCTTGTCTAATGCATGTCGTTGTCGCAAAACCGCTGCACGCTTTTGCGCGACATGCATTAGGTCCCGAAAAGTGGAATCCGGTTGTCGGAAAAGATCAAGGCGAAGCCTTCACTCGCGGTGCAGCCTGTTCTTGTTTGGGCGAGTTGAATTGCAGAGTGAACACCTTGCCCGGGATGCCTTCAGCCAGCGCCGGTGAAAAGCTCAACGGCAGGCAATGGTCCACGGCCGCGACCGCCGCGTCGACAAAAGCTTGGCGCGTCTTCTCCTCGCCGGCGACGCGGATGGCGGTCGGCTTGGGCCGGCCGATCAGCGTGCCATCGCGCCTGAAGCTGAAGCTCAGGGTGACGGTGGAATTCCCGGCATTCGCCGGAGGGGTCCAGCACGCCTGGATGGCAGCCCCGACCTCGGGCATGGTGTTGAGCGTCGCTGCATTCGATTGACCGGCTGCACCCGCCAGCATGGCGCCTGCAATCACCATCATTCCAGCAATGCTTTTCATGACAGGGCCTCTGTCCTTGAACCGCCATCGAGGACGGGACTACTTCGATGGTAGGGCCCACATCGGCGATGGCAAGATGCCGGCAACGCGCTTCATCAGCCATTCAGGCGTCGTGAAGCGCCGTCAGCCGCAAACTTCGGCAGGGCTGCAATAAGCAAAGGCCGGCGAGCAGCCGACCTTTGCTTTCCATCCGCGCCAGTACATCCGTGGTCGCAAGCTGGAGGTGGATACCAGTAGAAAGGGTTTCGGTTAACGAAACCTTAAGCTCCCCACATCGTGCAAACAGGGGAGAGTAAGAAAGAATTACCTCAGATCATTACCGGCTCCCGCAGAACGTGCGGACGATCGCCGGCCTGCACGTGCCTCAGGCGTTGGCCTGCGACCGCACATAGGCGATATAGCCGCGCACGTCGCCGGCCGGCTCAGCATAGGCCTTGCCGAGCTTCTTCTCGATCGCCGCCATATAGTCTTTTGCCCATTGGGGCAGCGCATAGTCGATGACGGCGAGGAATTCGAGCGTCGCCGCCAGGCGGATGTCGGCGATCGACGGGTTCTTGCCGCCGATGAACGGCTTGCCGTTCCTGAAGAAGCTGTGAAACACCTCCAGCGGCTCGGCTATCGCTTCTATAGCGGCCTTCTGGGCTTCCGACTTCTTGTCGGGGTGGGCGTCGCTGTGGCCGACCTCGCCGGCATATTGCGGGAAATTCAGCACAGGATATGTGGCGCGCGCCACATAGGGGTAGAGCGTCCCGATCAGGTAGAACATGGCACTGTCGATCATTGCCCGCTTGGCCGGCGCCTTGGGATATAGTTTCTCCAGCCCGTGCTTGTTGGCGAGGTACTGCATAATGGCGCAGCTTTCCCACAAGACACCTCTCGGCAGGCCCTTGTCCTCGATCATCGGCGTCAGATGGGCCGGGTTTCGCGCCATGTATTCGGGCGAGCGCGTGAGACCCCATACGTCGGTCTCGGAATGATCGAGCCCGGCGGCGCGTGCAAACACCCGAACGCTCATATTGTTGACGCTGGGCTTCAGCATGCTGAGCGAGAGCGCGGGCTTTTTCGCCGGTTTCGCCTTGGCCATCGGCGCCAGCTTCTTGGCGGAGACCTTGGCCGCCGGCTTTGCCACTTTCGCCGCTGACTTGGCGGCGGCTTTGGCCGCCGGCTTCGCTCCTGGCCTGGCTGCCTTGGCGGCGGGCTTTTTCGCACTCTTCGTTGCTGTCTTTGCCATTATGTCCTCCCTTTGTTTGGCGTGTCGTCAGTATGGATTTTTCGGTGCGCGATCCTCCGACAAGGTCGTGCGCGAGCGCTCGACAAGCGCCTGGATCGCATCGGCAAGGTGCACTTCGGCGATGTTGTAGTCGCCGCGCGCGACGCGGATCTTGTGCGCCTGCATCAGCACGTCGGCATGGGTGAAGCCCGCCGGTGGTTCGAAACGGTAGGAGGCGAGTTCGATCAGCAGGCCGAGCGGATCCTCGAAATAGATCGAGTCCATGAAGCCGCGATCCTTGACGCCGCTGTGCTTGATGGCGCGCTCGTCGAGCCGGGCAACCGCCTGCAGAAAGGTGACGCGCGACACCGCAAAAGCGATATGATGGACGCAGCCGGTGTCGGTCGGCGTGCGCCGCTTGACCGGCGTGCGGCTTTCGTCGGTGAAGACGGTGATCAGCCGGCCGTCGCCCGGATCGAAATAGAGATGGCTTTCGCTTGCCTTATCGAGATTGGGCTGCTCGAAGATGAAAGGCATGCCAAGCACGCCCTCCCAGAAATCGATGGAAGTCTGGCGACCGGCCCCGACCAGCGTGATGTGATGGACGCCTTGCGATTGCAGCTTTTGCATCTGACTCCTCCCGGCCACGCCGTCTTGCCGCCGAACGGAAGTTCGGATGCCCAGCCGCGCTTGGATCGGCGCCCGGCATGTGACCGCGCCCGGCCTCGCTCGCCTGCGCTCCGCATTCCGCATCCTGCAGGAGTGCGGCCGGAGCTTTGATGAACGGATGCTAATTCAATCCGAGGCGTTGCGCCAGAAGCGCTGAGTTTCAAGAACTCCACGCAGGCGCCAAGAGCGGCACCGGGATCGCGGACGCCTTCGCCGAGCTCGCTGAAACGACCCGTCGCCGGCAGCTGTAGTGGTGCGGCGGCCCGCAGGTCGCTGGGTTTCCCGAGCGCCGGTTTGGCGACGGCAGGTCAAAGGGGCCCTCGTTGACGCATGCCGCGCCTGGTTCGGATTACGGGCATCCGCGGCCCTTAGATGAAAATCACATATTCTTCATCGGCACGTCGGGATCGACATGTCCCCCATCGGCAGTGATCTTCAGCCTTGAGAGGTAGTGCTCCCATCCCCTTCGGTGGCTGTCACGCTCCTTTGCGTTCGGCAGTCCGCTGTGCGTGAAGCGGATCAGTGTCCCCGCATCCCTCGCGATCAGGTCGATCTCGACATGACTGGAGCCGGGCGGCACGGTCTCGTTGTCTTCCCAGCCAAAACTGTAGGCAAGACGGTGGACCGGGATCACTTCGGTGAACTCACCGCGCGCCATATGGCGACCACCGACATTGACGAGGAACAGACCGCCCGGCGTTGCATCCAAATTCGCTTCGGTCCCGATCCATCGCACGATCTGGTCCGGATCCGTCAAAAGCGCGAACACGGTCGCTTGTGGCGCGGCGACCTCAATCTCTGTGTAAACCGATTGCGCCATCGCTCACTCCAGGTCACATCCGCATCGAATACCTGCATGATTGAAGCGAATGTGGGGAGTTGCAAGAAGATGTTCGAGGCGTAAGCATAAGCCGGTGCCGAGTGACCTTCTACCCATGCTTCTCGCAAAGTCGCTTTCATTCCTTCTGGACGACGCCGCGCATATTGGCGACGGTGGGCGACTTCTATTGCAGCTCTCAACGCATTTGATTGAAGACGGCTTGCCGATCATCGCCGGCGCGCTGGCGCAGGATGCTCCCGACCCGATTATCTCACGCCGCATCTGGCTCTGGCGAGCGCCTGGGGGTGAAGTGGTCGAGGCTTTGGGGATAGGCGCCGACCGCCAGAATGCCGATCCCCGGCTCGTGCTGCGGGAGTGGCTTGGCACGACGCGGGCGATCGTGTTCGACGAGCGAGCGGGCGGTGTCGCACCGACTTTGGTGTGGGCGTTCGATCATACTCCGGATGAGGCGCAGTCAGAGCTGCTGCGGCAAATCTCCCGGTTTGCTGCGGCTCCGATGACCGCACTCGCAGAACGGTCCGCGAAACGCGCATTGCTCGAGGCATATTTGGGAAAGCGCAGTGCAGCACATGTGCTCAACGGTCATTCTCGTCGAGTAAAGGGAGAGACGATACGGGCTGCGCTTCTGTGCGCGGACCTTCGAGGTTTCACCGATCTATCCGAGGTTCATGATGCAGACGAGATCGTATTGGTACTTGATGCCTGGTTCGATTGCGTCGCCGGCGCGGTGCACGCATTTGGTGGTGAGGTTCTCAAGTTTATAGGTGATGGCGTCCTCGCGATTTTCCCGATTGGCGAGCGCGATGCAAATGCCGCATGTGACGCGGCGGTACGCGCCGTGAAGGCCACGCGCGCCGGGATAGATCATCTCAACCAAACTCGGCGCCGCAATGGCGGCCCTGAGCTCGGATATGGCATTGGCCTGCATGTCGGCGAGATACTCTGGGGGAATATCGGCACTGCCGGCAGGTTGGACTTCACCGCGATCGGCAAGGCTGTAAATCTTGTCAGCCGCATCGAGGGGCTGTGCAAGCCGTTGGGACGGACGGTGCTCGCGTCGACAGTGTTCGAGGCAGAAACTACCGAGCGGATGATCGCCATGGGCAGTCATCCGCTCGGAGGAATAGCAGGCGCGCAAACACTTTTCGGCTTGCCGGAATAGATCGAATGGTTGAGCCCGCCGTGGATGTGTCGTTCGCAGCATATCTTGGTATCGTGCGAAGCCATGACTGAGAGAAATTCGAACGGCAAAGAAGCTACGATACTGCAACTGGAGTATGGCGCGTTTAGAGCCCAGCCATGCGCGTCGCGCGCAGCTTTCGCTGGCCGGTGCTAAGGGCCTTCCCGGCATCCACCCTTCGAGGGAGAGGCGCCTTCGCCGAGCTCGCCAAAACGACCCGCCGCCGGCAGCTGTAGCTCAGGTCGGCTCCAGGCAGTGCCGACCAGCGTGATGGACGCCTTGCGATTGTAGTTTCTGTATCTGGCTCCTCCCCGCGTGGCATCGACTGCCCTGTTCAGCGCGACGTTCTGCGCGCCGCTAACGCTGTGCCTCAAGACCCACGATGCAATGCTAATGCAATCGGCTCCGCTGCGCCAGAAGCGGCAATGAGCCAAACCCGCCGCGACCCAAGGCGATGGATCGGATTGATGGTTTGCCGAGAGCTGGGAGAGACTTGGTACGCCCAAGGGGAATCGAACCCCTGTTCCCGCCGTGAGAGGGCGGTGTCCTGACCGCTAGACGATGGGCGCGTTCAAGAACCGGCGATATAGGCTGACGGCTGGCAAAAAGCAACTAGGCTTAAGGCTGCCGATCGCGCCGGTGAAGTATCCGCTGCAAGCCTAGCTTTTTGGCTCGATCAGGTCCCAGAGATTTCCATAGAGATCTGCGAAAACCGCCACAGTGCCATAGGTCTCGTGCCGGGGCGCCTCACGGAACTCAACGCCCTTTTCGAGCATCAGCGCATAGTCGCGGGCAAAATCGTCGGTTTCGAGGAACAAAAAGACCCGGCCGCCGGTCTGGCCGCCGATGGCGTGCCTTTGCGCATCGCCGGATGCCTCGGCGAGAAGCAGGCGCGCACCCTGCCCGTTGCGCGGCGTGATCGTGACCCAGCGTTTGCCGCCGCCGAGATCGACATCTTCGGTGAGGACAAAACCCAGCTGGTCGACATACCACGAGATCGCCTCGTCATAATTTGCGACGACAAGCGCGACCGTGGCAATGCTGCGGTGTTCGGCAAAACCGGTCATTTGTTCCTGATCGAAAAATGGCCAACGATGCGGCGCTCGGTGATGTCATAGACGAAGATGGCGCGGCTGCCGTCGGGCAGCTCTGCGTCGATCGACAGGTGATTGCCGGACAGCGATTGGCTGATCACCCTGGCGCCGACCGGCAGCACGATGTCGCCGTTGACCGTCTCGCCGATCGGCACCTGGATGTCGCTGCTTAGCGGAGGGGCGGCAGGCGGCGCGTTGCGCGCTTTGTAGACAAGTGCCGCGATCACCACCATAAGGGCGAGGAACAGCAGGCCGAGATTGATGGCGACGAAGCGGACGAGCTTCCTCCGCACCTTTTCGACCTCGGGGTCGAGCGGCTTTTCCTCGTCTTCGTCGGCAAGCGGCCGGGCCATGGCAGCAGATTCCGGAACTGTTTTCGATGAGCGCTCATAACGAAGTGGTCAGACAATTAATAGGGGCCGGACCGATCGTCCTGGAGGCGGGCGCTGATGCGGCCGGCCAGCGGCTCGACCAATGGCTGGCGGCCAGGCTCGGCCCCGACATGTCGCGCAGCCGGGTACAGATGCTGATAAAGCAGGGCGCCGTCAGGATCGGCGGCAAGCCAGCCAGCGAAACGAAGCGCAAGATGGCGCAAGGTGACAGCGTGTCGGTTGATATGCCGGAGCCGGAACCAGCGGCGCCGCAAGGCGAAGATATTGCGCTGGACGTCCTCTACGAGGACAGCGAGCTGATCGTCATCAACAAGCCGGCCGGGCTGGTCGTGCATCCCGGCGCCGGCAACTGGACCGGCACGCTGGTCAACGCGCTGATCCATCATTGCGGCGACAGCCTGTCTGGCATCGGCGGGGTGAGACGGCCGGGCATCGTCCATCGCCTCGATAAGGAGACCAGCGGCGTCATGGTCGTCGCCAAGACCGATCGCGCCCACAAGGCGTTGTCGGAGGCCTTTGCCGACCACGGCCTGACCGGCGATCTCGAGCGCGCCTATCTGGCGTTGGTCTGGGGCATACCGGCAAGGCCGACCGGGACGGTCGACGCGCCGCTCGGCCGCGCCGCCGACCGGGTACGCCGCGCTGTGGTGCCGCAAGGCCGCGACGATGCCCGCCACGCCGTCACGCATTTCACCGTCGTTGAGCGCTTTGGCGAGCAGCAGCAGGAATTCGCCACGGCGAGCCTGGTCGAATGCCGACTGGAAACCGGTCGCACTCACCAGATACGCGTCCACATGGCCCATATCGGCCATCCGGTGATTGGCGACCCCGAATACGGCCAGGCTTTCCGCACCAAGGCCAATCGGTTGCCCGAGCCGCTAAGAAGCGAGGTAAAGGCGTTTCCGCGACAAGCTTTGCACGCCCGCCTCCTTGCATTTCGCCATCCCGATACCCATCTAACGATGAGGTTCGAAGCACCGATACCGTGGGACATGGAGGAACTCGTCGACGGCTTCCGCAAGCTCTGAACCAACCACCTGAAAACCTGACCGGCGTTGTTCACTTCAACGTGACACACTGTTTCGTGTTGAACAAATGCCTGTCTTTCTGGTTTTGTTCCTATATATGTCGGTTGGCGCGAATGTGCCTTTGGCATTCGCGCCACATGCCCGCCGCGTTTCGGGGGCATCACTCCAATAGAGAGGGGGCGCTATCATGGCCCAGTCATTACCCAGTATCGTTTCCGGCGAAGGCGGTCTCAGCCGCTACCTGGAAGAAATCCGCCGCTTTCCGATGCTTCAGCCGCAGGAAGAGTACATGCTCGCCAAGCGCTATGCCGAGCATGAGGACACCACAGCTGCGCACAAGCTCGTCACCAGCCACCTTCGGCTCGTCGCCAAGATCGCCATGGGCTATCGCGGCTATGGCCTGCCGATCGGCGAGGTGATCTCGGAAGGCAATGTCGGCCTGATGCAGGCCGTCAAGAAATTCGAACCGGAGCGCGGCTTCCGTCTCGCCACCTATGCGATGTGGTGGATCAAGGCCTCGATCCAGGAATACATCCTGCGCTCGTGGAGCCTGGTCAAGATGGGCACCACCGCCAACCAGAAGCGCCTGTTCTTCAACCTGCGCAAGGTGAAGGGCAAGATCCAGGCGCTCGACGAAGGCGATTTGAAGCCCGATCAGATCACCGAGATTGCCACCCGGCTGAACGTCTCGGAAGCGGAAGTCGTGTCGATGAACCGCCGCCTGTCGGGCGACGCCTCGCTCAATGCGCCCATCCGGGCCAGTGAAGGCGAGTCCGGCGAATGGCAGGACTGGCTGGTCGACGACCACGAAAGCCAGGAAGAGATGCTGATCGAGCAGGACGAGCTGGAAAACCGGCGCGGCATGCTGTCGGGCGCTCTTGCCGTGCTCAACGACCGCGAACGCCGCATCTTCGAGGCGCGCCGCCTCGCCGATGAGCCGTTGACGCTTGAAGAGTTGTCGGCCGAGTTCGATATCAGCCGCGAGCGCGTGCGCCAGATCGAGGTGCGCGCCTTCGAGAAGGTGCAGGACGCGGTCAAGGCCGCAGCCAAGCGCCAGACGCAGGCGCTGCGCACCATCGAGGCGCAGCCGGCGGCGTAAGGCCCTCCGGTAGAAACAAATAACGGCGGCGTCAGGTAACTGGCGCCGCCGTTTTTTTTCTAAAGCGCGTCGCGTTCGGGCCGGCCTTGTGCGACGCGCTTTAGATTCTTGTTTTTATGCATGTCGTTATCGCCAAACCGCTGCACACTTTTGCGCGACATGCATTAGCGGGTTGCCGGTTCCGCGGCGCCTTCGCGGATGTCCGATCCGTCGCCCTAACTGCTCAGTAGCCTTGCCAGGCGTCCCCAGACGATCTCATTGATAGCGGCATTGTCGCAATTTTCCCCAAGCCCTGAAAACCGCAAGGCTGCAAGCTGTGGCGGCAATGTTGCGGCGCCGACCGCGGCATTCCACAACCCGGCGCTTGCGGCAGGCGGGCGCGACAACGGTCCGCCGGGCTGCGCCGGGCAGTTGAGTTCGTCTATTGGAAACGAAAGGCAGTGTCGTGATGACGATTTCTCCGTTTCTGGCCGCCCTCGGATCCGACGGTCCGCCAGCCGATCGAGCGAAAGACATGGCCCTGTATGGATGGCTAATTGGAAGCTGGGAGATGGACTCGGTCCACTACCTCGACGACGGCACAATCCAGAAATGGGATGGCGAATGCCATTTTGGCTGGGTGCTCGAAGGCCGCGCGATTCAGGACGTTTGGATCAGGCCCAAGCGCCCTGCTCCGTCCGCGATGTATGGCACAACCTTGCGCATCTTCGACCCTGGGATCGATGGCTGGCATATCATATGGAACGACCCGCTCAACCGGGATCACTCGCGCCAGATCGGGCGGGCCGAGGGTAAGGACATTGTCCAGCTCGGCAATGACTCGCGCGGTCTGCAAACTCGATGGCGTTTCACCGAGATCACTGCCACCAGCTTCCATTGGATCGGCGAGGAAAGATCTTCCGAGAGCGATCCTTGGCAAATCACGTATGAACATTTAGCCCGCCGAACAAAACCCTGACGCTCGACTGGCTGGCGTCTGCGCTGCTCCTCATCCGGCTGCCGCCACCGTCGTCCCGCATAGACCTATCGGATTCAAACATCGCAAAAATCGAATCAGGATCAATAGCTTGGATGACCATCGCAGAACGATGAGGGCGGCGCCGAGTCTGAATGGCATTGTAGTGCCAGCGACCCATCCTCTCACAGGCAATCGAGCGGAAACTTCAGATAGCGCTGCCCGTTGGATTCCGGTTCCGGCAGGCGTCCGCCATTCATATTGACCTGCAGCGCGTGCAGGATCAGCCGCGGCATCGGCAACGTCCTGTCGCGGGCTTGGCGGAGCGCGACGAAGTCGGCTTCCGTCTTGCAGCCGGCAACATGGATGTTGCCGGCTTTCTGCTCCGCGACCGTGCTTTCCCACCGCGCTTCGCGACCGCCCGGCTGGTAGTCGTGACCGACGAACAGACGTGTCTCGTCCGGCAGCGCCAGGATGTCCTCGATCGAACGCCAGAGCCGCTCGGCACTGCCGCCCGGAAAGTCTGTCCTTGCGGTGCCGCTGTCCGGCATGAACAGCGTGTCGTGGATGAAGGCGGCGTCGCCAATGACGTAAGTGATCGAGGCCAGTGTGTGGCCCGGCGAGAACAGCACTCTTGCCGCAATGCCGCCGACCGAAAAAGTTGCGCCGTTGGCGAACAGCCTGTCCCATTGCGAACCGTCGGCGGGGAATTCCGGCCAGTTGTAGATCACCTTCCACAATTTCTGGACGTCGATGACCTTCTCGCCGATTGCCGTCGGCGCTCCGGTTCTCCCCCTCAGATAATGGGCGGCGGAGAAATGATCCGCATGCGGATGCGTGTCGAGGATCCACTCGACCTCCAGCCCGCTTTCCCTGACGAAGTCGAGCAGGGCGTCGGCGTTTTTCGTTGCCGTTGCACCGGACCTTTCGTCGAAGTCGAGCACCGGATCGATGATGGCGCATTTGCGGGTCGCCATGTCGGCGACCACATACTGGACGGACCCGCTCGGCTTGTCATAGAAGCCGGTGACCTGCGACCTGGCCGATAATGCGTCCAATCCAGCCTCCTTCGCCCCTCACCACGGCAGGAAGGATTTTCTCTGCCACGGCAAATTAAAGGCATGGTTGTCCGTCAACCAGGCATCGTCAAGCACCCCATGCTCACACGGCCAGGAAAACCGAAAACTCTCTGTGCCGCCTCTGCCTGCTCAGGCGGAAGGCTGCTTGGTTTTCCTGAGATATGGCAGGATCGTCTCATAGGCGCCGAAGCGCTTGATGGCATCCTCATTCGAGACGGCAGCGGTGATGATGACGTCCTCGCCCTGCTTCCAGTTCGCCGGCGTCGCCACCTGGTGCTTGGCGGTCAGCTGCATGGAATCGATGGCGCGCAGGATTTCGTCGAAGTTGCGGCCCGTCGTCATCGGGTAGGTGAGAACCAGCTTGATCTTCTTGTCGGGCCCGATGACGTAAACCGAACGCACCGTGGCATTGTCGGCGGGCGTGCGGCCTTCCGAGCTCTCGCCGGCACCCGCCGGCAGCATCTCGTAAAGCTTGGCGACCTTGAGATCCTTGTCGCCGATCAGCGGGTAGTTCACCGAATGACCGGTCGCGGTCTTGATGTCGTTCTGCCACTTTTCATGGCTTTGGACGGGATCGACCGAGATGCCGATGATCTTGACGTTGCGCTTCCTGAACTCGCCTTCGAGCCCGGCCATTGTGCCGAGTTCGGTCGTGCAAACCGGCGTAAAGTTCTTCGGATGGCTGAACAATACCGCCCAGCCGTCGCCGATCCATTCATGGAAGCTGATCGGTCCTTGCGTGGTCTCAGCGGTGAAGTCCGGTGCGATATCGTTGATGCGAAGGCTCATGACGTGTCCCTTACCCTGTGCGTGCAGATCGCAGCCGGCGTTGCCCGGCGCTGCTTTTGCCTTTCTATCACTCCGGCGTCATCCTTCAAACGCCTGTTGCGCCGGCATCAAGGCCGGCGGCGAAATATTTTCATTGCTTCTCGGCAAATGCAGCAGGAATTTTCGCTGCGCTGGTTCAGGCCTTGTTCACTGCCAGCGTCGTCGCCAGGTCTTCCATGCGCTGGGCCAGTGCGCCGAGCGCCCCGGTCAGCACGGAATCGTTCTTGTCGGCCTTGGTCAGTGCGTCGTCGCGCGTCTTGCGCAGCGTCAGCACTTCGCTTTCCATGCCCTTGACCCGCTTCTGCAGTTCCGAAAGCTCGTCCATGACCATGATGCCGGCCATCACGGTCAGCCGCTGGTCGCCGATCTCGCCAAAAGAATCCTTCAGATGCGAGACATAGCGGTCGAAGCGCTCGGCAAGATCGATCAGATGCTCTTCCTGGCCCTCGTCGCAGGCCATCCGATACTGCTTGCCGTCGATGGAAACCGTGACTTGTGCCATTGGCCTACCTGTCCAGTACCGCGCGGATGGTTTCCATAGCTGTCACCAGCCTTCGCGACACTTCCTTGTTGGCATCTTCCAGCCGTTCGGCGCGGGCCTCGGAATTGTCGAGCTCCTGCGCCAGCCGCGAGCGGTCGGCGTTCATCCGCTGCACTTCGGCCTCGGCTTCCGAATAGTCCCGCTCATGCTCAAGCTTGGCCGCGACGGCGTTTTCCAGCCCTTCGATGGCCTTACCCAGCCTGGCAATGACTTCCTTGAGGGTCGTTTCCCCGGTCATGGCTTTCGTCCTGCGCCCTGCCCATCACCGAATCATCCACGTTCAGAACGCGTTATCCCTGAAACATTACGCGTCGTGTGAACCGCACGTCAATAAAGCTGTCGCGACTGTCCCCTGCTAACGCTAATGTAAGTCGCGCACGGCCATCACAAGACCGGCAAAAGCACACCGATTTGTTGACTAAAAGGCCGCGCCTGCTATGTGTCGCGCACCCTTTTCAAGGGCTTTCCCAAGGCCCAAACCCCCATTTTGGAGGAAGCATGACCTCGCGCGAACAACATGACCGGATGGCCAATGCGATCCGTTTTCTCGCCATGGACGCCGTCGAGAAGGCAAATTCCGGCCACCCCGGACTGCCCATGGGCTGCGCCGACATCGCCACGGTGCTGTTCACCCGCTTTCTCAAATACGATCCGAAAAACCCGCATTGGCCGGACCGCGACCGCTTTATCCTGTCGGCCGGCCACGGATCGATGCTGCTTTACTCGCTGCTCTATCTGACCGGCTACGAAGACATCACCATCGACCAGATCAAGCAGTTCCGCCAATTGGGGTCGAGGACGGCGGGCCACCCGGAATACGGCCATGCCGCGGGCATTGAGACGACGACCGGCCCACTCGGCCAGGGCCTTGCCAATTCGGTCGGCTTCGCGCTCGGCGAGCGCATCATGAATGCCGCTTTCGGCAAAGATCTCGTCGACCACTACACCTATGTGCTGGCCGGCGACGGCTGCCTGATGGAAGGCGTATCCCAGGAAGCCATCGCGCTTGCCGGGCATCTGAAACTGAACAAGCTGATCGTCTTCTGGGACAACAACAACATCTCGATCGATGGCCCGGTGTCGCTCGCCGATAACACCGATCAGGTCGCCCGCTTCCAGGCGTCCGGCTGGAATGCCAGCCATATCGACGGCCAGGACCCGGAAGCGATCGCCTATGCCATCGAAGCGGCCCGCCACTCCGACAAGCCGACGATGATCGCCTGCAAGACGACCATCGGCTTCGGCGCGCCGACCAAGGCCGGCACCAACAAGGCGCATGGCTCGCCGCTCGGCGCCGAGGAAATCGCTGGCGCCAGAAAATTCTTCGACTGGGATTATCCGCCCTTCGAGGTTCCGGCCGATATCCTCGACGCATGGCGTACCGCCGGGCGGACAGGCGTCAAGGCGCGCACCGACTGGGAAAGCCGCCTTGCCAAGGCTGATGCCAAATTGCGCAGCGAGTTCGAACGCCGCATCAGTGGCACGCTGCCGGCCAACTTCGACGCCGTCATTGGCGATTACAAGAAGAAGCTCGCCGCCGACAAGCCGAAGGTCGCCACCCGTAAGTCATCGGAAATGGCGCTGGAGGTCATCAACGGCGCCGTGCCCGAAACCATCGGCGGCTCGGCCGATTTGACCGGCTCCAACAACACCAAGACCAGCCAGACCAAGAACATCACCGCCGACGATTACGGCCAGCGCTACGTTCATTACGGCGTTCGCGAGCACGGCATGGCGGCCGCGCTCAACGGGCTGACATTGCATGGCGGCATTATCGCCTATGGCGGCACTTTCATGTGCTTTTCCGACTATGCCCGTCCGGCGATGCGGCTTGCTTCGCTGATGGGCATCCGCTCGATCTTCGTCATGACCCATGATTCCATCGGCCTTGGCGAAGACGGCCCGACCCATCAGCCGGTCGAGCATCTGGCAGCACTTCGCGCCATTCCGAACCACAATGTCTTCCGCCCCGCCGATGCGGTGGAAACCGCGGAATGCTGGCAGTTGGCCATTGAGTCGGAAAAGACGCCTTCGACATTGGCGCTGACCCGGCAGAACCTGCCGACGGTACGCAACGACTTCGTTGCGGAAAACCTCTCCAGCCGCGGCGCCTATGAACTTGCCGCCGCCAGTGGCGAGGCGGCGGTGACGATCTTCGCGTCGGGCTCCGAGGTCGAGATCGCGCTGGCCGCCCGCGAGGCCTTGGAAAAGCACGGCCACGCGACCCGCGTCGTCTCGGTGCCGTGTTTCGAATTGTTCGACAAGCAGAGCGCCGACTATCGCAGCAGGACGATCGGCAATGCGCCGCTCAAGATTGCCATCGAAGCCGGCATCCGTCAGGGCTGGGATCACTTCATCGGCACCGACGGCATCTTTGTCGGCATGACCGGCTTCGGCGCCTCCGGCACCATCGAACAGCTCTACCCGCATTTCGGCATCACAGCCGAGGCAACGGTGAAGGCGGCGGAAGCCCGTCTGCATGGCAAATGAAAGTGAGCCTCGCCCGGCAAAGGCTGGCATAGCGGTTTTGCCGGGCGGTGGAGCACTAATCGATTTAAATCCACGCCTCGGCGGCTGGATTCTTTGCCCGTCCGCCGTTATGAAGCTGCGGACTTGATCTTCGGCCTCCAACTCCCAGGGAGAGAACAATGACCGTCAGAGTTGCCATCAACGGATTCGGCCGCATCGGCCGCAACATCCTGCGCGCCATCCATGAATCCGGCCGCAAGGATATCGACGTCGTCGCGGTCAACGATCTCGGCCCGGTCGAGACCAACGCGCATCTGCTGCGCTTCGACAGCGTGCATGGCCGCTTTCCGCATGAGGTGACGGTTGACGGCGACCAGATCATCGTCGGCAAGGAAAAATTCAAGGTCACCGCGATCAAGGATCCGACGCAACTGCCCTGGAAGGAGCTTGGCATCGACATCGCGCTCGAATGCACCGGCATCTTCACCGCCCGCGACAAGGCCGTCGCCCATCTGACCGCCGGTGCCAAGCGCGTTCTCGTCTCCGCTCCGGCAGAGGGCGCCGATCTCACCGTCGTCTATGGCATCAATCACGACAAGCTGACCAAGGACCACATCGTCATCTCGAACGCCTCCTGCACCACCAACTGCCTGGCGCCGCTGGCGGCCGTGCTGGATGAGGCGGTCGGCATCGAGAAGGGCATGATGACGACGATCCATTCCTACACCGGCGACCAGCCGACGCTGGACACCATGCACAAGGACCTCTACCGCGCCCGCGCCGCCGCGCTGTCGCAGATTCCGACCTCGACCGGTGCTGCCAAGGCCATTGGCCTGGTACTGCCCGAACTCAAGGGCAAGCTCGACGGCATCTCCATCCGCGTGCCGACCCCGAACGTCTCGCTCGTCGATTTCAAGTTTATCGCCAAACGGCCGACCACCGTCCAGGAGATCAATGACGCGGTGATCGCCGCCTCGAACGGCAAGCTGAAGGGCATCCTCGCCGTTACCCGTCACCCCAATGTTTCGATCGACTTCAACCATGATCCGCATTCCTCGATCGTGGCGCTCGACCAGACCAAGGTCATGGACGGCAACTTCGTTTCGGTGCTGTCGTGGTACGACAATGAGTGGGGCTTTTCCAACCGCATGGGCGATACCGCCGTCGCCTTCGGCAAGACCATCGCCTGATCGCAGAGCCAGCTTCTCGACCTGGAGACGCCCGGCTCAGTCCGGGCGTTTTTCATTGCAGCACGAACCGCCAAGGCACGCTCCGCTGCTCGGGGGTGCCAAAACTTTCGACGATCGGCAGCGTGGGGCAAAAAGCCACGCTGCTGCCTTGCAGCGGCCATGTCTTCGCCCCACTCTCCCGTGATGCCGGAGCATATCGACTAGGGGCGACCAACGAATGGAGCATGGTATCTATCTTGTGACGCTCGTTGGCGCAGCACTTGTCGTTGCCGCCGCGTTTTCAAGCCTGATCGCCTTCCGTTTCGGCGCCCCTCTCCTGCTGCTGTTTCTCTGCATCGGCCTCGCCACCGGAACCGACGGTCTCGGCATCCATTTCGACAATGCCCGAGTTGCTTATTTTGCCGGCTCATTGGCGCTGGCGGTCATCCTTTTCGATTCCGGCTTCGGCACACCGCTCAACGCCTTGCGGCAGGCGGCCGGGCCGGCGCTGTCGCTGGCCACATTCGGCGTCCTTTTGACCACCGGGCTCTTCGGCGCCGCCGCCTATTATCTGCTCGACCTGACCTGGCTGGAATCCTTCCTGCTCGGTGCCGCCGTCGCCTCGACCGACGCCGCGGCGGTGTTCTTCCTGCTGCGCGCCGGCGAGATCAATTTGCGCGAGCGCGTGCGGTCCACGCTCGAGGTGGAATCCGGCACAAATGACCCGATCGCCATCTTCCTGACCATCACGCTGGTCGAGGTCATCGCCGCCAATACCCACCCCGAGGCCAAGGTGCTGGTCACCGATCTTGCCGTCGGCTTCCTTGTCAACATGGGGCTCGGCGCGGTCATCGGCATTCTCGGCGGCATGGCCATCGTGCGCCTTGTCGATCGCCTCAATCTCGATCACGGCCTGCTGCCGATCTTCGTGCTGACGCTGTCGCTTATGGTGTTCGCTGCCGCCGGTGCCGTCGGCGGCTCCGGCTTCCTGGCGGTCTATCTCGCAGGCCTGATTGCCGGCAATTCCGATATCCGGGCCGTGACCATCCTCAAGCGCTTCCAGGACGGCATGTCGTGGCTGGCGCAGATCATCATGTTCCTGATCCTCGGCCTGTTCGCGACGCCTTCACAATTTCCGGCGATCCTGGTGCCGGCAGTGCTGCTCGGCCTGTTCCTGGTATTTGTGGCACGGCCAATCGCCGTCTGGCTCTGCCTGGTGCCGTTCCGTCTGCCACGCCCGGAAGTCGCCTTCGTCTCGTGGGTTGGCCTGCGCGGTGCCGTGTCGATCCTGCTTGCCATCACGCCGCTGCTCGGCGGTCTTGAGAACGGCCGCCTCATCTTCAACACTGCCTTCATCATCGTGCTGGTCTCGCTGATCATCCAGGGATGGACCGTCGGGCCGCTGGCGCGCCGTCTCGGCCTTATCGTGCCGGCCCGCCTGGGACCGCTCGACAAGGTCGAATTGGAACTGCCGGGCTCCGCCCATCATGAGCTTCTCGCCTACCGCGTGGCACCTGGCAGCCCGGTGGCGCGCGGCG
This sequence comes from Mesorhizobium sp. M0954, assembly GCF_040319155.1. NCBI lineage: Bacteria > Pseudomonadati > Pseudomonadota > Alphaproteobacteria > Hyphomicrobiales > Phyllobacteriaceae > Mesorhizobium > Mesorhizobium sp. M0954. The sequence continues at coordinate 6,641 of NZ_JAMYNR010000008.1, read as the reverse complement.
AACGCATTCCGCGCTGGGCGCGGCCGTCGCTGGTGCTGCGCGACGGACGCTCGATGCGCTTCCAGGATATGGGCCGGCTCGCGACCGGCGACCATGTCTACATCTTCGTGCCGGACCGCTATCCGCGCCTGCTCGACAAGCTGTTCGCCAGCCGTGCCGTGGTCGATCCCGAGGACGCGGATTTCTTCGGCGCCTTCGCCGTCGATCCGTCACGCCCCGCCGAGGAACTGGAGACCGCCTACGCGCCGGGCCTGACCGAAGCGGAACGCAAGCTCAGCATTGGCGACCTGGTCACTACCCGGCTCGGCGGCCACGCCGAATACGCCGACCGCGTGCTGCTCGGTCCGATCGAGCTGATCGTCCGCGACGTCGACGACAAGGGCAGGATCACCGGCCTTGGCCTGTCCTTTGAGCCGACCGCGCCGGTGGCGCGCGTTCCGGTGTTTCTCAGCGCCGGCGAAATCCGCGACCGCATCGCCGCCTTCATCCGCAACCGGCGCAAGCCGGCCGAGGCGCGGGCGGTCGAGGCGGCGGCCGAGATGGAACCGGTTCCGCAGCCCGTGGTGGAAAAGACAACTGGCGAAGGCTGACCGCTGTCCACCCGAGCCGCGGAACCCTGCCGCGAGGCTGAAGAATGGCTCGGCAACTGGTGTGGCGGGTCCATGTGGTCCGACATCGCCGGAAATGATCCCGATCGGCCGGTTGCGAGGACGTTCGGCCGATCAGTCGCCAATTCTCCGGCGCGCCATAGGGGCGCGCTTAATTGTTGCGGGCCGCTACGAACTGCGCCGCTTGTTTCAGAAGCGCAGCTTGCTCGCCAAAAGGTTCGAGCAACGCATGAGCCTGGTCAACGAGGCCATGGAGCTGGCCCCGCGCCCAGTCCGGTCCGTGCAGCGCGACCAGCGTCGCCTTGCCGGCCGCGGCATCCTTGCCGGTCGCCTTGCCCATCTGATGCGCGTCGGCGGTCAGGTCGAGCAGATCGTCGGCAAGCTGAAAGGCAAGCCCGATCGCCGAGCCGAACTCGGCCAGCCTTTCGCGGTCGCCCGACGGCGCGCCGGCAAGGATAGCGCCCGCTTCGCAGGCAAAGCGGATCAGCGCACCGGTTTTCATCGCCTGAAGCCGGATGATGCCGGCCTCGTCCGGCCGGCTTTGTTCGGCTTCGAGATCGAGCATCTGGCCGCCGACCATGCTTCCCGCCCCGGCGGCGCGGGCCAGTGCCAGCACCAGCGTTGCCCTGCGCTCGGCCGGCAGCATTGTCGCCTCGTCGGCAAGGATGTCGAAGGCAAGTGTCAGCAAGGCGTCGCCCGCAAGAATGGCGGTCGCCTCATCGAAAGCCCTGTGCACGGTCGGCTGGCCGCGGCGCAAATCGTCGTCGTCCATGGCCGGCAGATCGTCATGGATGAGCGAATAGCAGTGCACGCATTCGAGCGCCGCCGCGACGCGCAGCGCCGCCTCGCCGTCGGCTGAAAACAGTGCAGCACTTTCCATGACCAGGAAGGGACGCAGTCGTTTGCCGCCGTTCAGCACGCCATGTCGCATTGCCGCCATCAGGCGTTCGGGCCGCGCGACCTCGCCCGAAAGCGTCCGTCCGTCGAGCAACCGCCTCAGCAGCGCCTCGAGCGGAACTGCCCGGGCAATAAGTGCAGCTTCGAACGCCATTTGGTCGTCTTTCGTCATGGTCGGGAGCGGTAGCCGACACTCAGACATTGCGCAAGAAGCCAAGCGCCATTATGCCGGGGGCAGGGAGTAGCGCGGACTGGGTGGCTTGGCGGAACCGATCGTCGATCACGAAACCGAAGGGTTGGACATGGCGAGACCGAGACGCGGCAGCCGCATCGGTCTTCAACGCTGGGTCCGGCGCGGCATTGCCGTCGCCGTCGTGCTGGCGTTGGTGCCGGTGGTGCTGACCTTCCTGTATCTGCCGTCATTCGTGCATCCGGTGTCGACATTGATGCTGAAGGACCTGGCGACGTTTTCCGGCTACGATCGGCGCTGGGTTTCCATCGACGATGTCGCGCCGGTGCTGGCATATTCGATAATCATGTCGGAGGACGGGCAGTTCTGTTTCCATCGCGGCGTCGATCTGGGCGAGTTGCGCGGCGTCGTCGACGATGCGCTCGCCGGCGAGATGACACGTGGCGCCTCGACCATCACCATGCAGACGGTAAAGAATCTTTATCTATGGTCGCGGCCGTTGGGCTCGGTCCGTAAGGTCGTCGAACTGCCGCTGGCCGTCTATTTCGATGCGGTGCTGTCGAAACGGCGGATCATGGAGATCTACCTCAACATCGCCGAATGGGGACCGGGCATCTACGGCATCGAGGCCGCCGCCCAGCATCATTTCGGCGTCTCGGCTAAACAGCTGTCGCGCCGGCAGGCAGCGCTGCTTGCCGTCACCTTGCCGAATCCGATCGTGCGCAATCCGGCGAAGCCCGGGCCGGGACTGAGGCGGCTTGCCGCGTTGATCGAACGGCGCGCCGGCCGCGCCGGCGCCTATGTCGGTTGCCTGCGATAGTGTCAAAAAAAAACACGGCGACGCTGGCCAAAACGCCGTCGGGCGTGTATAGGCACCCGACTTTCTCAGATTCCGGCCCCTGATGTGGCCCTTTCACGAGGGCCGCCGGGGCGTTTTGACCATGTAGTGGAGCATATCCATGGCCGTTCCGAAACGAAAAACCTCTCCGTCGAAGCGCGGCATGCGCCGTTCTGCCGACGCACTGAAGGCCCCGACCTATGTCGAGGACAAGAACTCCGGCGAGATGCGCCGTCCGCACCATATCGACCTGAAGACCGGCATGTATCGCGGTCGCCAGGTTCTGGAGCCGAAGGAAAGCTGATAGAGCTTTCGACGGTTTATTGGGTTGCGAAGCGACCGGCCATTGGCCGGTCTTTTTGCGTTTGCGACAACTGATCGTATCAGCCGGGCCTGACATTGTTGTTTCACGCCGTCTTTGTCCGTGTTTATCGGCCGCACGAAAATTCTTGACGGCGAACGCCGGGCGCACTCTACAAAGATCAGTCCAACCGGAGCCGCCACATGTTCGGTGCCATCCCGCTGCTGATCGTGCCTTTCATCCTCTACAATCTCGGGCTTCTGGGAATATTCGGCAGCGGCGACGATCCGTGGGCCACCGAAATGTTTTCGGTCCGGATGATGTCGGGTGGCGTGTTCTCGATGACCCTCGGCGACCTCATCGTGCTGATCGCACTGATCTTCTTGTTCGTCGAAGTGGTGAAGTCGACGCGCACGACAAATGCCTCGATCATGGACCATCTTTTGTCGACCTTCGTCTTTGTGGCCTATCTGGTCGAGTTCCTGCTGGTGAAGGGCGCCGCCCATTCCGTTTTCTTCACACTGATGGTCATAGCGCTGATCGACGTGCTGGCCGGCTTTTCGGTGTCGATGCGGTCGGCCACCCGCGACATCAATATGAGTTAAGGATCCCGACTCAGCCCGGGTCAGCGGAGAAGCCAGCCGCCTCGACACCGGCGATGGCCGCCGTTTCATCATTGTCGGACGTGTCGCCGGAAATACCGATGGCGCCGATGATCGTGCCGGCGTTGTCACGGATCAGCACGCCGCCGACGACCGGCAGGACGCGCCCGCCCGACACGTCGGAGACGCCGGCGATCAGATGCGGGCGCTCCTTGGCGAAAGCTTCCACCCGGCGCGAGCCCATTCCGATAGCGAGCGCGCCATAGGCCTTGCCGGCCGACATTTGCGGACGCAGGAACGAGGCGCCGTCCTGACGCTGGAACGCGACCAGATGGGCGCCGGCGTCGAGCACCGAGACGCCAAGCGGCCTGAGCTTGAGCTCGGCACCCTTGGCAAAGGCGGCGGCGATGATTTCAAGGGCTTTGTCGAGCGTCAGTGCGGTCATGGCCGTCTCCTGAACGCGCCAGTTATCAGCCGTCAGAACAGACTCCGAGTGAACTGTTTCGCGTGCGGAAGGAAGCATGGATTCTGGGAGCGCCGGCCTATTTCTTCTTGGCCCGAGGCTTCTTCACCGGGGCCGGAGGCGCATTGGCCAGGTCTTCCGCTTCCTTGGCGAGGCGCAGCGCCCGCAGCTTGTTGGTCTTGGCTTGGCGAGCGTCGCTCTCGGCGACATATTCCGCCATCGCCTTCTGGCGAACCGTGGCTGCCTCTTCCTGTTTCTTGAAACGCAAATCGGCCCGCGCACGGGCAGTGTCCTTAGAGTTCTCGACCAAGAGCGTTATCCAATCCGTAAATTATCTTCAGTCCCTTGATAGCAGAGCCAGCCCGCAATTGGGAAAATAAGTTGGTCATGGCGCCGGGTCGCAGCCGACTCGCTCCGCCTTGCGGGCGACGACCGCATCGTATCCGGCCTGCAAAGTCGCGCGGACGGTGGGTCCAGATGGGGCGGGAGACGCACCCAGATGCTCGTGGCGCAACTCGTTCATGAACTTGTCCCACATCGGCGGGCCGCCTTTTTCCAGAAGCTCGGCACGGATAGAGAGCTCTTCGCTGACCGGCAGCCAGACGCGACCCCAGGCGCCGAGATGCGCCAGGATCGGCACCAGCGTAATCGCCATTTCGGTCAGGCTGTAGATCGCTTTTTGCTTATGGGAGGGATCGTCCGCCTTGGTCAGCATGCCGAGCTCCTTCAGCCTCTTCAGCCGGTCGGCGAGGATGTTGGAGGCGATGCCCTCCACCGAGCCGTTGAGCAGTTCGCGAAAGTGGCGTCTGCCGCCGAAGATGATGTCGCGAAGGATGATCAGGCTCCACCGGTCACCGAACACTTCGAGCGACAGGTTGATGGGGCATCCGGACCGACGATCGATGTTCATGCGAATCTCCAAAACCGGTTGCATTATCGTATCGGTTTTAATATCGTGCAACTGATTGCAAAATGCAATCAGATTGGAAGCCCAGGGAGGAAAGCCATGAAAAACGCCGAACACCCCGAAATCGCATCCCAGACGTTCGGCGATCCGGCCCATCCTGCGGTGTTGTTGATCATGGGCGCGATGGCTTCCATGCTTTGGTGGCCCGAAGCGTTTTGCCGGAAGCTGGCCGGCGAGGGTCGCTTCGTGATCCGCTATGACAATCGCGATACCGGCCGTTCGACCAAGTACGCGCCGGGCGAGCCGCCTTATACATTTGACGACATGGCGGACGATGCTATCCGCGTCCTTGACGACCATGGAATCCGAAAGGCGCACGTGGTCGGCATGTCGATGGGCGGCATGATCGCGCAGCTTGTTGCGTTGAAATACCCGGCGCGTGTCACTTCGCTGACGGTGATCAGCAGCTCGCCCCTGGGCATCGATACTTCGCATCTGCCCGGAACCACCCAGGCCTATAGGAACCACTCGGCCGAAGGCGCCAAGGTCGATTGGGCGGACCGGGGCCAAGTGGTCGATTTCATCGTCAAGGACGCGCATGCGCTCACCGGTGCGGCGAACTCTTTCGACGAGCAGCGAACACGGGCTTTCGTCGAACAGGATTATGACCGGTCCGGCGGTTTTCTAAGTGCGACCAATCATTTCATGCTCAAGAGTGGCGAAGATGGGAGCGGCGAGCACTGGACGGGTCGGCTGCGCAACATGAAAATCCCGCTCCTCGTTATCCACGGCACCGACGATCCCATCTTTCCAGTCGAGCATGGCGCCGCTCTTGCCGACGCGGTCGCCGGTGCAAGGCTGCTCCGGATCGAGGGCGGCGGCCACGAGCTGCATCCCGACGACTGGGCCGCGATCATCGATGCCATCGTCGCCCACAGCCGGGCCACGTAGCAGCGGGCCGAACCTTGACACCGGATGCCCGCGAGACGAAGCACCAAAGATAGGAGCAAAAATGTCCCTGATTATGCACCTTCATCCACTGGCCTCCTTCTGCTGGAAGCCGCTGATCGCGCTCTATGAGAACGGCACGCCATTCACATCCGTCGTTGTCGATCTCGGCAATGAACAATCGCGCGCGGCGTTTCTGAAATTGTGGCCGCTCGGCAAGATGCCGGTGCTGCGCGATGAAGCGCTTGACCGGACCGTGCCGGAATCGACGATCGTCATCGAATATCTCAACGCGTATTATCCTGGGCCGGTCGAACTGATCCCCGCCGATCTCGATCTCGCTCGCCAGACCCGGCTCGCCGACCGCTTCTATGACTTCTACGTCCAGGAACCGATGCAGAAGATCGTTGGCGACCGGCTGCGGCCGGAGGGCAAGACCGATCCGTTCGGCGTCGAGCAGGCCCGCGCCCAGCTGCGCAGCTCCTACGCCATCATTGAACAGGACATGCGGTCGAGGACATGGACGGTGGGTGCGAGCTTCACCATGGCCGACTGCGCTGCCGCCCCCGCGCTGTTCTACGCCAACAAGGTCGAGCCGTTCGGAGACGAATATCCTGCGGTCAGGCGCTATCACGACCGGTTGCTGCAACGCCCCTCGGTTGCCCGTGTGATCGAGGAAGCGCAGCCGTATTTCAAGCTCTTCCCCTACAACAATGGCTAGAGTGGTTTGTCGTTTCACGGAAACGCCGAACCGCTCTATCTCTTTGTTTTTGCGCAATTCCGTACGGAAAACCGTTTCACACTTTTCCTGGAATTGCTTGTCTTATGACTTTCGCTGCCGAATGGGTCAGAAAGGAACGCTGAGAGAGGGTAGCCGCCCTCCCTCA